>JAOUPR010000040.1 GCA_029879725.1 Gemmatimonadota bacterium | reverse complement strand
CCAGCACCGCATCCTCCTCCGGCTCCGGCTCCGCCGGCGCCAGCGCCGCGAGGTCCAGCACCGCATCCTCCTCCGGCTCCGGCTCCGCCGGCGCCAGCGTCGCGAGGTCCAGCACCGCATCCTCCTCCGGCTCCGGCTCCGCCGGCGCCAGCGCCGCGAGGTCCAGCACCGCATCCTCCTCCGGCTCCGGCTCCACCGGCGCCAGCGCCGCGAGATCCAGGACCGCATCCGCCTCCGGCTCCGGCTCCGCCGGCGCCAGCGCCGCGAGATCCAGGACCGCATCCGCATCCGGCTCCGGCTCCGCCGGCGCCAGCGCCGCGAGGTCCAGCGCCGCATCCGCATCCGCCTCCGGCTCCGCCGGCGCCAGCGCCGCGAGGTCCAGCGCCGCATCCGCCTCCGGGCCCGTCACATCGTCGGAGGACGCCCCGGGATCCATGTCTTCCAGCCGCGACCAGTAGAGGCGCGCGGCGTCCGTGCTTCCCATGGCGTCGAGGGCCTGGGCGAGGACGCGCACCGCCTCGGTGTTGCCGTCGTCCAGCGAGAGCACACGCTGCGCCGACTGTTGGGCCGCGTCGAGGTCTCCCCGGTCCTTCCAGATGCGGGCGGCGACCACGTGGGCGGAGGGGTAGTCGGGGTACCGCGTGAGACCCTCGTCCAGAAGCCTTCGGGCCGCGTCGAGGTCTCCGGCCCTCCGGTGAGCGTCGGCCAGGGCCACGAACACACGTCCTTCGGGGTCTCTCTCCGACCAGAAGAGTGACTCGAGGGTCCGGATCTCGTCGTGGATGGATTCCATCACCTGTGGGACTCCCGGAGAGAGACGAACGGGAACTCGAAGTTGTGGTGCGTGCCAACTCGAAGATACGGACGGCCGAGAAAAATAGTCAACGCGGCGGGATTCTTTGGTTGAGAGCGACTGGGCAAGCCGTTATTCTTCCTGGTCTATCTTGGAGGCAATTGCGCCACAACGTCAGAGAGGCTGTAGGAGTCGCTGGCCTATGATGCGTCAGATGCGGGAAGCCACAAAGCCGATCATGTTCCTCGCCGCAGTGGCCTTCGTGGCCCTCATGGTGTTCGAGTGGGGTATGGACATCACGGGCCGGTCATCCGGGAGCTACGGGGAGATCGGCCGAGTGAACGGAGATCCGGTGATGTACGAGGACTACATGTCCACCTTCCGGAACCTCCTGGAACAGGTGCAGCGCTCCCAGGAAGAGCCCGTCACTTCGCTGCAGAACCAGCAGATCGAGGACCAGGCCTTCGACGAAGTCGTGAACCAGATCCTCATCCGTCAGGAGCTCGAGCGGCGTGGGATCACGGTGAGCGACCGGGAGATCGCCGAGGCGGCCCAGTTCAATCCACCGTCCGACCTCCTCCCGCAGTTCACCAGGGAAGACGGATCGTTGGACCGTCAATCCTATCAGAGCTTCCTCGCTCAGCTCCCCCAGGATAAGCTTCTGATCCTGGAGGCGTACTACCGTGACGTCATCCCGCGCGGCAAGCTCCTCAAGCAGGTCTCGTCCGGTCTCTACATCCCGGACGCGTACCTCTGGCAGGACTGGAAGGACCGGAACGAGGTCGTGGAAGTACGGTACGTGCCGTTCGACCCTTCCGTTCGGTACGATGATGCGGACTTCCCGGTGTCCGATGCCGAGGTCCAGCGGTACTACGACGATCACCAGGACGAGTTCGAGTTCCCGGCCAATGCCACGGTCAAGGTGGTCGTCCTGAGCAAGACGCCCACCCCGGAGGACACCGTCGCCAGCTACGACAGGGCAGTCGCCATTCGCCAGGAGATCCTGGGCGGGGCCGACTTCGCCGAAGTGGCGGCGCGGGAGTCTTCGGATCAGGGATCGGCCCAGGCGGGCGGCGAGCTGGGCACCTTCCCCAAGGGCCGGATGGTCGCACCCTTCGACTCCGCCGTCTTCGCGACGCGGGTGGGAACGGTGACCACGCCGGTGAAGAGTGCGTTCGGGTACCACGTGATTGAGGTTTCGGAGCGTTGGGGAGCCGACAGCGCCAGCGCGCGCCACATCCTGGTGCCCATCGAGCGCACCGACGACAGCGAGATCGCGCTTCTCACGCTGGCCGACTCCCTGGAGGATCTCGGTCAGTCCTATCCTCTGGAGGAGGCCGCGGGCCGGCTTGGGCTCGAGGCCGCCACGGTGGACGTCAGCGGGAACTTCGCCTTCGTGACCGGAGCCGGTCAGATCAGCGAAGGTGCGGACTGGGCCTTCGAGGAGGCTTCACCGGGCGACGTCAGTCCGGTCTTCGAGAACGCTCAGGCGTTCTATGCCCTGGAGTTGGTGAGCAGCCGCGTCGCCGGCGTGCTCCCGCTGGAGGAGGCACGGCCCGCCGTGGAGGCCACCCTCATCTTCGACAAGAAGATGGCGCGGGCCCTGGAGGAAGGCTCCGAGGTGGTCGCCAAGGTCCGGCAGGGTGAGGCATTGCCCAACGTGGCCGCGGACATGCGGCTGGAGATCCGTTCGCCCGCGCCCTTCACGAGATCCGATTTCGTTCCCGGGCTCGGACGGCAGAACGCGGCGATCGGGGCGGCGTTCGGACTGACGCCCGGCCAGGTGAGCGACGTCGTCTCCACTCCCGCCAACGCCTTCGTCATCGAGCTTCTCTCCCGCGAGCCCGCCGACTCGTTGGCCTGGATGGAGCAGAAGGAACAACAGCGCTCCATCGCCATGAACGTGCTCCAGCAACAGCGGCTTCAGGACTGGATCATGGCCCTGCGCGCGGCGGCGAAGATCGTGGACCGCCGGGACCAGGTGCTGGTGGAGTCCAATGAAGACGCGCCGGTGCAGCTTCCTCCGATCTTCTGATCCATCGGGCCCGTATCCCGGGAACGCGAAAGGGCCGGGCCGCCGTGATGGCGGCCCGGCCCTTTTCAATTCGATGCACCTGCCTTCGCCGGGTCCCGGTCAGTCGGACTCGGGAGGAGAATCCTTCTCGCCCGCTCCGCTCAGGCTCTTCGGCTCTCCGGACTCCGGCTCCTCACGCGCCTGCGGAGGCACGCGGCGCGGCGGATCCGGTGGAACCTTGAGTTCGCTCTCGATCTCCCTGACGGAACTCTTGAACTCCCGGATCCCCTTCCCCAGGGACGAACCGATCTCCGGCAGGCGCTTCGCTCCGAACAGCAGGAGTACGACCATGAAGATCATGATCATCTCCCCCATCCCGAAACCGCCTATACCCATGACTGCTATCCTCCGTTGAAAAAAACGATCGCTTCAGATCAGGGATCTCATGATCAGGGCGACGATGGCGATCCCAACCAGCGTCAGAACGTTGAGGCTCATGGTCAGCGGACCCAGCGTGATCCCCACCGCCACCAGGTCCACGGCGAGAGGTCCGAAGGATGCCTCCACCGCGGTGGTGAGAAACTCCCGGGTGGCGCTTTCCGGGAGGAACGACTCGGCCAGCTTGGTCATGAGCCCTCCAAGGAAAAGCCCCAACACGAGCGTCCACACCATCCGGACCAGGCCCCGCCGACCGGTGTCGACCAGCATCAGCGGTTCTCCCTGATCATGGGGCCGCGGAGTGGGGCCATCCGGCTACCGACTCCGATCCACCGCATAGGACACCGAATCCCTGAGCGCATCCAACTCCACGCTCCCGCTGAGTGTCGCGAGGCTCTCCTCCGCGAGGTCCGCGTAGTGCCGCGCCCGCCCTCTGGCATATTCCAGCCCCCCCCGTTCCGCCACGATGTCGACGATCCGCTGGATCTCGTCGTCCGAGGGATCCACGCGGGTGAAGAACTTCCGGATCTCTTCGTGCTCCACGTCGCTGGTGTTCTCCATGGCGCCCACCAGGGGAAGCGTGACCTTCCGCTCGCGAAGATCGTGCCCCGTCGGCTTCCCGGTGACCTCTTCGGTTCCGGTGTAGTCCAGGAGGTCGTCGGCGATCTGGAACGCCATCCCCAGATTGTGGCCGAAGCGGCGTAGCGGCTCCCGGTATGCCGGCACTCCGGCGAGTGCCCCCATCTCACACGCCGCCGCCATCAGCGATGCCGTCTTGGCCGCGATGAGCCGATAGTAGTCCGCTTCGGTGAAGTCCAGGGCATCATAGGAGGTGAGCTGGCGCATCTCGCCCACGCTCATCTCGTTGGCGGCCTTCGCCAGAACGGCAAGGGCATCGAGGTGCCCCAAACGCGCGAGTTCGGAGACGCTCCGGCTGTACAGGTAGTCGCCCATGATGATCGCCACCTGATGGGTCCACAGCGCGTTCACCGTGGGCATCCCGCGTCGAAGCACGGAGTGATCGACGGCGTCGTCATGCACGAGCGTCGCCAGGTGGACCAACTCGACCACGGCCGCCAACGTGAGCGCGTCGTCCTTCGCCCGACCGCCGACCTGGCTCGCCAGGAGGAGGAGCGTGGGGCGGAACAACTTCCCCTGGACGAAGAGGAGATGGTCGTTCACATCGCCGATCATGTCGAAATCCGACAGGACGATACGGCGAAGCTCGTCTCCCACCCGATCCAGTTGCTCCTGCACCGGACCCTGGATGCTGGACAGCCGTGGAGGCGCCCCGCGCACCATCTGACTAAGGCTGGAATCCATGTCTACCGGAGGAAGTCCTCGTCTCGGAAGTCGCGAACCCGGCGTGCCCCGCCCTCAGCGGAGGACCCGCAGCCGTTCGGTGACGTCAGCGAAATTGATGTCCAGGGAGAATACGCGGTCATAGTACTCCACTGCGGACGCGGAGTTGCCCTCCGCTTCATACGCTCGGCCGAGATAATAGTAGATCCCGATGAATTCGTCTTCCACCTCGGGTCTCGATTCCGTCGCCCGGGTCAGAGTCCGGACTGCCATGTCCGGCTTCTCCATCTGCAGGAAGCACTGCCCCAGTAGCTCATACGTGGGCAGATGGTCGGGCGCGGCACGCAAAGCCTGCTGGAACTCGCCCACGGCCTCGTCGAGAAGGCCCATCTCCATGTACGCCGTTCCCAGGTCGTGGTGGGCTCCCACGTCGTGGGCGTCCAGGTTTTCGGCGACCTTTTCCTTGAACTGGGCCAGCATGTTGCGGAAGTCGGCCTCTTCGTCACCCGTGGGCTCCTGGTACTCCACCACGAACCGGGTGGTCTTCTCTTCCGTGTCGCCCAGGAGGAGGGAACCGAGGTCCACGTAGTCCTGGGCCGCTCCACCACCGGCGCCGGCGCCGGCCGCCGCGGGATCCGACATGCCGAGCGCGCGCCTGGCGGTCTCGTTTTCCGGGTCGATCTGGATGACCTGCTGGTACGAGGCCTTCGCTCGCGCCGCCTGTCCGGTCCGATCCAGCGCCTGCGCCATCCCGATATAGGCCCGGACCAGCGCCACCTCGTTTCCGGACTTGTACGCCCGCTCCACGAGGCGCTGCCAGAGCGACGTGTCGTCGGGGTTCTCGGCGATGAGATCGTCGAGGCTGGGTTCCGCACGGGGTGGCGCGGCCACCTCCTCTACGGGAGCGGGCGGTGGGACCGGAGCCTGGGCGACCGGGGTCTCCACGGGCTCGGGTTCCGGGAGGTCGACCTCGTCCACCAGGGGTTCCGAGAACACCGCCCCGGCGAGGTCCGACTCCTGCACGTCCGCGTCCACATCCATCGTCGCCGACACGAACTCGATCTCGTCCGCCTCCTCCTCGAAGTCGAAGGTGGGAAGCGCCTCCGCCTCCTCCTCCACTTCGTCCTCGACCCCACCCAGCGTACTCAGATCGAGGTCGTCACCCGCCGACACATGGCCGAGAAGCTCCACCTCCGTCGGGTGGTCCGGAAGCGCGATGTCTCCGTACCCGCCCGCCGGCTCGTCGACCTCCACCGTGGCGAGGGGCGGCTCGATTTCGATGGGCTCCGGCTCGTCGAACTCGATGGTTTCGTACACCGGCTCGGGCTCGGGCTCGGATACCGGCGCCGGGGCCCCCCGCCCATCGAGCCGCGTGCCCGGGGAGAGCCTGGCGACCTTGGCCTGGATGTCCATGGCCTCCGCGGACAACCCCCGCTCCATGAAGGCATCGTAGATGAGCGCATACTGCTCCACGGCGTCGTCCACACGGCGGTGTGTCACCAGCTGCTGGGCGACCATTTCCCGCACGCGGATGTCGTCGGGCACCAGGTCCGCGAATTCCACCAGCGCCCGGAAGGACTCGTCCAGGTTGCCGGCCTGCTGCATGCGCTCGGCGTAGGTGAGGAAGTTCGTGCGGGCGTCGGTCAGGAAACCCTGGCGCGCCCGGATCTGTCCCATCTTCAGGTATACGGAATGCCTCGTGGGCGCGTTGCGGACGATCTTCTTGCACACCGCGATGGCGTTGTTGGGAAGCTCGGCCTCCGCGTACAGGTCCGCGGCCTTTTCGTAGCTCTTCACGGCATCATCGAGGCGGTTCACCCGGACGCACAGATCCCCGAGCCGGTTGTACAGCCCGATATCCGGCTGGTCCTGGGCCTCCAGCGTCTTGATGGCCTCAGTATAGAGGGCCAGCGCCGCTTGCCACTCCTCCTTCTGCTCGTGGCGCCGGGCCTTTTCCTTGACCTTTTCGATGCTCATGATGCGTGGTTGGGTGTCTCGTTGGCTGCGCGCGTCTCGTCTCCAAGAACATCGGAACGAGCCGACCAATCCTCGAGGCGATGGATCGTGTGCGCGGCCAGACCGTGTGAAAGGAGGCGGGACGACCCGAGGTCGCAAACCTTTAATCTGTCCTCCGCGGCCGGAAGCACAAGGGCATCCGGAATCATCCCGATCACCTCGGTCTCCACTACCCGGCCGCCCAGCGCGCCCACCTTCGCCTCGATGGCCCGGAACACGTCCATGGGAGGAGTCCGCGAGGGATCCTCCAGGTTCATGGAGATCTGGGTACGGCCCTGGCGCGGAAGGTGTAGGCCCAACGCCCTCAATCCCGCGAAACCACCCCCCCGTTCCCGGATGGCCGCGGCCACGCTCCGCGCCTCTTCGACGGTGATCCCCTCCACGAAGACGTTCCAGGCGAGCAACACCTCGCGGGCCCCCACGCAGGTGATTCCGGCGGACGGGTGGGGGCGGTCCGACGCGGGCGGCGCGAAGTCCGGGCGGCGATCGGCGGGGAATCCCCCGGCCAGTGCCTCGAATCCGCCCCGCCGCAACTCGGCCAATCCCCGCCCGGGTGGCCGGGACGCCTTTCCGTATAGATACGACGGCAATCCCACCTCGGTCAGGCGCTCGGCGACCCGCCACGCCATACGCACGGCATCCTCCATGGTGACGTCCCGAAGGGGTACGAACGGGAGGACGTCGAGGGCGCCGACCCGGGGATGGACCCCCTGGTGTGCCCTCAGGTCGATGTGCTCCACGGCGAAACGGGCCCCCGCCAGCGCCGCGCTCTCCACCGCGGCGGGGTCGCCCACGAAGGTGACCACGGAGCGATGGTGGTCGGGGTCGGCGGACCAGTCCAGCACGTCGACACCGGCTCCGGCGATGACGTCCACCAGCGCCCGGATCTTCTCTGGATCCCGACCCTCGGAAAAGTTGGGCACGGCCTCGATGACTGGAACCATGCTGGAAGATAGGGACACGGAGCCCGGGGGGAACAGGACGGACGGAGGGCCCGGCCCCCTCGACGGGAACCGGGCCCTCTTCCATGCCGTCCGGGTGCCCGAAGAGGATCAGCTCACGGAGCCACCACCAGGCTGGGCGAATCGGGCTCCAACTGGTAGGCCCAGTCGAAGATCATGATGGCGTCCCCGTTCTGGTCGTAGCCCAACATCTCCACGCGGATCACTCCGTAATGGGTGAGGCCGTCATCGCCCACCACCCGCATCACGTAGGAGTATTGAGCGTCCAGCAGCACGTCCTGGACCAAATATCCCGAGGTGGGCGCCACGGGGAGGTCCACACAGTCGACGTCGGACGCCGGCCCACACTTCAGGCTCGTGGTGGAGAAGCCGACCGGGTACACGTCCGTACCCGGACCGGGCACCAGCCACCACCCCGACACGTCCGTCTCGAGGCGGAAATGCCGCAGGGCATCGGCGCCGTCCACGATGGGATAGGTGTTCTCGTCGATCTCGAAATGGAAGCCGGAGCTCGCGGGAACGTCGGAGAATGCGTAGATCCACTCTCCGTGGTAGTCGGGACGCGGGATCCCCGAGGCGGTCGCGCTCCCGGCGCTCTCATGGCCCCATTCGTCCACGGAACTCACGAAGTACGTGTAGATCCCGCCGTTCTCGGCCAGGAGGTCCAGGAACCCCTCCGAGTCGGTCTCCCCCAACAGGAAGGCATCGCCGGCCACGTCGAGGTACACCCGGTAGAAGGAGAAGTCCGACGCGGCGCGCGCGCCGTTACCCCATTTCAGGTAGGTCGCTCCGTCCAGAGCCACCACTTCCAGCCCCGCCGGCACCGGCGGGGGATCGGGCTGGGGGATGTCCACGGTGACCGAATAGTCCGAAGCCGTTTCGGTCCCGCTCGACGGATCCACGGCGGCCACGTAGTAGTCGTAGGACTGACCGGCCGCGATGTTGGTGTCCCGGTAGGAGCACTCTCCACCGATGCACGACGTGACTTCGGCGATGAAGAAGTAGCTCGGGTCGGACACCCGCTTGGAGTAGACCCGGAAAGGCTCGTCGTTCCACCCCGCCCCCAGCCTCCACGTCACGATCACCTCGCCGGCGTAGTACCATGCGTCGAGTCCTTCGGGCGCGGCCGGTTCGTAGACGGGGACGACCACGTCCTCTCCACACCCCGCCAACAACAACCCCAGGACCGCAATTCTCGTCGCCACGCGTCTCATGGTTCCTCCCGTCAGGCATTTCGCCGATGTACCCACGGTACGGACATGCACAAGCCATACCGCAACCATCGGAATCGATTCATCTCTATGCGAATCAATGAGTTACGAACATTTCCCCTATTCCTGCATGTCCTCTGGAGAGGACAGTTCTTCCCCACTGGAAGACGCGGGCGTCAGAACCCACGTCCCCGCTGCGCCACGTCCAGGTTCCGCTGCTGGTAGTCGAACTTGAGGTCCCGATTGTCCATGAGCGCCACCTCGAACTGGAAGGACCAGTTCCCGGTGACCGTCTTGCGGAAGTCGAAGTGGGCTTCCCACCGGTGGAGGTCCCGCGAGAGACGGATCGTGTGGTCGTTGAACTGCCTCGACTCCAGGTCGTACGAGGTCCGCCACGTCAGATCCCACAACTCCGTGGGCTGCATGCGTACGTTCACGCCCAGCATCTTGCTGGCCGGCAGCGCCTCGTCGCGGGGACGCTGCATGGAGAAGTTGAAGCTGGCGTCCCACCCCCCGGTGCCGCCCGACGCGCTCCTCCGCGTGGCGGCGGCGGTGCCGGAGCGACGGGCGCCGGGAATGATGGAGGCCGCCTCGGCCCCCACTTCTTCACCGAAGGGATCCATGGTGTCGTCGAGCTCGTCCTCCTCCTCGGCCTCTTCGTCGTCGGCCGGGTCCGCGCCGTCGCCGGCGAATCCCAGCCAACGGAAGATGGACGAACGCGAGTTCAGGGCGAAGGAGAAGTTCAGGGACGCCAGGTGGGGCGCCAAACGCCGCGACCGAGGAGCGCCGGGCGGCCCCTCGAAGGGCGTGTCCTCGAACAGATCGTGCTCCACCGAGACGTTCAGCCCCCGCAGGAAGTCCGACGTGATCTGATTGCTCAGGCGGGTGGTCTCGAAGCCGTCGAGGAACGTCGAGTGCGCCTCGAGGGCCTCGAAGTCGTAGCGCACCACGCTGGTGCGCAAACCCAGGAGCGTCACCACCGTGCCGGTCTGTACACGGCGCGGCTCACCGTCGCGGTCCGGGGCGGTCGCCGCCTGGGCCGAGTCTCCCGCCGCCCCCTCCGGCGCGGCGCGCTTGGCCTCCCACGTGTTGTTCATGGTCACGGCCAGCAGTCTCCTGGGATGGCTGGCCATCCGCCCGAACACCAGTTCCTGGATGGGGGTCGTCTCGGTGCTCGGGACCCACTCGTAGCTGAGCCCCGGCGACATCTTGTGACGGACCCGCTCGTAGGGGCCGAACCCGGGCCAGAACCCGTAGATGTCCGTCTTGAGGTCCGCCCCGAAGGAGACCCGGGCCGGAGCGGACACGAAGCTCTGCGCCAGCGTGTCGGTGTCCGACCGGAACATCTTCCCACTCAGGCTCAGCCGCGGCGTGATGGTCGTGGATCCCACCAGATTCTTCTGGAAGTCCACCGACGTCTGCCACGTCAGGTCCGCCTCGGCGATGTCGGATGCGGGATCCGACGTCAGGGCGTACGGAGGCCGCGACGAGTCCGGGAAGACGAGCAGGGCGTCGGGGTAGCCCAGCGTCGCCCGCTCGGTGACCCCCACCGACTGGGAGATCCGCAGGTTCCCCAGACTCAGGTTGCTCCGGACCCCTCCGGTGGTGTTCACCGTATTGGCGAAGCGCGCGTCGAAGGTGTCGGGCTGGAGGTACGACCGCGTCCTCCGGCTGAAGCTGGTGCTCCCACCCCACGTCATGTTGTTCCAGAAGTGCGCGCGATTGGGTGGCGCCTTGAACAGGGTGATGGTGGAGAGGGAGAGGTTGGCGGACGGCAGCGTCCACTCCACCCGGTCGTCGGAGAGATACGCTTTCCGGTTCGCGCCCAGCGAGAGGGACCCCCAGCCGAAGCGGCGGTTCAACCCTCCGTCGGAGTCGATGGACTGGGTGACCTCCTGGGGGCTGAAGGACTGCTCCCGCACGAAGTCTCCGCTGGAACTCCAGTTCCCCGAGACGCGGAGTTGCGTCCGCTCGTCGATCTCCCAGCTGTGGCTGGTGTTCAGGGCCTTCTCCACGCCCCCTTCGCTCCTCCAGTACTGGCGGAAGCTGACATCTCCGCTCAGGAAGAGCCTGTTGACCCGGTAGCTCGTGGACCCGGTGAGCGCGAAGTAGTTGTCGCTGAACCAGTCCATGGACACCAGCGCGTCGGAGTAGTCGCTCATGGCCCAGTAGAAGCCGATGTTGCTGACCCGGCGCCGGTAGTTCTTCGATGACGACACGATGTCGTTGATGCTGAAGCGGGGCTGGAGCAACCCGCTGGAACGCCCCTGGGCCAGGCTCTGCGCCATGAAGGGAAGCCACGCCACCGGAACGTCGCCGAAGTAGAGCGTCACCGGCCGCGCCACCAGTACCTTCCCGGCCACCATCTTCACGTTGTCGCTGGCGAAGTGGTAGTGGGGCTCGTCCAGGTCGCAGGAGGTGAAGATGGCGTGGTGCGTGAAGGTGGAGTCCTGGTCGGCGTAGTAGATGTCGCCGCTGACCTTCCACTGCCCACCGCCCTCGCTGAACTCGGTGCGGGCACCGTACGCCGTACCCCGTCTCTCCGACAGATCGAAGAGGAGGCGATCCGACTCGATGGGCGTGCGACCTTCCGGCGGGGTCATGGTGGGCGACCCCACCGCGTCCACCAGCCCTCGCGAGTCGTCGAAGGTGATGGAGGAATCCGCCACCACCTCCATCCCGTCCCGCAGCACCCGCGCCTTCCCACCCTCGGTGCTGAGGAGGGTCAAGACGCGGCGCGACGCCTCGAAGCTCGCCTCACCCCCCTCGTACTCCGTGGACGCGAATCCGGGTATCCCCAGGAGCACGGCGCGAACCGAGTCCACGTTCGGGCCCCCTCGCCCTCCGCCCTCGCGGGCCCGGGCCGTGCTCAGGGAATCTTCCAGATAGAGGGCGCTGTCCGCCCCCACGGTGCGCCCCAACCTCTGGAGCCGCTGGAGCACCTTGATGCGGGCCGAGTCGGGCTCCTGGGTGGCCTGAGCGGCCACGGAACGGGCGGACGCCACCAGCGCGAAGCCGGCGGCAAGGACCACCGTCGGGAGCCCTCTCCCCACCCACCGCCTCCGCGCGCACCCCACCCCGGCTCCCCCGTTCATCAGTCCGCCTCCACGGCCCCCGGCGGTGGCTCCGTGTCGGGCTGGAGGATGGATTTCTCCCGCTCCGCCCGCCGGCGGTAGATCCCCCGGGAGAGGATGATGCTCAGCTCGTAGAGGAGGAAGAGGGGCACCATCATCATGACCGTGAGGGTGATCACGTCGCCGGGCGTGATGAGCGAAGCGAGCACGGTGTTGGCCACCATGGCGTGGCGGCGCTTCTGCCGGAGGAACTCGGGGGTGACCAGTCCGACGGCCGTGAGCACCATGATCACCACGGGAAGCTCGAAGACGATGCCGAAGGCCAGGAGCAGCTTGGTGATGAACCCTAGTGTCTCCCGGATCTCCAGTACGTCCACCATGGCTTCGCCCTGGAAGCTCTCGAAGAACTGGAGCGTCACGGGAAGGGCGGCATAGTACGCCATGGCCACGCCCGCCACGAAGAGCACCAGCCCGAGGTAGAGCGCCGGGATGATGGCCCGCCTCTCCGACTTCTCCAGCGCCGGAGAGAGGAAGGACCAGATCTGGTACGCCACCACCGGGAAGGCCATGATCACGCCCACCCAGATCCCCAGCTTGAGGGTGATGAAGAAGGGATCCGCGGGAGACAGGTAGACGAGACGGAAGGTGGGGTCGTCCTTGGCCGCCCGCACCGGCGCGATGAGGAGGTCCAGGACGTTGTAGTAGTACACCAGTCCGAACCCGATGGCCGAGGCGACGGCCACGGCCAGGAGGGACCAGAGTATCCGCCACCGGAGCTCTTCCAGGTGGTCCAGAAAGGGCATTTCCCCGCGTGGATTCCGTATCACCATGAATTCGTCAGAAGGGAAATTCCACCTGATTCCGTAACATGATCTCCCGCTCGTGACGGGCGGTCATCTCATCGACGAATTCCTGAAACTCACCCACGTCCTGGAAGTTCCGGTACACCGACGCGTAGCGCACGTAGGCCACGCGATCCAGGGGGCGGAGCTGCTCCATGACCAGTTCTCCCAGACGGTCGCTGTGGATCTCGACACCGGCCTCGCGGGAGAGGGCGTCGGAGATCTCGTCGACCATGGCCTCCATGACCGACGCCGACACGGGACGCTTGGCACAGGCGATCCGGATGCTCCCGAGAAGCTTGGAGCGATCGAACTCCTCCACCGCCCCCGAGCGCTTCAGGACCTGGAAGGCGCGCTCCTCCACGTATTCGTAGGTGGTGAAGCGCTCTCCGCAGACGGAGCACTCGCGGCGGCGACGCACGGCCCGCCCCTCGCGGCTGGCACGCGTGTCGACGACGCGGTTCTCCGTGGCGTCACACTGGGGGCATCTCATGGACCGTATGCCTCCGCACGGTGTTCAGCGGATTTCCGCCAGCTTTTCCTCGGCCAGGAGGGCCACCCCTGTACCGGGATACGTGTTCACGATCCGCTCCAGCGTGACCTTCGCGTCCTCCAGCTTCTCCTGCTGGATCTGGATCAGGGCGATCCGGAAGAGCGCGTCGGGCACCTTCTCCGCGTTGGGAAAGAACCGCTGGATGTCCTGGAACGCGAGGAGCGCATCGTCCAATCGGTCCTCCTGCACCAGGATGTCCGCCAGATAGAAATGGGCGGACGGCGCCAGCGCATGACCCGGGTTGGCCTGGAGGAACTGCTGGAAGGCCTGTCGCGCGGTGGTGAGCGACCCGCGTTCGAACAGCCCTGTGGCCGTTCGGTAGAGCGCCTCCGCTCCTTCGACGCCCGTACCGGGCACCACGGCCTCGGGGTCCGCCGCGGCGCCCGACCCGGTCGCGGGCCTCGTGCCCGGCCGACGGGTGTTGGCCAACTCGTCGCGGACGGCGCTCATCACTCGCTGGTTCTCCCCCGCCAACGCCTCGATGCGGGTGAGGCGGCGATCGATCTCACGAAGCTGCTGGGAGATGTCTCCGCGGAAGTCCACGAGCTGCCCCGTCTGCTCCCGGAGCGTGTCCTGGGTGCTGAGGTTCTGCGCGCGGATCTCCACCATGAGGGAGTCCTGGCGCACCGCCAGAGCGTGGATCTCCGTGCGGAGATCGCGGAGATCGCTCTTGGTGGCGCACCCACTGGACGTGAGGACGACGGCGGCGGCGAACGCCCCCCGGGTCCCGACAATGCTAGAGAGCTTGGTCATATTGCACACGTGCCCCTCCCCCGTCATGTACGACGGGAGAGGGGCAACGGTTCCCTTCCGGCGTCAGTTGGCCGGGTTGATGGCGTCGGCGCCGGCGGTGATGGTGAACTCCGCGCGACGGTTCTGCGCCCAGGCTTCCTCCGTGGAGCCCTGTGCGCGGGGCTGGCTCTCACCGAAGGTCACCACGGTGAAGCGAGACCCATCGATCCCGAAGCCGGCCAGGAATGCCTTGACGGCCTCCGCGCGGCGGTTGCCCAGAGCCATGTTGTACTCCGTCGACCCACGCTCGTCGGCATGACCGGCGATGCGGATCTGGACCTGGGGGCTCGCCCGCAGAATGCCCACCTTCGCACGAAGCGACTCGGCGGCGTCTTCACGGATCTCAGCCTGATCGTAATCGAAGAAGACCATCTGCTGGAGAACGGCACGGGCCGCTGCCACGGCCTCCCGGTGCGCGCGCTCGGCGGCGGCACGGGCCTCTTCCTCGGCACGACGGCGGGCTGCTTCCGCAGCCTCTTCCGCGCGGCGGATGGAATCCTGACGGGCGGCCTCGATCTCCTCGGCGGTGGGCCCTGCGGGCTCGGGAGGAGGAGGAGGAGGACTGCTGCATGCTGCCATGACGGCGGCAACCAGCACCGGAACGACGAAACGACGAGCGACCATCCCTGCTCCTGGGTTGAACGGCAATCTGAACGCGACCCCTGCCGTCATTCGACGGCATCTTTCCAACGCATCGAAACTAACCACGTTTCGGCGCGGCGAAAGCCCCCTTCATATAGGCTTTTTTCACCGAAAGCGCAACGCCTTCCTCAGATCCGATCAGGAAGCGGGCCGGAGGGCGGGTGACCAGTCCGGAACGTCGACCCTCCGGCCCCCGATGAGCGACCGGATCTTCCCCGTGGCCACGTCCACGATCATGAGCCCGAATCCCCAGTCGCGCTCGCCCGCGAAGACCAGATGGCGGCCGTCCGGGGCCCAACTCGGGGCCTCGTTGTTCCCCTCCCACGTGACCTGACGCAGCCGGTGTCCGCGGTCGGCGAGATCCGCCACCAGGATCTGGTACCGACCCCGGCGGATCCGGCCGTGGAAGGCCACCATCTCCTGGGTGGGAGACCAGTCCGGATCGGCGTAGTAGCTGTTTGCTCCGTACTCGTAGGGCGAGAGCGTCTCGGATGTCCCTCCCCGGGACGGGATGATCTGGATCTGGGGCGTGTACTCCCCGAACCGGTTGGTGGTGTACGCGATCCAGCGGCCGTCGGCGGAGAAGGCGGGCGAGATGTCGTCCCACGAACCTCCCGTGAGGTGCGTGAGGCAGCAGTCACGGTCGAAGTTGTACGTGAACAGCCCGCTGCGCGGTCCGTTCATCACGGAGAACGCCATGAGCTGCCCGTCCGGGTGGTAGCTCGGCGTCATGTACTGTCCCTCGCGGGTGACCGCGAGGGCCCGCTCCCGCCCCGTGCCCAGATCCACCTCGAACACCCGCGGAGTGTCGTCCTCCTTGTAGGAGGTGAAGGCCAGTCGCGTCCCGTCCGGCGACCACGCCGGAGAAAGGGACGTGTTGGCGTAGTTGGTCACCCTCCGAAGGTTCTCCCCGTCGGAGTCGATCACGTAGATCTCCCAGGCGGTCCCGGGGCCCTGCATGGAGAAGGCCACCCGGCTCGCGGCCATCCCCGGCTCGCCGGTGATCCACTCGACGATGGCGTCGGACACCCGGTGCACCGCCATGCGGAAGTCGTCGTCGGCCTCGTCGGGGATGGGAAAGCGCCCCCGTTCCTTGACCTCCCGGAACACCACGTCGTGAAGCTCCAGGAGGAGCACGAAGCCGTCTCCCGACCCCTCCACCTGACCACTCACGATCCAGTCCGTGTTCAGCCGGTCCCACAGCGTGTAGTCGATCCCCTCTCCCGCCAGCGCCTCCGGGATGGACTCCAGCGTCTCGAAGCGGTCCGAGTAGCGCACGTCACGGCCGATGATGGCCTCCACACGGGGAGCCAGGGCGTCGCCGCCGAACCGTCCCGTGAAGGGCTTGATCCCCACCGTGGGTCGATACGCGCTCTCGTAGAGGAGCCCCAAGGTCACCCCCGGGATGGAATCGCGCTCCTGTGCCCCGATCCTGCCCGGCGCGAACATCTGCGTGAGCCCCAGCAGGGCCAGCGCCGCACCCCGAACGACATGACCCGACCGTCTCATCCCCGCTCCCCTGCCGTCGCTCGCGCCGGCGATCATGGTCCGCATTCTCGACTATCCTCTGATACCGCCACTGGGGCGGAAGTTGAACTGGATGGGAAGACGGTCCCAGGGGAGCTCGTCGGGGAGGGGGCCCAACCGGCCCTGCCCCGCGCACTCCACCGCCGCCATGGCCTCGAAGTCGAAGGCCGAGTTCCCCGATCTCTTCACGAAGTCCAGGTCCACCACGGACCCGTCCCGATTGATCACGAAGTACACCGTGGTCTCCCACGAGCCTTCCTGCCGCCAGCGGAAGCACCGTTGGATCTGGCGCGTCACGTTGTTGTAGTACTCCGGGTAGTCCCTGCGGAGCCCTTCCATGCGCACGTTGATCCCCTCGCCCGACTCCTCGGCGGGCTTCTCCGGCACGGGGTCCGTGGTGGTGGCGGGGCGGGACTCTTCGGCCGGCTCCGGCGGCGGGGGCCGCACCTCCTCCTGGGGCGAAGGCGGCTGCGTTTCGGTCACCTGCGCCCGCTCCGGCTCCGCGACCTCCTCCCGGGGCGGCTCGGCGTCGGGGCGCTCCACCGCGAACTCCTCGCGCGCCGAGGCCTCTTCCTCTCCCTGCGCGGGGGGCGCCGGCGACACGATCTCGATCTCGTAGGTCACGAAATCCAGGGGAGGCCGGGGCGCCACCGACGACCAGAGCGCCAGTACCACCATCCCCGCGTGGACCAGAAGCGTCCCGACTGTCGCCACGCCGTCGGGCCGGGCGGAACGGTGACTCATCAGCGGCCCGAGTAGGGCTCTCCGACCACGGCGAACGTCACGCCCGCACGGGCCGCGGTGGCGATGACCTTCAGGACGGGGCCGTACGGCGCCAGGGAATCCGCCCGGATGTAGACCCGCTCCAGACGCTCGGCCACCAGCGGAAAGGCGTCTTCGAACTCCCGGGGGGTCATGGGCGTCTCTTCCATGAAGATGCTCCCGTCCCGAAGCACGGTGACGAAGAACGGCTTGTCCTGCGCGGTCACGGGATCCACGTCGGCCTTGGGCACCGCCACCTCGATCCCCCCCTGGAGGATGGGCGCGGTGATGATGAAGATGACCAGGAGCGTGAAGGCCACGTCCACCAGACTGGTCACGTTGATCTCGGCGTTGAAGGGCAGATCGGCTCGCGAGCCGGCTCGCCGCCGGGTGCCGAGTGCGCTCATACCCGCCCTTCCCTCGCCAACGTCCCGATGAACTCGCTGGAGAAGCCCTCCAACTCGCCGGTGACCAGGTTCAGCTTGCCCACGAAGAAGTTGTACGCCATCACCGCCGGGATGGCCACCGCCAGCCCGGCCACGGTGGTCACCAGAGCCTCGGCCACGCCCGGGGCCACGGCCCCGATGTTGGTGGAGCCGGCCGCCGTGATCCCCAGGAAGGCGTTCATGACGCCGATGACCGTTCCCATGAGGCCCAGAAGGGGCGACACGGACCCGATCACGGCGAGCCGGGTGAGCCCCCGGGCCAACTCGTCACGCTCTTCGGCCTCTTCCTTCTCCAGGACCAGGCGCAGCGCCTCCAATTGGGTCAGGGAGAGCCCCGCCGACGGTGGCGCGCCCTCGCGGAGCGCTCCCGGACGCAGCTCGCTGAAGAAGTTCACACCCTGGCGGAACACCCGGCTGTACGGCGACTCGGGAAGCGACAGGATGGCCTTGTACGCGTCCTCCAGTCGCTGGGCACGTTCCATCTTCTCCAGGAAGAGGTCACCCATGACGCGCACCGCGCGGAACTGCCGCCACTTGTGAACGATGAGCCACCACGACATGAGGGAGAACACGGCCAGCACCCCGAGCACGATCTTCGTGGGGAGGGTGCCGCCGAGAATCATGTCCACGGCGGTCTGGGGCGGAGCCGCCTGGATCAGAAGGAAGGTGTCGAGGTTCATGAGGCGGCCTCCTGCCGCCGGGCTGCGATGAACTGGTACGTCTCCCGGAGTCCTTCCTCGAGAGTGTGGGCCGGCGCCCATCCCAGGCTGCGGATGCGCGACGCGTCCAGCGTGCTGTGCTGCAACTCGCCGGGGCGTGCCGGCTTGTGGTCGCGGACCGGGCTGACTCCCGCCACCTTCTCCATGGCGTCCGCCAGAGCGTTCACGCTGGTTCCCACCCCCGTTCCCACGTTGAATCCGAAGGCGTCCAGGCCGACACCGGAGGGCATGGGCATCTCCGACACCAGCATGTTCGCCGCCACCACGTCCTTCACGAACACGTAGTCCCTCGTCTGCTCCCCGTCTCCGAACACGGTGAGCGCCTCTCCGGCGAGGAGTCGGTTGGAGAAGATGGCTACTACACCGGCCTCCCCGTGCGGATCCTGGCGGGGACCATAGACGTTGGAGTAGCGCAGGGCGGCATATTCCAGGCCGCGGACACGATGGTAGTAGTGGAGATAGTACTCGCCGGTGAGCTTGGTGACGCCGTACGGTGACAGCGGGAGCTTGGGTGCCGACTCCGGCGTGGGGATCTGCTCGGGCTCCCCGTAGACCACCCCGCCGCTGCTCACGAAGACCACGCGGCGGGTCCCCACCTCCAGGGCCGCCTCGGTGACGTTGAGGAGCCCCATGAGGTTGATCCCCGCGTCCTTCAACGGGTCCATCACGGACACGCGCACGTCGATCTGGGCCGCGTGGAGGTTCACGAGGTCGAACCGTACCTCGCGGAACAGGTTGCGCAGCTCGGGATCGCGGACGTCCATCTCCACGAATTCGGCGCCCGCGGGGAGGTTGGCCCGCTTCCCGCTGGAAAGATCATCCACGATCCAGACGCGATCCCCCCGCTCCAGATACGCCTCGGCGACGTGGCTGGCGATGAAGCCGGCGCCGCCGGTGACCAGGACCCTACGCGATTCGTTGCTCATGACTCACTCTGGTAGGACACGATTCGACTTTCCTCCCATGATAGCACATACCCCCGGAGGCACGAGCCCCCGGGGGTACGAAACGACGGAGGCACGGGAACGACCGGATGTCGTCCCCGTACCACATCAACGCATCTTCAACGCGAGACGGACGATCACTCCGGGCTGGAACACGTCGTCGGTCATGTAGACCACGCGGGCCGACGCCGTGGCGGCGCGCACCTTGATCACCTGGAGCCGCCCCTCCACCTCACCGCCGATGGCGGAGTTGATGAAGTGGAACTCGTCTCCCACCCGGATCCCGTCGTCCCTTCCGAGATCGAGGAAGGCGATGTCTCCCAGGGACTTCACGAAGGACGGCTCGGCGAAGCCCATGATCATGGCCTGCGGACCGCGTGTGGTGAGCGGCTCGGCGTACTGGCCCTTCACCAGATCGAAGTCCGGCGCGGGACCCACCAGATCGCCCTGCGCCACCCGGTCGTATTCTTCCACGAGGGTCCCCACCACGCCTTCGGGGCCCACCGTGGTCACCTCGATGAGGCCGGTTGGCATGACCACCTCACCCACCTCGGGGATGGTGCGGCTCACCCGGTACACCAGCAACTCGGTGCCTTCCGCCGGAAGCGGGCCGTTCAGGGAGAGGAAGACCCGGTCGTACCGGCGCACGCCCCGGCCCACGCCACCGGCCTGGGCGAAGCCCATGACCGTTCCTTCGTGTTCGGGAAGCGTCTCCAGGCGGATCAGCCAGGGCGCCGCGTAGGCGACGATGCGAGCGACCGCCAGATAGGCGTTGTCCAGCGGGTTCACGATGCCACCCGCTCTCCGCGACGGATCGCGGAAGAAGATGGTGCGCTCCTGACGCATGTCCGCGCCGGTCGTGGCGCCGGCCATGAGGTCCTCGTCGGTGGGCAGACGCGCGGCGGAATCGCCGAGGAGCGGGACCGCTTCGATGAACCCGGTGGTATCCGTGGGCTCATCGCCGACCACGATCTCGATCATCTCCCCCTCTTCTTCCTCCTCCTCTTCCGCGGCGGGCTCTTCGGCGGCCGGTTCCTGGCTGGGCTCCGCCATCCGGTCCGGAATGGTCAGGATCTCGCCGGGATAGATGAGGTTGGGGTCCTCGATGACCTCGATGTTGGCCTCGTAGATACGACGCCAATCCCACGGGGTCTGGTAGTAGTGCTGGGAGAGGTCCCAGAGGTTGTCCCCCTCCACCACCACGTGCTGCAGGGGAGCACCCACGTCGAGTACCTGCGCGTGGACCAATCCCGGCAGAATCAACAGGGCCAGACCGACCGCGGCAGAGCGAACCATCGGGGCTCCTTCGACAAGTAGGACAGGGCTTTACGCCCAACGAAGACTTTCCGAAGATACTGGTCACTCCACCCTCGGTCAACGGATTTTTACCAAATTACCGTCATTTGTTTCCTGAAGCCCCCCGGCGATTCCAGGGGAGATCCTTGCCGGGAGCGGTCCGGATGCACGAATGTGGGGCATCACGGAACCGCCTCCACTCCACCGGCGCCGCCTCCTCGGATGACATTCAGACCCTTCGCCGCTCTCCTGCTCGGATGTACCGCCGCCGCCCTCACCTCGTGTGTGGACCGGGGCGCGCCCCTGGCTCCGGAATCGATGGAAGGCATCGCACGCCTGGCCATCATTCCGGCCCCCGCCGCCGCGACCCAGCTCCCCCTTCCCGGGCCCATCGCGGGGATCCGGGTCACCGTGAAGGCCCCCGTCGGTGGAGTGGACAGCGTACTCTACCGCGCCACGGAGCCGGTGGATCCCGCCGCTCCGCAGTGGGCGTTGGACGCCGCCGTGCCCATCCCCCTGGGCGGGGAGCCCGTGACCGTGGCGGTGGAGCTCCTCAGCGGCGCCACCGGAGCCGACGTGGTGGAGTGGAGCGGCGCGTCCCGCCCCTTCCAGCTCCGCGAGGACCAGGTGGTCCGGGTCACGGACATCGTCCTGTACCGAGGCCCGCTGGACAACCTCGCCGTGACGGGGCTCACGGTCTCGCCGGCCCGGGCCCAGGTGTTCGAGAACCGTACCCTCGTCCTCACCGCCGCCGCCGCGCCCCTCCCGGCGGGTCTCACCCCGCGCTTCTACTGGACTGCGCTGGACTCCACCGCCATGGTGGACGGGAGCGGAATCGTCACGGGACTGATCCCGGGAGTGGCCCGGGTCGTCGCCGAGGCCGGTAGCGCCGCCGACACCGCGGTGCTGAGCGTCGTGCCCCTCCCCACCGCCGACGTGGATCTCGTGAAGCGAGCCGCGCCCGCCTCGGCGCAGTTCGGGGCCGTGGTCACCTACGACCTCGTGGTGACCAACTTCGGGCCCGACGCCATCACCGGGCTGGCGGTCACCGACGTCCTTCCGGCGGGCCTCACCTTCCAGGGAGCGAAGCCCGGAGTGGGCACGTACGACCCCGCCACCGGGGTGTGGACCGTGGGAGCGCTGGGCGTCGACTTCATCGCATCCCTCTCCATCACGGCCGTGGTCACCACTCCTCAGGTGGGGATCACCCTGACCAACCAGGCGTGGATCAGCGCCCTGGACGCGGTGGACCTCAACGCGCAGAACGACACCTCGCGGGCGGTGGTGACCATCCCCTGACGCGAAGCTTCACTTCTGCATGAGCGATCGGTACCCTCCGTCTCCGATGACCACGTGGTCGAGGACGGGAATCCCCAGCGCCTTCCCCGCAGCCGAGAGCTGATCCGTCACGGCGCGGTCCTCGGCGGACGGCGTGGGGTCTCCCGACGGGTGGTTGTGCACCAGGATCACCGAGGCCGCACCCTCCACCACCGCGGCGCGGAAGACTTCCCGGGGATGCACCAGCGACGCGTCGAGAATGCCGCGCGTGACCAGAAGGTCTCGTGAGACGCGATGCTGCGACGTGAGGAGGAGCACGTGGAACTCCTCCTGGAGCAGATCGCGCAGACGGGGGGCCATGCGGCGGTACACGTCGTCCGGCCCGCGGATCACCTCTTCCATCTCCCCTTCCTCGGACCACATCCGGCGTCCCAGCTCCAGCCCGGCGAGGACCCGGCACGCCGTGGCGTCGCCCACGCCGCCGAGCCGCTGAAGTTCCGCCGGCTGGGCGGCCGCCAACCGCCGGAGCGATCCGCCGGCATGACCGAGAACCGCGTCCGCCACGTCCAGCGCCGAGGCGCCACGCCCCCCACTCCCCACCAGCAGGGCCACGAGCTCGCGGGGAGAGAGATAGCGTGACCCCAGCGCGCGCAGGCGCTCGCGGGGACGGTCGGCGCGGGCCCACTCACGGATGGGCGGAATCGATGCGGGCATGCGGGACGATACTCCCGACTCCGGGGCGCCGGGATGGAGGGATGGGACGGGCCGCCGGACCCGTTACATCCGCCGCGCCATCATCACCGCGTCTTCCCGGGGGCGGGTGTAGTAATCCCGCCTCACGCCCACCTTCTCGAACCCGAAGTCGAGGTAGAGGCGCATGGCCCCCTCGTTGGAGACGCGCACTTCCAGGTAGACCGTCTTGACGCCCCGCTCCCGCGCGCGCTCCAGCAGAGCCTCCAGAAGGAGCCGTCCCCAGCCGCGCCCCCGGAAGCGGGCATCCACCGCGATGTTGGCCAGTTCGGCCTCGTCGAGGATGCACCAGAGCACCGCGTACCCCACCACCCCGTCCCCCTCCAGATCGAGGACCCAGAGCTCCGGTCCGGAGCCGTCCAGGAGGTGGAGGAAGGTGTCCGCCTTCCAGGGGCTGGAGAAGGTGGCGCCTTCGATGGTAGCCACCGTGTCCACGTCGGCGGCGATCATGCGACGGACCTTCGGCACCCCGATGGCGGGGCTCTCCACCATGGGCGTCAGACTCCGCGCTCGGCGTTGGAGGCCCGCACGTACTCCGGCTCCCACGCCCCCGGGTCCGCCACGGGAGGCGTGTCCGGGTGGAGCGCCAGGAGCCGCACCAGGGAATCGGCCGTGGGAAATCCCAGGGGAGGCGCCCCCACCGAGAAGCCCGCCGCCGCGATGGCCTCCCGGTGCTCCAGGGCTCCGTCCCCCACGAAGACGGACCCCACCGGCACGTCTCCGGCGAGTGCGTCGCGGAGAGTGTCGCCGTGGGGCGGAATGAGCGTCTCGACGCCGTGCACCCCCACGGCGTAGCAGGCCCCGTAGACCCGATCGCCGCGCGCGTCGAAGAGGACGTAGCGGACCCCGAAGGGCGAGCCGTCCCCCTCCGCCACCGCCCCCGCGGCCAGGCTGGAGAACGCCCACAGAGGAACGTCCAACACCCGGACCAACGCCTTGGCCGTGGCCGCGGCCACGCGGACGCCGGTGAAGGATCCCGGACCCGCCCCCAGGATCACTCCCGCCAGGTGATCCTGGCGGATCTCCGCCTGCTCGAGGGCGTCGGCGATGGCGGGCACCAGGTGCGCCGCGTGGCGCCCCCGCTCCGTGAGCACCATCCGCCCGCGGATCTCGGCGCCCCTCGCCACGGCCACCGTCCCGGCGGAAGTGGAGGTCTCCAGCGCCAGGTACCAGGAGTCGGGAGTCATGTGGCCGCGGAGAGCTTCATGGGGAAGCCGGGGAGGTCGGGCGGATCACCCGCGCGGCTCACCTCGATGTCACGGAGATGTGGATCGTCCACCACCGGGGTCAGGGTGATCCGCCAGTGATCCGTGGGGAGGAGGCCGTCCGCGCGCTCCGGCCACTCCACCAGCACGATCTCGTGCGCGTCGCCCAGCTCCTCCCACCCCAACTCGAACAACTCGGCGGGCTCGACGATGCGGTAGAGATCCAGGTGCACCACCTCGACTCCATCGTCACCGGGATAGCGGAAGAGGAGGTTGTAGGAGGGAGACGGCATCCCCTGCCCCACCCCCGCCCCCCGTCCGATGGCACGGGCCAGGACCGACTTCCCCGCCCCGAGGGGGCCGGAGAGGCCGATGAACACGGGCACGCCCACCGACTCACCGATGCACAGACCCCAGCGGACCAGTTCCTCTTCGCTCAACCTCATCGGTCCCCAGGCTCCACGTACAACGACTCCCTCCGGATGATCTCCTCCACCCCGCCCGGCACAAGATACCGGATGGAGCGCCCCTCCCGCACCCTGCGGCGAATCTCGGTGGACGACACGTCCACGCGGGTGACCGGCACGAAGAGCGCGGAAGCCGCGTCCGCCAGAGGAGGAGGCGCCCCCGCGGCGACCTCCCCTTCCCGGTCCATGACCAGGACGGTGGCCAGACGAAAGATCTCCCCGGGCGCGCGCCAGGTATCCAGATGCCGGAACTGATCGCCCCCGATGAGGAGGAAGAGCTCCGAGCCGGGGTACAGCTCTCCCAGCCGGCGGAGCGTATCCACGGTGTACGACGGCCCCGGCCGGGCCACCTCCACGTCGGATACCGCGAAGAGCGGGTCACCGGAAACGGCGGCGCGCACCATCTCCACCCGCACCGCCGCCGGAGCCACGTCGGCTCCCTCCTTGTGGGGTGGAGCGCCGGCGGGAATCCAGAGGACGCGGTCCAACCCCGCGGACGCCGCCACGTCCGCGGCCACGGCCAGATGGCCTACATGGGGAGGATCGAACGTGCCGCCGAAGACGCCCAGGCGGGAGGGGTCAGGCCGGTCGTCAGGACCCTGACTCATCGGTACGGACCGACTGGGCCTCGACCGAGTCCGGATAGTCCTGGACGAGGCGCCGGCGGGCGTCGTCGGCCAGGTCGTCGTACCCGATGGCGGTGTTGGCCCGGTAGATCCCCAGGAGCGCCCTGGGCGCCCACTCGGTCTCCGGGTAGAGATCGACCACGAACTCGAAATACTTGATGGCCGAGTCGTACATCTCGCGCCGGAAGTAGAAGTCGGCGTTGAGGTACTCCTTCTCGGCCAGCTTCAACCGCATGGCGTTGGCGATTCCCCCGGCCTCCAGGGAGGCCGGCGTGCCCGCGTAGTCCAGCACCACGTTGCGGCACACGGTGATGGCCTCCTCCGTGTAGGTCTGGTCGCGGTGCGGATTGGGCGAGAGCGCCGAGAGCGACCGGCAGATTCCCAGGGCGGCGTTGGACGCCTCGGGGTGCGCCGGGTATCGGTCGACGAATCGCTGATACTCCGACTGGGCGGTGAGGTACTCCTCCTTGGCGAAGTACGCGTGACCCATGAGGAGGCGGGCCTCGCTCATCTGCTCCCACCCCCCGTAGGCCACGAAGAGGCGGTCCAGGGCGCGGATGGCGTCCTGGTACTCCCCCGCCTGATACTGGCGCAGGGCGAGATCGTAGAGGTCCGCGGCGCCCATCCCCTGGTACGGGGGCTGGGAGGAACACGCCGCGAGCACCACCGCGGCCAGGGCCGGTATCAAACGTTTCGAGATGGACATCCGTACAAGATACACAAAGCGGGCCACCTTGTTCACCGGCACCGACCCTCCCGGAATCCTTCCAGCCCCTGCCCGAAGCGGATCTCGTCGAAACGCTGCTGTGCTCGCGACACCAGCGCTCCGGCCTGGTCGGCATACCGGACCTGCGCGAAGGCCTCCATGGCGTCCTCGCACCGGCCCAGATCCGACAGGATCTCGCCCTTGAGGAACCACACCTGCGCCTGGATGTTCTGGGGCTCACCCAGGGCGAGCGTACGGTCCACCATGGCCAGGGCGTCTTCCAGATCGCCGGGCGCGGCTCCCGCCCTCTCCGCCACGGCCTGAGCCAACTCGAAGGAGCAGGTGCCGATGTGCCAGTCCGCCTCCCTCCGCCGACCCGCGCGCACCAGGCCGCGGTACCGCTCGAACTGAGGCAACGCGTGCCGGCAATCGCCCACCTCCTCGTAGGCCTGCCCGACCTCGAAGACCACGTCGGGGAGTGAGTCCGCCGATCCCACCAGAGCCTTCTGGTAGAACGGGAGCGCGCGGCCGAACTCCCCGGCCGTGAAGTAGTGGCGCGCCAGCGGAAGAGCCAGCCGGCCCACGCCGAGGCCCGGCTCCATGCCCAGCGCCAGTTCCACGGCCGAGGCCATGGCGAAGCGGTCGCCGGCCTCCATGGCCACGCCGGCGACGTGCATGAGGTCCGTCACCGCCTGCGCGCGCATGGACTCGTCCGCCTCGACGGCGCGGGCGTAGTACTCGCCGGCGTCGTCCACCTCGCCCACCATGGCGTAGGTGTGGGCCAGACGGGCCAGCGTGGGGCCGTCCGTGGACCCCTGCCGCACGGCGAGGCGGTACTCGGCCAGGGCCGCGTCGTACTTGCCCTGGGAGAACGCCTGGTCACCGCGGTCCACGGCATTCTCCTCCATGGCCCCCGAGTTGCAAGCGGCGCAGAGGAGGGCCGAGCACGCGACGGAGACACGCCGGAGGATGATGGAACGAAGGTTCATGCGAGCAGTGAGAAGCAAGGATCGGGCCGGAAGGTGAACCGCCGTTCAGTCCCGGGGGTCGGGACCGTCGGACGCCACGGCGGGAAAGTTAACACCCACGGACGCGAGATACGCCCGCGGCCGCATGTCTTCCGGGTCCTCGGCGGCGCAGCGCTGCCACTCGGAGATGGCGTCTTCGTTCCGTCCCAGGCGATGGTACACCACGCCCAGACGGATGCGGGCGCCCACGAACCCCGGCCGGTTCTCCAGGATGTGGCGAAGCTCCTCCAGCGCCCGGTCCATCTCCCCCAGCTCCACCAGCGCCTCGGCGAACTTGCTCCGGATGTCCAGGAAGCGGGGGCGGATGGCCAACGCCGCCTCGTAGTGGGCGGCGGCCTCCCGCGGATGGTCGGCCACCAGGTAGAGGTCCCCGAGTTGCGCGTGCGTCACCGCGATGCGGTTTCCCACGTCGGAGGGGAAGGCGCGGGAGTCCCGGGTGTCCAGCTCCCCGGCCTTCACGAAGGCTTCCTGAGCCTCCTCGGCGCGCCCCAGCTCCTGCAGCATGATCCCACGGTTCAGGTGCGCTTCGGCGTAGGTACGGTTGATCCCCAGGGCGGCGTCGAAATGCTCCAGCGCCTCGGGGAATCGCCCCAACATGGCCAGGCAGAGTCCCGCCTTGTTGTGGACGTCCGCGAACCCGGGGTGCTCCGCGAGCACTCCGGAAAACACCTCCAGCGCCGCGTCGAAGTCGTCGCGGTCCCAGGCGCTCACGCCCCGGGCGATGACCTCCCTGACCTGCCGTCGATCGTGATCCATGGGGATAGCTTGGGGTGTGAAAGGCTCCGGGGAAAGGGGTACGGCTCCTACGCTCCGCGCCGCCTGGGGATCCAGCGGCGGAGATCCGCCATGGTGTCTTCCCACTCGCCGCGGAAGGCGAGGGTGTCGGGGTCGTCTCCGTCGGCGCCGGCGTGGCGCACGAACACCACCGCCGTGCCCAGCATCCCCCCCAGGATCAGCCCCAACAACGCCTTGAGCACCGTGCCCCGGGGCTCCCGCCGTGCCGGCACCACCGGGCGCTCCAGCACCGTGATCACGGGGGTGTTGCGCACCTCCTGGATGCGCGCCTGCTCGAAGGCCTCCACCAGCCCGGAATAGACCTGCTGCCGGGTGGCCACCTCTCTCTGGAGGCGATCGTAGCGGAACTGGAGCTCCGGGGAGTTCTCGAACTGGCGGTTCTGCTGGAGGAACCGCTGGAGCTGGTCTTCCGCGGCGCGTAACTCGGTGCGGGTGGCGTCCACGCGGGCCTCCAGGAACTCCCGCTCCGCCTGGGCCTGGGTGCGCCGGGTGTTCAGGTCGAACTCCTGGATCACGCGCAGAAGCTCCGTGGCGATCTGGTACGAGACCTCGGGCCACTCGGTGGTGACGGACATCCGCAGGATCCCGGAGTTGCGGTCGATGGACGACCCCACTACCTCCTCCCGCATCCACTCCATCCCCAACTCCAGTGCCTCCGCCGGTTCCTCCTCGTCTACGTCCCCCAACTCGAGGAGGGGCGCGGACACCGTCCCGTCCGCGGTGGAGTACTCGTAGGAGCGGTCCAGGATGGGCACCAGGACCTCCCGGGAGGTGAGGAGCGCCTGGTAGAACTCGGGGCCCTGGGTGGCGTCCTGACCGGGAATCTGGAATCCGAACTGGCCGGCCAGTCCCGCCAACCCGGACATCTCGCCGCCGCCCTGGGGGATGAAGGCCGTGGTGGCGCGATACTCCGTGGTGGAGAGAAGCCCCGCCAGCCCTCCCAGGACCATGCACGCGCCGGAGAACCGGACCAGCGTCGCCCGCCCCCGCAGGAGCACGGCGCCCAGCGCGGCCAAGGAGATCTCGTCGTCGTAGCCGGAGCCGGCGGTG
This sequence comes from Gemmatimonadota bacterium, assembly GCA_029879725.1. GTDB lineage: Bacteria > Gemmatimonadota > Gemmatimonadetes > Longimicrobiales > Gaopeijiaceae > JAOUPR01. The sequence continues at coordinate 6,096 of JAOUPR010000040.1, read as the reverse complement.
GGCCGGGGCGTGGAAGCCGGTGCGTCGTTCATCATCTGAACGCGATGGCGACGGTGGCCACCACGGAGGTCAGGGTCACCACCTTCGTGAACACGGCGTCCCAGTTGGTGCCGCCGCCCTCCTGCTTCGCCGGCACGAAGACCGCGCTCCCCGGGCGGATCGCCGGACGGCTCCAGGTGATCCCCATCCAGCGGGTGACCGTGGCGCGTTGCCCGTTGGCGTACTCCACGCTGATGCGTCCCTGGTCCGCGTCCGGAGTCGCGCCGCCGGCCTGGGCGAGCACGTCCCCCAGTCCCATCCCCCTGCGATAGACCACGCGGGTGTCGAAGGCCACGGCGCCACGAACCAGCACGGTGCCGTCGTACACGGGCACCACGACGCGATCTCCGGCCATGAGCACGGGGTCTTCCACGCCCCCCGGGTCGGCCAGCGCCTCTTCCGCGTTCATCCCCACGATGATCCCGTCCCGGACCAGGCGTACCCCCTCGGGGAAGGCTTCGGGGGTCAGGCCCCCGGCCCGGCGCAGCACCGTGGAGAGACGCTCGTCCATCCGTTCCAGCACGAAGGTCCCCGGGCTCACCACCTCTCCCGACACGGTCACGCGCTGGGGCTCGCGATAGCCGGGAAACATCCGCACGTACACTTCGTCGCCGCGTCGGAGCGTCACGTCTCCGGACCAGGCCAGGGAGTCGGCGAGCGGCGGGAGGGTCCCGAGGAGATCCGCGGTCACGCGGGGGATGCTCTCCGACAGAGCCACCACGGTGGACTTGCCGATGCTACGCCCATCTCCGGCCACGGACTCGGTGCGGACCACCTCGGCCCTCCGCGGATCGGCACCCTGCGCGAACCCTCCGGCCAGGAGGATCACGTCCTCCGCGGTGGCGCCGTGGGAGAGGGGGTAGCGGCCGGGGTTCTGCACGAACCCGAACACCGCCACCGAGTCGGGAGTGAGGAGGGAGTCCCTCCCGAACAGCGTGACCTCGTCGAACTCCTGCAGAGGCACGGCCAGGCCGGCGGGGAGCTCCGCCCGGATCAAGGACCGCACCCCGTTGGTCCGGTCCAGGCGGGAGACGTGCACCGCCGGCTCCAGCACGTCGGGCGTGGTGCCGCCGGCCCACTCCACCAGGGATCCCACGGTGGCGCCCGGACGAAGCTGATACGTGCCGGGGTGGTACACCGCGCCGTCGATCCCCACCCACCCCCGGCGCTCCTCCAGGAGGGGGAAGACGCGCACCTCGTCGCCGCCTTCCATGGGAAACGCCCGCGCGCCCGACCGGACGGCGTCCAGGTCCACGTCGAGGATCACCCGGTCCTGGCCCGCGGAGCGCACGCCCACGGGGAGGATCCGATCCACCTGAATCCGGTCCGTGCGCGCGCCGGCCCGCACCCCTCCGGCGAAGGTCACCAGGGTGGAGAGATCCTCGCCCTCCACCACCTCGAACCACGCCTCGCGCTGCACCTCGCCCCGCACCGCCACCTGGGCGCCCACGGGAGGCACGAACACCACGTCGCCCTCCTCCAGGCGGAGGTCGTGGGGGGTCTCCCCCGCGGTGAGGTACCGGTAGAGGTCGAAGGTCCCCACCACCCGGTCTCCACGGCGGAGAACCACCTGCCGGTAGCTCCCGGCGTCCCGGGGCCCCCCGGCGGCGTACAGCCCCTCCAGGAGGGTGGCCACGGAGCTGACCTGGTAGGCGCCGGGACGCTCCACCTCACCCACCACGTACACCTGGTTGGTGCGCAGACGCCCCAGCGAGATGTCGAAATGGGTGGTGGGCGGAGAGCGGCGGAGCCCGCTGTACACCTGTCCCAGCCGGTTGGCCAGGCGGCCCTCCAGCTGGCCCACATCGAGCCCGTTCACGAAGACCTGCCCCACGTCGGGGATGATCACGTACCCCTCGCGGGTCACGTCCAGGCGGTACGCCAACTCCACGTCTCCCGTGACCACCAGGACCAGCTCGTCGCCGGGCCCCAGGCGGTACCCGGACCCCACCGGCCCGGTCAACACGGGGTCGAACTGCGTGGTGTAGCGACGGAAGACGTCGCTCCCGAACACCGGAAGCGCGAGCGGATCCGCGTCTTCCGCGGCGAGGGAGTCCAACCCCTCCTCCGCGAAGGTGGGAAGACCCATGCGCGCCTGGAGCGTATCCGAAGACAACCGCAGGGAGACCCCCACGCTACGGAGCGCGTTCAGGAACTCGGCGTCCTCGGGAGCCCCCTGCATCTCCGCCGCCCCCATCTCCGACCCGAAGTACCGGTCGGCCAACGAGGGGTCGTAGCCGGCCCGCCGCAGCCTGTCGCGGATCTGGGCCTCCGTGAGCCCCGACTCCAGCAAGCGCCGCTGGATCTCCTGGGGGCTCATGTTCCGCAGCACCTGCTCGGCGCCCGGCGGAATCTGCTGGGCGCGCGCGGCAGCGGCCCCGGCCGCGAAGACCGGGAGCGCCAGGAAGAGGAGGACGGGAAGACGGCGGCGGGTCATTCCGACAGGTCTCGATTGGATGAAGGGATCATGGTGGCCCAATATCTGGCGGGCGGGGGAGCGAAACAAGTGAAGCCGGCGGCGGGGGCCCGGACCGCGCTCAGTCACCATCCACGTCCCGAGTCCCCCACGACACCCGCTGCCACACGCGCTCGTGAAGGTAGTAGACCGCAAGCTTGGCGAGGACCTCCACCCCTCCGAGCGCCACGGCGATGTCCAGGCGCCCCGTGAAGGCGAACACCAACGCGACGGTCACCATCGTGGCCAGCACCCGCCAGCTCAGGGCCTTGGCCAGGGAACGGGGCCGACTCTCCGGGCGGTAGGGAGCGGTCATCCCCCCCGGCTCCCGCCATTGGGAAGCACCCCCCGCTCAGCGAGCGCACCCAGGATCCCCCGCACGACCTCATCCACGTCGCGTCCCACCGTCTGCACCCGGATCTCCGGATCCTCCGGGGCCTCGTACGGGCTGGACACGCCGGTCATGTGCGAGATCTCTCCGCGGCCGGCGCGGGCGTACAGACCCTTGGGATCCCGCCGCCGGCATTCCTCCACCGGCGTATCCACGAAGACCTCCACGAAGCGCCCGTCGGGAATCAGGCTTCGCGCCCGCTCCCGGTCCGCCCGGAAGGGAGACACGAAGGTACAGATCACCATGGATCCCTGACGGAAGAAGAGCGAAGCGATCTCCCCCACGCGGCGGATGTTTTCGGTGCGGTCCTGGGGAGAGAACCCGAGATCGCCGTTGATGCCGTGGCGCACCTGATCTCCGTCCAGGAGCATGGTCTGGGCCCCCATGTCGAACAGACGACGTTCCAACGCCCGGGCGATGGTGCTCTTCCCCGACCCGGGAAGCCCGGTGAACCAGAGGACCCCGGCGGGATGGGCGTTGCGCGCCTCCCGTTCGGAGAGGGAGACGTTCCACTCCTCCCACACCACGTCGGGAGACACCGGTCGGCGTTCAGGGCCCTCCTCCCTCTCCCGCGGAAGATCCTCGGCGTGGCGCACCGACCCCCGAATCATCCCCGCGGCGACCGTGTGGTTCGTGTGGGGATCGACGAGAATGAAGGAACCGGTCTCCCGGTTGAGGGCGTAGCGGTCCAGGAAGAGGGGCTGGGCCGTGGTGATGTGCACGCGGCCGATGTCGTTGAGCTCGAAGCGATCCACCGTCTCGCGGTGGAGCGTGTCCACGTCGATGCGGTACACCAGACGCGACACGAACGCCTTCACCTCGCGCGTGGTGTGGCGGAGCCAGTACTGCGTCCCGGGGCGCATGGGCGCATCCGAGGTCCAGCAGAGGGTGGCGTCGATCTCCGACTCCACCTCGGGAAGGTTCATGGGCCGCACGATCATGTCGCCGCGGCTGATGTCCAGCTCCTCGGTGGTGGTGATGGCCACCGAATCCCCGGCCTCGGCCAGCGGCACGCTCCCGTCGGCGGTGTCCACAGACCGGACCTTGGTGCGGCGCCCCGAGGGGAGCACCAAGATCTCCTCACCGGGACGGATCGCGCCCGACGCCACCCGGCCGGCGTACCCACGGTAGTCCTGGTCGGGACGGATCACGTACTGCACGGGAAAGCGGAAGTCCACCAGGTTGCGGTGCGCCCCCACGTTGACGTGCTCCAGGTGATGGAGGAGCGTGGTGCCCTCGTACCAGGGCATGCTGGCGCTGCGGTCCACCACGTTGTCGCCCCTGAGCGCCGAGATGGGGATGAACGTCAAAGCGTCCACGCCCAGCTTCTCCGCGAACCCGGCGTACTCGGCGCAGATCTCCTCGAAGCGCTCCCGTGACCAGTCCACCAGATCCATCTTGTTCACCGCCACCAACACGTGGGGGATCCCCAGGAGCGACGAGATGAACCCGTGACGTTTGGACTGGGTGAGCACCCCGTTACGGGCGTCGATGAGGATGACGGCCAACTCCGCCGTGGACGCGCCCGTGACCATGTTGCGGGTGTACTGGATGTGCCCCGGCGTGTCGGCGATGATGAACTTCCGCTTCGGCGTGGCGAAATACCGGTAGGCCACGTCGATGGTGATGTTCTGCTCGCGCTCGGCCCGGAGCCCGTCGGTGAGGAGGGCCAGGTTCACGTAGCCCTCGCCCCGGCGGTGGGAGGCGTCCTCCACCTGCTCAAGCTGGTCTTCGAAGATGGACTTGGTGTCGTAGAGGAGCCGCCCGATGAGGGTGCTCTTCCCGTCGTCCACGGAGCCGGCGGTACTGAAGCGCAGGATATCCACTAGAAGTAGCCCACCTTCTTGCGGTCTTCCATGGCGGCCTCGGTGCGCTTGTCGTCGCTGCGCCCACCCCGCTCTGTCACCCGGGAGGCCGCCACCTCGGCGATGATCTCCTCGAGGCTGGAGGCCGTGGACTCGGTGGCCCCGGTACACGTCGCGTCCCCGATGGTGCGGAAGCGGATGGTCCGTTCGTCCCACTGCTCGCCGTCCAGGAGCGTGTTGAACTCGGACCTCGCCAGAAGCACGCCGTCGCGCTCCACCACCTCACGCCGGTGCGCGAAGTATAGGGAGGGCATGGCCACGCCTTCGGCGGCGATGTACTGCCACACGTCCATCTCCGTCCAGTTGGAGATGGGGAAGGCGCGAAAGTGCTCGCCGGGATTGCGGCGCCCGTTGAAGAGGTTCCAGAGTTCGGGACGCTGGTTCTTGGGGTCCCACTGCCCGAAGCGGTCCCGGTGGCTGAAGAAGCGCTCCTTCGCCCGGGCCTTCTCCTCGTCGCGGCGCCCGCCGCCCAGAGCCACGTCGGCCTTCAACTCCGCCAGCGTGTCCAGGAGCGTCACCGTCTGCAGCCCGTTACGCGATGGATTGGGACCCGCCTCCTCGTGCACGCGCCCGGCGTCGATGGAAGCCTGTACCGACCCCACGTGAAGCGTCGCGCCCACCTCCGCCACCAGCCGGTCCCGGAACTCCAGCGTCTCGGGAAAGTTGTGGCCGGTGTCGATGTGGACCAGGGCAAAGGGAACGCGGGCCGGCGCGAAGGCCTTGCGCGCCAGGTGCACCATGAGGATGGAGTCCTTCCCCCCCGAGAAGAGGAGGACGGGGCGCTCGAACTGGGCGGCCACCTCACGCATCACGAAGATGGACTCGGACTCCAGGTGGCGCAGGTGGGGGTGGAAATCCTTGGGCATCAGCTCCGTCCGTACCGGTCCTGAAGGCGCACCACGTCGTCGAGATGGGGCGTGGAGGCTTCCAGGATGTCGACGTCGGTGGTGGCGATCATGCGGTGCACCGTCCCGGTGGTCACGTGGAAGCGTTCGCCCGCCTTCATGGCGTAGTCCACCAGTTCGTCCGCCGACGGCCCCGCCTGGAACAGCATCTCGCCCGAGAGGAGGAAGATGGTCTCGTCCTTGATCTCGTGATACTGGAGGGACAACGCCTCCCCGGCGTTCACGTGGAGGATCTTCCCCACGTAGTCCTCGGTTTCGGCCCAGATGAGCTCGTAGCCCCAGGGCTTCTCCACACGGCGCGGCTTTTCCAGCATGATGGTTCCGTCGGTTGGCGGTATCGTGACGCGGACGCTACAGGGTACGCGCGGTGGCGTCGTCCTGTTCCACCAGGGCGCGGAAGTACGGGACGGTCTTCCGCACTCCCTCGCGAAGCTGGACCTG
>JAOUPR010000039.1 GCA_029879725.1 Gemmatimonadota bacterium | reverse complement strand
CGTGCGCGAGGTGTCGTTGATGAGAAGGGCGTCGCACTCCACGTTGGACCGGGCGTGATGGGCGCCGTCGTGCACCTTGCACAGCCCACGGTACGTGGAGCGGCCCGTCCCCTTGGAGATGGACTTGGACACGATGGACGAGGTGGTGTACGGTGCCGCGTGGACCACCTTCCCGCCGGTGTCCTGGTGCTGCCCGTCGCCGGAGTAGGCGATGGAGAGGATCTCGCCGTGGGCGCCCTCTCCCACCAGGTAGCAGGAGGGGTACTTCATGGTGAGCTTGGAGCCCAGGTTCCCGTCCAGCCACTCCATGTGCCCGCCGGCGTGCACGATGGCCCGCTGGGTGACCAGGTTGTACATGTTGTGCGACCAGTTCTGGATGGTCGTGTAGCGGAAGCGGGCGTTCTCCTTGACGATGATCTCGATGACGCCCGAGTGGAACGACTCGGTGCTGTAGACCGGCGCCGTGCATCCCTCGATGTAGTGGGCGTGCGACCCCTCGTCGGCGATGATGAGGGTCCGCTCGAACTGCCCCATCCGCTCCTGGTTCACCCGGAAGTACGCCTGCAGCGGCGTGTCGAGCTTCACTCCCTTGGGGATGTACACGAAGGAGCCGCCCGACCACACCGCCGAGTTCATGGCGGAGAACTTGTTGTCGCCCACGGGCACCACGGTGGAGAAGTACTCGCGGAAGAGCTCGGGGTGCTTCTTCAGCCCGTCCTCGATGGAGTCGAAGATGACGCCCTTGTCGTCCCACTCCTTCTTGAGCGAGTGGTACACCATCTCCGATTCGTACTGGGCGCCCACCCCGGCCAGGATCTTCTGCTCCGCCTCGGGGATGCCCAGCTTCTGGAAGGTGTTCTTGATCTCTTCCGGCACGTCGTCCCAGGAGTGTTCCATCTGGTCCTGGGGCTTCACGTAGTAGTAGATCTCGTCGAGGACCGACTCCAGCGTGGAGAGGTCACCGCCCCACTTCGGCATGGGCTTGGAGTAGTAGACCTCCAGCGCCTTCAGGCGGAAGTCGAGCATCCACTCCGGCTCCTCCTTGTGGGCGTGGATCTGCCGGACCACCTCTTCCGAAAGGCCCTTCTGGGCCTGGAAGACGGGCTTGGACTCGGTGACGAAGTCGTACTTGTACTCGTCGAGGTCCAACCCTTGTACCAGTTCGTTGTCAGGCATCTTCGTGCTCCCTCCAGAGCTTGTACCCTTCCTGCTCCAGTTCGAGGGCGATCTCGGGACCGCCCGAACGCACGATCCGCCCCTCCACCATCACGTGGACGTGGTCGGGCTTGATGTAGTTGAGGAGACGTTGATAGTGCGTGATGAGGAGCACGCTCATGTCGGGATCCTCCCGGGTGAGCTTGTTGATCCCCTCGGCCACGATCTGCAGCGCGTCGATGTCGAGACCCGAATCGGTCTCGTCCATCACGGCCAGCTTGGGCTTGAGCAGCGCCATCTGGAGGATCTCGTTGCGCTTCTTCTCGCCGCCGCTGAAGCCGGCGTTCACGTGCCTCTCGGCGAAGGACGTGTCCATCTCGAGCATCGCCATCCGGTCGATGAGCATGTCCTGGAAGTCGAAGAGGTCCAGTTCCTCCCCCTCCGGGAGGTGGGATTGCACCGCCGTGCGGAGGAAGTTGGCGATGGACACCCCGGGAATCTCCACCGGGTACTGGAAGGCCAGGAAGATGCCCGCGCGGGAACGCTCGTCGGCCTCGAGTTCGAGGATGTCGTCGCCGTCGAAGGTCACGGATCCGCCGGTGGCCTCGTATCCGGGGTGGCCGGCGAGTACCTTGGCCAGAGTGCTCTTCCCCGACCCGTTGGGACCCATGATGGCATGGATCTCTCCCTTGCCGATCTCGAGATTCAATCCGCGGAGGATGCTCAGGTCCTCTTCGGCGACCTTGGCCTGGAGGTTCTCGATCTTCAGAATGGGGGCGTCGCTCATCCGTGCCTCGGTGATTGGCTTATCAAGAATGATTCCGGGTTTTACCCTCAAAACGTAACCTCGCCCCAGGAGGGGTCAAGTGGACCGAAATATGGTCGAAAGCGCGGGCGCGAGCAGCCCCTGGCTGGTGTTGGGGGGTGGTGGGCTGAAGGGGCTGGCGCACGTGGGCGCCTGGCAGGCTCTGCGTGAATACGGGTACCGCCCCGCGGGAATCGTGGGAACCAGCATCGGGGCCCTGGTGGGCACGCTCATCGCCGCGGGCACCACGAGCGCGGAGATGAGAGCGCTCGCCGCGGCGCTCCGCAAGGAAGACATCATCCGCGTGAACCGGCTGGCCGTATGGATCAACGGGATCCGCCAGGAGAGCGTATTCCGTGGCGACACCCTGCGGGAGTACCTCGAGAGGATCCTCCCCAGCGGGGGGTGGGACGCCCTGGAGATCCCCCTCCAGGTGAACGCCGTGGACCTGGGCACGGGCGACACCGTCTGGTTCGGGCACGGCGCCCGCACCGACGTGTCCCTGGTGGATGCCGTCCACGCCTCGGCGGCCCTCCCGGTGTTCTACCCGCCGGTGTGGATCGATGGACGCGCCTACGTGGACGGCGGTACGGCGTACCCCCTGGCCATCCATCGCGCGGCCCACCTGGGCGCCGACCACGTCACCGCCGTCGACGTGGGGGCCGGGCCGGAGTCCCCGGCGGAGCAGGTGGTCGCCAAGGGGATGCTGGCCGTGCACCAGCGCATCTTCGCCATCATGACCTTCCGGCGGCGGCGCGATGCCCTGGCGACGTGGAACGGACCGCCCCTGAGGGCGGTCCGTCCGAAGCTCGACGGCTACGAAGCCTTCGACTTCGAGCACGTCGGATATTTCGTGGACGAGGGGTATGCCGCCATGCGAGCCGCCCTCGCCTCGTCCTGAAGGGGATCAGCGCCCCCGCCATCCGCCGCCGGGGCCCGACCCGAGCCCTCGCGTCCTCCGGCCGGCCCCGGGGCCACCGGCCATCTCCCGGCCCCCGCGAGGGCCGCGCAAGGCGTGTCCCCGCCCGGGGCGTTCCGCGCCCCCACGCATCCGATCCTGCATGCGCTCCCGCATCTCGGTGAGCTTCTCCCGCTGCGCCTCGTTGAGCACCGCCTCGATCTCCCGGCGCTGATCCTCTCGCACGGCTCGCGCCGCTTCCCGTCGGGCCTCCATGGCCTCCCGCAGCACCTCCCGGTCGGCCTCACCGGCCATCACGCGGGAGCGAAGCTCGGCCATCTCGGCCTGGTGCGCCGCGCGCCGGGCCACGGCGGCCTCCCGTATCCGATTCAACTGGACGATCTGGTCCTCGTTCAGCTCGAGTCTCTCGCGCATCCGCAGGATCATCTCCACCCCGGGGCCGTCTCCCCGCATCTCCGCGCGCTCCCGCGGGGGGGGTGCGTCCTGCGCCGCGGCGCTCATGGGTGCGAGGGCAAGCAGCAGGGCTCCCGCCCAGGCCGGACCACCCATTCCCTTCATCATCTTCGTCATCCTCTCCATCCTCCGCATCCGCTGTGGTGGCCCCCGTGGGAGCCCTTCCGCTTCATGGGATTGGAGTCGCGAGACGACGATTCGTTAACCGGCACCCCGGGTGAGGCACTCCCGCAGGGACGCCGACCACTCGGCGAGGGAGGTCCGCAGATACCGGGCCTCCTCCCGGGCGCTACGGCTGATGGGGCCCTCGTCGCCCAGCGCCACCCGCGCGTGGATCAGGGTCGGGCCGGACGACCCCAGGACGTGATCCAGCGCTTCGTCCCACTCACGCGCCGAGGTCACGGTCAAGGTGCGGGGGATCCCCGCCCCCTTGGCCATGGCCGCGTAGTCCACGGACACTCCGGCCACGGGCTGCCCGCCGGTGATCTCGTATCCGGCGTTGTCCACCACCACCAGGATGAAGTTCTCGGCGCCGCTCCCCGCCACGGTGGCCAGCGTGCCCAGCGTCATGAGCATGCTCCCGTCGCCGTTCAGGCAGACCACCCGGCGCTCCGGTCGTGCCAGAGCGATCCCCAGAGCCAGGTCGGCGGCGTGGCCCATGGCGCTGTCCGCCGAGGCGAAGTCGAGATCGTGATCGGACAGGCGCCCCCAGGGACGAGTCACGCTCATGGTGGTCACCACCACCTGGTCGCCGCGGCGGCGGGCCAGAGGCTCGAGAAGCTCCAGGGTGGTCATCATGAGGCGGTCACCGTCCCCGTGAAGATCAGGGCGGCCGGCCATCCGCCGGCCTCCACGGAGGACAGGAAGTCGGCGAGGACCTCCACCTCGCCTCCATCCCATCGCCGGAACGGGATCCCCCAGGCGTCCAGGGTCGGCTCGGTGAGGAGCGCCACCGAGTCCACGTCCGGACGGACGAGGAGGTCGCGGGGTGGGCGGGGGGCGGGGATGAGCCCGGCGGCGCTCATCTTCCCGTATCCCCGGGCCGTGACCAGGATCGGGACGGGCGCGGCCATCCTGGCCAGCGTACCTCGCAGGGCATCCCCCGACTCCAGCAGCCCCGTGTTCTGGATCACGACCAGAGGACGCGCGCCCCCCAGCCAAAGCCCCGCCGCCACGGCCATGGCTTCCCCTTCGCGGGAGACCCTCACCAGGGCGATGGCGGAGTGCCCCGCCAGTGCGTCGAAGAGTCCGGCGGAGGAGTTGTCCGGGATGCCCACCACGTGACTCGTCCCCGCGCCGGTCAGCACCCGCATGAAGCCACTTGCAGGAACGGATCTCATTGGAATTCGTCCGTCGGACATCTCCTGTATACCCGTGGGAGGAGGGCGCACTCCCCCTTCAGGTCACACACGGTCATTCTCAATCTCTCACCCCTGGTGCCGATCCCGATACGGGCTGGGGCCCAGCATCGCCGGAGGGGAATCCATGTCCATCACACGCCGCGTACCCATCGTCGCCGACGACCAGGAGCTGGCCTCCGTGCTCCGGGGCGCCCTGGAGGTGGTGGGTCGGTTCAACGTCCGGATCTCGAACAGGGGCCGGGGCACGGTGGAGCCCGCCCGGACGGTGAAGCCCGACGTCATCGTGCTGGACGTGGCCATGCCCGACATGGACGGTACCGCCGTGGCCGAGAGCATCAACGACGACGAACGCCTCGCGGACATCCCCACCATCTTCCTCACCGGCCTGGTGACCGCCCGTGGTTCCCGACCCCAGGGGCTCGACATCCCCGGGAAGGAGGTGCCGGCGAAGCCCCCCTCCATGGGCACGCTCGTCCAGAGCATCGAGGAAGTGCTGGCGTAGCCCGCCCCACCCGCTCCCGCTAGCTGCTCCAGGGTGGCACCACCCCCCGCACGCGGGCGTAGGCGATGGCTTGTCCCAGATGCTCGTGGAGATGCGTGGTGAGTAGGATCAGGAAGCCGTGCCCGTCGGTGGGCCGTCCGAACACCGTCACCTCCCCCTCGATCTGCGACTCGTCCAGCCCCTCCACGAACGCCACCACGTAGTCGAAGGAGGCACGGAGCGCCTCCACGGCGGCCTCGGGGTCCAACCCCTCCGCATCTCCCCTCGCCCATCCCTCCGGGATCTCCGCCCGAGTGGCGCCCATGATGCCCGGAATGCCGAAGTTGGCGGATACGATGTGCATGAACACCTCACCCACCGACCGCACCCCCTCGCCGGGACGCCACGTATAGTCCGAAACCGGGATGGCTCCGGCCAACGCCAGGTACTTGTCCGCGACCTGCTCGAGGTCCCACACCATCTCGTTCTTGAGCGCCTGCCCGGCGGCGGGCGACGCGACGGCCCCTCCGGCCACCAGGACGAGGGCGACGGCGCGTGCGCGGGAAAACGGCTTCGTCTTCATGGGATCACCTCCTGACTGGGGTACGACGGATCAATCCTTTGTGCGGGCGGCTCGGCGGCTGGTCCACATCCCCGCGACCACCAGGGCGCCCAACATGCCCCCCGCCCCCGAGGCCAGCTCGGGCTGAGTGGAAACGAGGATCACCAGGATGGCCACGTAGAGCATGATCGTGATGATGGGCAGCACCGGGTGCCCCGGCATCACGAAGGGTCGCTCCATGTGGGCTCGCGTGCTCCGGAGCCGGAAATATCCCAGGAGCACCATGGTATCCACCGTGATGGCCACCATCATCATGAAGCGGATGAGGAGCTCGAAGGCTCCGGTCAGGGCCAGGAGCCCGATCCAGGCCGAGATGAAGTAGAGGGCGTTGCGCGGCGTCCCTCGCTCGTCCACGCGGCGAAACGCCCCGAACGCGAGGCCGTCGCGGGCCAACCCGTAGGCCACCCGGGGAAGGCCGAGGAAGTTCACGTTGGCGCTGCTGACGAGGATGAGGAGGCTCGCCGCCACCACCACCGTCCCGGCCGTGCCTCCGAAGACGTCGGCGATGGCGTCCTGGGCCACCAACTCCGAACCGGCCATCTCCGCGGGGGTGAGCGCCGCGAGGAAGGACACGTTCATGAGCAGGTACAGGACCATCACCGCGAGGGACCCGCCCACCAGGATCCGGGGGAGCGCCCGCCCCGGATCGCGCACCTCCTCGGCCATCTTCGCGGCGTCCTCCCATCCGTAGTAGGCGAAGGAGACCGACTGGTACGCCAGGGCGAAGCCCAGGAGCCCGGCATACTCGGGCGTCATGACGGCACCCGCCTGGAAGCCGGTCATGTCGCCCGCCCAGATTCCCGCCCCGGCGATGAGAAGCACGACCAGGATCTTCAGGAAGGTGGTCACGTTCTGGAAGAACGTGCTCGCCTCGAGCCCCCGCGTGTGCAGGAAGAAGAACGCCAGCACCACGGCCACGGAAAGGATGGGGAGAGAGCCCCGCCCTCCCGCCAGGATCCGGATGTACTCCGCGATGACCACCGCCTTCGACGCCCCGGAAAAACCCCGCGACACCAGGAGTTCGCTCCACCCGGCCACGAATCCCATGGTGGGACCCCAGGCGTGGCGGGCGTAGACGTACTTCCCTCCCGCCTCGGGAAGCGCCGCCGCCATCTCCGAGAGCATGAGCGTGGACAGGGCCACCACCACCCCTCCCAGCACCCACACACCCAGGATGCTCCAGGGGTCACCCAGATAGCCGGCGATGAGCCCCGGTGTGCGCAGGATCCCGGCGCCGATGACGATCCCCACGGTGACGGCCATCCCGTCGCGAACACGGAGGACGCGGTGCAGGCTGTGATCTCGGGTCATGTGTACCGTGCTCGCGAGGACAGGGGAACGGACGACGCCCGCGGCGCCTGGGGCACGGTAGGACCGAGGAGTGTGGGCGGCAAGCCTGACGGCGCGGCGCCTTCGCCCTCGCGCTTGCCAATCCCTCCCCCGCGCGAGCATGATGACGACCGTTTATCTTCAGGAGGCATTTGCCGGGCAGGCCGCACCTCCGCGGTCGGTCCGTGTCGACCCTCCCGGTCGGAGTAATCCATGGAACCCACCAACACCGGGGATCCGCAGTACTACCATCGCGTCGTCGATTGTCAGTGGGCGTGTCCCGCTCACACCAACGTGCCCGAATACATCCGGCTCATCGCCCAGGGGCGGTACACCGACGCCTACATGCTCAACCGGAAGTCCAACGTCTTTCCGGGGATCCTGGGGCGGACCTGCGACCGTCCGTGCGAGCCCGCCTGCCGGCGGACGCGGGTGGACGAGAAGCCCGTGGCCATCTGCCGCCTCAAGCGTGTGGCGGCGGACCTGCGCGATCCGGTGGCGCACCTCATGCCCGAGGTCCCGGAGGAGAAGAACGGCAAGCGTGTCGCGCTCATCGGGGGCGGCCCCGCCTCCCTCACGGTGGCCAACGATCTCCTCCCCCTCGGCTACGAGGTGGTGCTCTACGAGAAGCACGACCGGCTGGGCGGGCTCATGCTCACCAACATCCCCTCCTTCCGCCTCCCCGAGAAGGTGCTCTCCGCGGAGATCGGCTTCATCGTGGACATGGGGCTGGAGGTGCACCTGGAGACGCCGGTCACGAGCATGAGGGACCTCTGGGAGAACGGTGGATTCGACGCCGTCTTCGTGGGCGTGGGCGCTCCCCGCGGCAAGAACCTGGAGCTCCCGGGCCGCTACGACAGCGCCAACGTCCACATCGGGATCGACTGGCTGGAGTCCGTGGCGTTCGAACACATCGACTCCATCGGCGAGCGGGTCCTGGTCATCGGCGTGGGGAACACCGCCATGGATTGCTGTCGCACCGCCAAGCGGCTGGGCGGCGCAGAGGTGAAGGTCATGGCGCGCCGGGGCCGCAAGGACTTCAAGGCGTCGGAGTGGGAGTTGGAGGACGCCGAGGAGGAGAAGGTCGAGATCCTCGAATACCACTCCCCCAAGGAGTTCGTCGTGGAGGACGGCGTGCTCAAGGGGATGAAGTTCGACGTCGTGGAGTGGTACCACGACGAGGAGGCGGGACGGGAGAAGTCGCGCACGGTGGAGGAGGTCTTCATCCCCTGCGACGACGTGGTCCTGGCCATCGGGCAGGACAACGCCTTCCCGTGGATGGAGCGCGACATGGGGATCGAGTTCGGCAAGTGGGACATGCCCACGGTGGACCGGGTCACCCACCAGTGCTCCCTCCCCGGCATCTTCTTCGGAGGTGACGCCGCCTGGGGCCCGGAGAACATCATCTGGGCGGTGGAGCACGGCCACCAGGCCGCCATCTCCATCCACAACCACTGCCAGGGGATCCCGCTCACCGACCGGCCGCCGGCCGGAATGAACCTCTTCTCGCAGAAGATGGGGCTTCACGAGTGGAGCTACTCCAACGAGTACAACCCGGCGGCCCGGACCCAGATGCGCTACGTGGACCTGGAGGAGCGGCTGCGCAGCATGGAGGTGGAGGCCGAGCTGGGCTTCGACGTGCAGCAGACCGCGAGGGAGGTGCAGCGCTGCCTCAACTGCGACATCCAGACCGACTTCGAGGCGAAGCTCTGCATCGAGTGCGACGCCTGCATCGACATCTGCCCCCTCTTCTGCCTCACCATCACGGACAACGGAGAGGAGGAGGATCTGCGCCAACGCCTGACGGCTCCGGCGGATAACCTGAAGCAGGCGCTGTACGTTTCCGAGGCCCTGCCCCAGACGAAGCGCGTGATGGTCAAGGACGAAGACCTCTGCGTGCACTGCGGGCTGTGCGCCGAGCGCTGCCCCACGGCCGCCTGGGACATGAAGAAATTCGATCTCATCTATCCCCACGCCGGACAGGCGTCGCGGGCGGAGGTGTCATGAGTCAGGTGAACGACTTCGCGTTCAAGGTCGCCACGGTGAACGGCACCGGATCGGCCAGCGCCAACGGGCTCCTCCTCCAGGCGCTCTTCCGCATGGGCATCCCGGTATCGGGGAAGAACGTGTTTCCGTCCAACATCCAGGGACTCCCCACCTGGTACGAGATCCGGGTCAACAAGGACGGCTACACCGCGCGGAGCCCCCACTTCCAGCTCATGGTGGCCATGAACCCCAAGAGCTACCAGCAGGACATCGCCGAGGTGGATCCCGGCGGATGGGTTCTCTACGACTCCACCCGCGAGCTCGACGCGGAGATGCGGCGGGACGACGTCACCTTCTACGGGATCCCGCTGGCCGCCATGTGCGCGGACCGGTTCGAGAAGGCCCGCACCCGCATCCTCATGAGGAACATCGGCTACGTGGGCGCCCTGGTCGCGCTGCTGGATATCGAGATGGACGTGGTGGCGGGTATGCTGGAGGAGAAGTTCGCGGCCAAGCGTCAGCTCGTGGACGCGAACATGTCGGCCATCGCCATGGGCTACGATTACGCGAAGGAGCACTTCGAGTGCCCCCTCCCCATCCGCGTCGAGCGGATGGACGCCACCCGGGATTCGGTGATGGTCACGGGAAATTCCGCCACCGCGTTGGGGTGCGTGTACGCCGGCGCCACCGTGGGGTGCTGGTATCCCATCACCCCGGCCACCGGGGTCATGGACGCCTTCACCGAGTATTGTCAGCAATTCCGCGTGGACCCGGACTCGGGAAAGAACAACTACTGCATCCTCCAGGCGGAAGACGAGCTGGCCGCGGCCGGAATGGTCATCGGGGCCTCGTGGATGGGGGCGCGATCCTTCACTCCCACCAGCGGAGCGGGAATCTCCCTCATGAGCGAGTTCATCGGTCTGGCCTACTACGCGGAGGTTCCGTCCGTGTTCGTGGACGTGCAGCGGACGGGCCCCTCCACGGGAATGCCCACGCGCACCCAGCAGGGAGACCTGCTCCTCACGGCGTACGCCTCGCACGGAGATACCAAGCACGTCTGCCTGTATCCCGCGGACCCGAAGGAGTGCTTCGAGTTCTCGGTGGCGGCCTTCGATCTCGCCGAGCGCTTTCAGACCCCCGTCTTCCTCGTCTCGGATCTCGACATCGGGATGAACGACTGGATGATCCCCCGCCTGGAGTGGGACGACGCGTACCGCCCCGATCGTGGGAAGGTCCTCTCCGCGGAGGATCTCGATGAGATGGACGCCTTCTATCGGTACCTCGACGTGGACGGTGACGGCATTCCGTACCGGACCCTCCCGGGAACCCACCCTCGCGGGTCGTACTTCACCCGGGGCTCGGGACACGACAAGTGGGGGCGCTACACGGAGAATTCGGAGGCCTATCTGGAGGTGGTGGACCGTCTCGTCGTGAAGATCCGGTCGGCGGCGGAGCACGTCCCCCAGCCCGAGATCCACACCGTGGAGGGCGGGGCGTCGGTGGGGATCGTCTCCATCGGCGGATGCCACTGGGCGGTCATGGAGGCGCGGGATCAACTCCTGGCCGACGGGTTGGAGGTGGACTACATGCGGGTCCGGGGATTCCCCTTCGGGGAGGCGGTGGAGCGGTTCCTGGAGACGCACGAGAAGATCTTCGTGGTGGAACAGAACCGGGACGGACAGCTGCGGATGCTGTTGTCCGTGGAAACCGGATGTCCCAAGGAGAAGCTGGTGAGCATTCGCAACTACGGGGGGCAGCCGTTGAGCAAGGAACACGTGCTCGATCCCATTCGGCCCCAACTGGAGGTGGTGGTATGAGTCCGTCGGCCAGGCCGGTAGCCCGGCATCCCCGGATGCGCACCAATGCCCTGGGGCTCACGCCCCGGGACTACGAAGGGGCCATGTCCACGCTCTGCGCCGGATGCGGGCACGACTCCGTCACCGCGGCGCTCATCCAGGCCTTCTACCAGATGGACGTGGAGCCACACCGGGTGGCGAAGCTCTCGGGGATCGGGTGCTCCTCCAAGACGCCCACGTACTTCATGAGCCAGGCCCACGGCTTCAACTCGGTGCACGGGCGCATGCCCTCCATCGCCGCCGGGGCCAACGCGGCCAACCGGGACCTCCTCTTCGTGGGGATCTCGGGAGACGGCGACTCCCTCTCCATCGGATTGGGACAGTTCTGCCACGCCATCCGGCGGAACGTGAACATGCTCTACGTCCTGGAGAACAACGGAGTGTACGCCCTGACCAAGGGTCAGTTCTCCGCCTCGGCCGACGTGGGCACCCGGTCCAAGAAGGGCGAGGTCAACCGCCACGGTCCCATCGACCCGGTGAACCTGGCGCTCTCCCTGGGCGCGACCTTCGTGGCGCGTTCCTTCTCGGGAGACAAGCGTCAACTCGTCCCCCTCCTCAAGGCCGGGCTGGCCCACAAGGGGTTCGCCTTCATCGACGTCATCTCCCCCTGCGTCACCTTCAACGACCACGTGGGCTCCACGAAGAGCTACGCCCACACCCGCACCCACGCCCACGAGGTGGTGGAGACGGACTTCGTGCAGCTCAAGTCGCGCATCACGGCCGACTACGAGGGTGGCTCCACGCAGGCGGTGACCATGCACGACGGGAGCGTGGTGCGCTTCAGCAAGGTCTCGGAAGACTACGATCCCCGGGATCGTGGGAAGGTGCTCCGCTACCTGAGGGAAGTCCGCAATCGCGGTGAGGTCGCCACCGGACTCCTCTACCTCGAGGAATCGTACGAGGACCTCCACGAATTCGAGAACACCGTGGAGCGTCCCCTGGTGGAACTGGAGTACGAGACGCTCTGCCCGGGGTCGAAGGCGCTGGCCGAGCTTCAGAAGGAGTGGTGGTAGGGAGAGGGGTGCCGGTTCAGCGCGCCACGATCCGGGCGCGGATGATGCGGTCCAGCCGCGGGAAGTGGGCGTCGAGATAGCGGTTGCCGCCCAGGGCCACGCTGTCCTGGGCACCCGCGCGCATCCCACCGCCCGACGTCTCGCCGTACCCGGAATGGAGTGAGTCCACCACCTCCATCCCCTGGACGACCTCGCCGAACGGCGAGAACCCCTGCCCGTCGAGCCGGGACAGATCCACCAGGCTGACGAACACCTGCGTATCGCGGGTCCCCGGCTCGGTGAAGGCGAAGGCCACGCGGCCCCGCGTGTTGCCCACCCCCACCACCGGATCGTCGGCGAGGGTGCGCCCGCGCCAGGCCGCCGTGACCTCCGGGTCACCCGCGAGCCCCCACTGGACGATGAAGTCCGGGACCGTGCGGTGGAAGCGAGCGTCGTCGTAGTACCCGTGCCGTACCAGGTTCACGAAGCGGTCGGCGCCCAGGGGCGCCCAGGCACGGACGACCCGGATGGTGAACCCCCCCTTCGAAGTCTCGAAGCGCACGTCAGCCGTGTCGGGAGCCGGCTCGGACCAGGCCGGGTGGGTGGGGTCCAGGAGGATGGCCCGGGATTCGTGGGTGAGTTGGTCCGTGACGTCACCCCCCGAAGGGGCGCCTCGGGAGCAGCCCAACCAGGACGCGAGCACGACCACCGTGACGATTCCACGGCGCGCCACTCCCGCCCGCGGTCGGTCGGGAACCGAACTCACGGCCCGGTCCCCACCGTACCCACCACCGCCGCCACCACCCTCCCCGGACCATGCACGCCCTTCACCAGGATCTGCCCGATGTCCGCGGACTTGCTGGGTCCGGAGTGGAGGCCCACCGCGGATGGAAGGTCGTCCCGGAGGATCGCCAACGCCTCCTGGAGGGTGGCCACCACCTCGTCGCGGCGCACGAACACCACGTGGGTGGGTGGCAGGAGCTGGGTCCGTCGCCCGTCGCGGGCGTCGAGTACCAGCGACCCCGTCTCCGCCACCGCGCCCCGCGCCATGGAGACGCCCAGAGGCGCCGTCTCGGGTGGCAGCGCCGGCCGGTCGGGACGGAGTGCCGCGGGAACCGTCTCCCCCACGGCGACCCCGGCGAACGCCGCGGCGAACCCGTGCAGCCACTCACGCCCCGCCGCCTCGGATTCGAAGCGGAGCACTTCGCCCCCCGCCGCCTCGAACAACTGCGTGAATCCCACCAGGGCGTCCTCGGGCAACGGCTCGGGACGCCATCCCTGGAAGGAACCCGGGTGCTCCCGGCGCTCGCGCCGGGCTACCGCCTCCCGCACCCTTCCCAGGATCCCGTCGCGGGCGTTCACTCGATCCCCTCCTTCCAGAGCCGCCGGAACGACTTCGGGCTCGGGACCAACGGGCCCCGCTCCCCCACCCAATCCTTCAGGACGGGGAGGGCCCGCCCGCCCAGGGCGAGGGGCGTGCCACGCATGGCGGCCCCGCCCACGGCGAAGAGCCCCGGTCTGGTGGCGGCGGTGGCGTAGGCCGCCATCCCGAGCCGCTCGGCGGCGGGGGTGAGCTTCTCGTCCACGGCGTCACGACGCCACTTCAGGAGAAGGTCCGGGATGGGGATGCGTACCGGGCACACGTCGGCGCACGCACCGCACAACGTGGAAGCGTACGGCAGAGGAAGCGACTCCTCCAGCCCCAGGAACCCGGGAGCCAGGATGGACCCGATGGGGCCGGAGTAGGCCCACCCGTATGCGTGCCCACCGGTCTGGCGGTAGACGGGGCAGATGTTCAGGCACGCGCCACACCGGACGCACCGCAGGGCCTCCCACGCTTCGTCGTCGGCCAGGAGGCGGGTGCGCCCGTTGTCCACCAGGACCACGTGCACCTCCTCCGGGCCATCCACCTCGTCGGCCCTGCGCGGCCCCTGGATGAGGGAGACGAAGTTCCCGATGGGCTGGCCGGTGGCCGCGCGGGTGGTGAGCTGGAGGAAGGCGGAGAGATCGTCCAGCCGGGGAAGGAGCTTCTCGATCCCCACGAAGGCCACGTGCACCCGCGGCGCCGACGTGCTCAGGCGGATGTTGCCCTCGTTTTCGATGAGGGCCAGGGTGCCCGTCTCGGCCACCAGGAAGTTCCCTCCCGACATCCCCAGGTCCGCCGTCACGAATTCCTCCCGGAGGGCTTCCCGGGCCGCCGCGGCCAGCGCGTCCGGCGACGCGTCCATCGCCGTGCCCAGCCTCTCGTGGAAGAGGACCCTGCAGTCCTCGACGGAGCGGTGGATGGCGGGGCCCACGATGTGGCTGGGAGGCTCACCCAGGAGTTGGATGATGTACTCGCCCAGATCGGTCTCCCGCACGTGGACGCCACGTGCCTCCAGGAAGTCGTTCACGCCCAGCTCCTCGCTGAGCATGCTCTTCCCCTTCACCGCGGAAGCGACCCCGTGCCGGTCCACCACCGCCCCGAGAGCGGCCAGGGCCTCGTCCGTGGTCTCGGCCCAGTGGACGTGCGCGCCGTTGGCCACCAGGCGCTCCTCCGCCTGCTCCAGATACGTGTCCAGGTGCGTGAGCAGGTGGGACTTCACCCCCTCCGCCCAGCTCCGCCAGGCGTCGGCGTCGATCCGGGTCCACGCATCCCGGCGATGGTCGTCGAAGGTCCGGGTGGCCGCGGTGACCGCCGCTCTCATCCCCGGATCGTCCCGGAGGATGCGGGATGACTCCGCGGAGTACCCGGAGGGCCGCGAGCGGCTCACGACACCGCCTCCCACAGGAGGGTGGCCAGATGCCGGAACGGAACCGCCGTCCCTCCCTGGCTGGCCCGCCCCGACAGTTGCAGGAGGCACCCCCCGTCCGTGGAGGTGACCACGTCCACCTCGGGAAGGGTGGCGAGCTTGCGATCGGCCATGGCGGCCGAGACGTGGGGAAGCTTCACGGAAAAGAGGCCGCCGAATCCGCAGCACTCCTCGTCCGCCTCCCAGGGGAACACTTCCGCCCCGGCGTGTCGCAGGAGGGTGAGCGGCTCCTCGCGGATCCCCACCTCCCGCAGCGCGTGGCACGCGTGATGATACGCGATCCGGCGGCCGGCCAGCCCCGCCCCCAACTCCTCCACGCCCAGCACGCGCACGATGAACTCCGACAGCTCGAACGTCTTCGCCGAGAGTGCCGCTGTCCGCTCCGCGCCCCCATCGCCCAGGAGTTCGGCGTAGTGGCTCCGCATCATCCCGGCGCAGCTTCCCGACGGAAGGACCACGTACTCGGAGTCGCTGAACACGTCGGCGGTGTGACGCGCCATCCGCGCCGCCTCGTCGCGATATCCCGCATTGAAGGCGGGCTGCCCGCAACACGTCTGGCCGGACGGAAAGTCCACCGTCACGCCCAGATGGCGCAGCAGACGGACCGCGTCCGCCCCGGCATCGGCGAAGAACCGGTCGCCCAGGCACGTCACGAAGAGGGAGACTCGCGGAGCCACCTCAACCCCCGCCGTGGATGATCGCGTCGGGGGCGTCCGCGTCGCCCATCACCTCGAACACCACCTCCCTCTCCGTCTCGAAGGCCCGGCGGAATCCAGGGGTCTGATCCAGATACGCGATGAGCTTGGGAGAGCGCGCGTGCTCCAGGAGGACCCAACGCGCGTTGAAGGTGTCACGGATCACCTCATGGGTGTCGCGGGCGACCCCCGAGGCGCAGGGGAACGCGTCACACGTGTAGTCGGTGGTCAGGTCCCGGGAGAGGTAGAAGTGCTCCCAATACCGCTCGCGGGACCGGGACATCTGGAAGATGGGGTCCATCCCCCCGATGTAGTGGTTGATCCGGTTGCGCGCGAGGAGGGGGCCGAACTGGTCCCAGTGCGTGTGGAACACCACGTCGCCGGTGTCGCTGTGCGCCGCCAGCCAGGTAGCCGCCTCGCGGAGGTAGTCGGGTCCGAAGGACACGTACCGCACGTTCAGCGCGTGGCGTCGCGCCGCCCACGGAAGGAGCACCACCAGGCTGACCCCGAACGCCACCCCCCACCTTCGTAGCTGCACGGGAGGGAGCAGCATACCGGCGGCGAGGGGGAGGAGGAGCGTCGCGAAGAGAGCCCACTCCACCAGCGCACGCCGCGCCACCACCATGGTGAGCACCAGGAACCCGACGGAGAGGAACGTGAGCGCGATGAGCGTCGCGCGACCGCCCGAAGAGGACGACCGGAACGCGGGTTCCCCCTCCCCGCCCACCCGTCCGCCGCGGATGGCCGCGACCTCCCGCCCCACCCACACCACGCCCACCGTCCACCAGAAGAGCACGAACCCGGCCATCAGGACCAGGAGCGCCGGCGTGAGCGGCACCAGCTCGGGCGCGAAGGTGATGGGAAGATCGGACGC
Organism: Gemmatimonadota bacterium; assembly: GCA_029879725.1. Lineage (GTDB taxonomy): Bacteria > Gemmatimonadota > Gemmatimonadetes > Longimicrobiales > Gaopeijiaceae > JAOUPR01. The sequence continues at coordinate 18,075 of JAOUPR010000039.1, read as the reverse complement.
CTTCTCGTCGAGGAGCTCGAAGAGCTGGATGTACACGAGCCGCCCCGCTGCCCACGGATGGGGTCGGGCCAGCCAACCCACCACCACCCCACCACCCACCGCGAGCGCCGCCGCCCACGGCAGCGCTCCCCACGGCCTCGGGTCCCGCACGCTCCACCGCTCCACCGCCACGGCCGCCATCCAACTCCCCAGAACCACCAACGGAAGCCAGAAGAGGCTCAGATGGAGCCACGCGATGAGCGCCGCGGCCAGGAACGCGAGCCCCCAACGGGCCCGTGACAGGGCGGAGAGGAGAAGCATGGCCGCCGCCAGCGAGAGCACGTGGGGCCGCAACATGAGATAGCGGTAGAACACGTTGGGCACCGCAATCAACACCAGAGCCGCCCACCACCCGGCCCCGGCCACGCCCGCGAGGCGGAGGAACACGTACGACGACGACGCCAGCACCAGGGTCAGGATGAACGCACCCCACATCATGGCCCAGGTGATCCGGTCCGGCCCCGCGCGCTCCTCTCCGCCATCCGCCGCGCCATCGTCCGCCACGGCCCATCTCGCCAGCGGGACGAGCGCCACGTGGAAGCCCCACCAGATGTCGGCGCCCTCCTCGGCGATGGCGGACTGGCTCGCCCACGGCAATCCGGTGTCCCACGGCGTGGTCTCGGCATACCGGGCGGCGTGCGCCATGTGATAGAACCCGTCCAGGTCCGCCACCCGGGGAGCCAACGTGAGGTGTCCGGCCACGACCGCCACGAGGAGCGCCAGAACGGACAGCGTCGTGTTCAGCGACCCGTGGTCCCTCACGATACGGGCTTCTCCCCGATCCACTCGTCGAACCAGTTCCGCGTGGACATGAGCCGGTGGAGATAGCGCCACGGCGTCCACCCTCCGTGGTACGAGTCCGGGTACCGGATGAATCGCGCCGGAACGTTCTGCTTCACCAACGCCGTGTACATCTGCTCCGCCTCGGCGATGGGGACGCGGTGGTCCGACTCGCCATGCACGAACAGCGTGGGCGTGGTCACCCCGGCGGCGTGCACCACGGGAGACGCCGCCAGGAGGTTGGCCAGACCCTCTTCCTCCCAGGGCGTCCCGAAGAATTCGCTCTCCTTCGTGCGCGGAATGTCGGCCGTCCCGTAGTCGCTCACCCAGTTGGAGATGGACGCTCCCGCCACCGCCGCGCCGAAGCGTCCGGTCTGCGTGATGATCCAGTTGGTGAGGTATCCGCCGTACGAGTACCCGGTGACCCCGAGGCGGCCCGGGTCCACGGGGTAGTGCTCGAGAGCGTAGTCCACCCCGGCCATGACGTCGTCGTAGTCTTCGTCGCCCCAACTCCCCCACGTCCCCCATCGGAAGGCTTCACCGTATCCCGTGGACGCCCTGGGATTGGTGAAGAGGACGAAATAGCCGGCGGCCGACAGGAGGTGGCGGTCGAAGGCGAACTCGCTCCCGTACGATCCATGGGGGCCGCCGTGGATGGTGAGGACCATGGGACTCGCTCCCGAACGCGACCGGTCCACCGCGGGAGGGAGGACCCACCCCTCCACGGGCGTCCCGTCGGCGCTCGTGAACACGTGCCGCGCCGGAGTCTCCAGGCGGACCTCCGCCCGCAGCGCCCCGTTGAGGTCGGTGAGCCGGCGCTCGGACCCGGGCGCGTCGGCCACCGGAGAGGCGAACACGTCCCCGGGTTCCGTGGGCGTCTGTGCCCCGTACGCCACCACCGCATGATCGGCCGAGAACGACACCGACCCCACGCGGCGGTCCCCCGTGGTCACCCCCTCCACCTCGCCCCCCGCCGGCGACACCCGGAAGAGATGCGTGCTCCCGCCCACGCCTCCGGTGAAGTAGATCCAGCGCCCGTCCGCGCTCCACGTGGGCGCACCGGGAATCAGGTCCCACTCGGCGGTGAGGTTCCGGCGGTCCCGCCCGTCGGCGGTGAACACGTAGAGGTCCGACGGCGCCCCGTGGTCCCACCGCTCCCGGATCACCACGTCCAGGCTCGCGTTCCCCCTCGCCACCACCTGCGACCCGTCGGGCGACCATGCGGGACTGGAGTAGTCGAATTCGTCGTCGGTGAGCCGGGTCACCCCGCCCGCCAGGTCGACGGTCCACAGGTCCGCACGCTCGTACGAGTGTTCGTCGCGGGCGGAGAGGTCCGCCACGAAGGCCAACGCCTCGCCGTCCGTGCGCCAGGCCAGCGCCCCCGCGTCCACCGGGAGATCGGTGATCCGGCGGGCCCCCGACCCGTCAACCGCCGCCACGAAGATCTGCCGGGCCGGCGTGGCCCACGGGTCGCGGGGGTCCGGGAGGTATCCCCGGCGGTCGAACCGATAGCCCATCCAATCGTATACACGGCCGTCGAACCGCGACTCGATCTTCTCCTCTTCCGGCGTGGCGGGCTTCCCCGGGTCCGGGCGCGGCTCCAACGGCGGTACCGCCCGCGTGAACGCCACGCGGCGACCCGTCGGGTCGAAGACCGCCGAGGCGCCCACCCCCTCCAGGACGGACGCCTCCCCGGGTGCGTCCATGGGAAGAACCCACAGACGGGTGGCCGCTTCCGCCCCGGCCACGGACCGGTTCGACGCGAATGCCAGCGCGGCGCCCCCCCGGATCCAGCGGGGATCCGTAGCCTCGGCGTCGGGGGTGGTGAGGCGGACGGCCGCCGCGCTCCCGTCGGCCGGGACGATCCAGAGCTCCGTGTGGGTCCGGTTCTCCTCTTCCGATACCTGGGAACGCTCGAAGACGACCCGGGTGCCGTCGGGAGACAACGCGACCTCACCCACCGAGTGGATGCGGAAGTAGTCGTCGTAGGTGAGGGAGCGACGCTCCTGCGCGAGGACGGGAGCGGATGCCGCCGACAGGGCCAGGACTGCGAGGATGGAGTTTCTCATGACGGGAACTTGCCCGTCGGACCCACGGTGCGGCAAGAAGAGGGCGGCTCAGGCCGCCCTGCGCAGCTCCTTCAGCTCACGGAATCCGATGAGGCGGCGGCGCTCGTCGTCCCACAGCGAGAGCCGGAAGAGCCTCACCGCGTCGCGGAGCGTGACCGTGGTGACCTGGTGGAACTCGGGATTCTCGTCGTGCACCTGCTGGAGCCGGTAGTTGGGGATCCTGGCGCTCATGTGGTGGACGTGGTGCACACCGATCCACGCCGTGAGCCACATGAGGGGCCTGGGCAGCGCCAGATACGAGCTCCCGTGGAGGGAGGCGTCGTAGTAGTCCCACTCCTCGTGCCAATGCCAGTAGGTCTCTTCGAACTGATGCTGGACGTAGAAGAGCCCGATCCCCAGCGCGGACGCCACCAGCGTCACCGGCACCTGGACCAGGAAGAAGGCACGGAGGCCGATGGTCGCCCACGCCAGCACCAGGACGCCGGCGATGGCCGCGTTGGTCCACCACACGCTCCTCCAGGCGCCCTTCCAACTCCGCGGGATGTCGAAGGGATACCGGTGCTTGATGAGAAACTGATAGATGGGCCCGAGGGTGAAGAGGACCACCGGATTGCGGTAGACGCGATAGTACGCCCGTCTGTACCACGGGAGCGCCAGGTACTCCGCCACGGTGAGCGTGTCCACGTCGCCGAACCCCCGGAAGTCCAGGTCTCCAGCATGGGCGTGGTGGTAGGCGTGGGTCTTCCGCCAGTAGTCGTAGGGGGTCAGGAGCACCACCCCGATCACCCTCCCCACCCAATCGCGCGCGCGGCGGGAATCGAAGAACGACCCGTGGCCGCAGTCGTGCTGGATCATGAAGAGGCGCATCATGAATCCCGCGGTGACCACCGAACACGCCAACGTCAGCCAGTAGCTCACCCCCAGCAGGAGGTACGCCGCCGCCCACGACGCCAGGAACGCGGTGGCGGTGAACGTCAACTGGGTGACGCTCTTGCGCCTGTCCGCGCCCCAGTACGGTTTGAGGATCTCGTTCCAGTGTTGGACCTTGTCACGGGCAGGCTTGGCATGAACGTGCTGACTCATGGACGCCCTTCTTCTCCCGGTCGGTATCTACGCAGCGTGGCTCTGCGGATGTCTTCGTCCCTGAAAGATACATCCTTCATCCGCCCTTGTGCGAAGAGGGCGGCCTGATCGTCGTGATGGGGGCTCCCCTCCCGGCGGCTCTGGCCGTACGCCAGGACGGAATAGGCGCGCGGCTGGGGTCCGAACTCCACCGCGAGCACCCATCCGTCGCCGCTCGTGGCGGAGAGCTTTCCGTCCTCGTCCCGGGCGAAGGAGAGGGTCCGGAAGCACCCCAGCGCCGCCCCGCATCCCGACACGGGCACGTCCACCTCACCCCGGCGGACCCGGTGCACGTCCCCCCAGCGAGCGTCCAGCGGAATCCCCCTCCCACGGAGTGAGTCCACCGCGGCCTGGAAGGCCGCCACGGCCACCTGGGGCTGCCCCACCCCGTGCGGCGTGTCCACGGGTCGCTCCGCGGACCACGCCTCGCGGAAGAGGAGCGCCGTGTCCGCCATCTCCCGGTACGCGTCCCACCACGCCTCGAAGAGCACGCCACCCCGGCTCTCGGCCCGGGCGGACCGGTCCCAACCGCGCAGGACCCGGACACCCTGGGACACCGCCCCGTTCGTCCCCGACGACTCCAGAGCGGCCAGCAGGTCGTCGGTGACCCGCTCGGCCAGCAGCATCCTCGGCGAGTGCTTCAACGCCACCACGTCCTCGAGGCTGAACACCTCCTCGCCGTCCACCAGGTCCAGGCTGAGCTGGCTGCGGAGCCGGAGGCGCGGCTCGGGAAGGTTCCGCGCCACCGTGTCCCGGTCCAGATGCACGTTCAGGTTCGTGTAATCCGGCGTGTCGTTGGCCTGCTGGACGTACCCTCCCGGGGGATTGATGTAGAGGGGAAGCGACTCCACCGGCACGAGCTCCGACCAGACGTCCTGCGAGCGCGCCGCGAAGGCCGCCGTGTCTCCGGTGGGCTCATGGGGGAGGAGGGGGATCCGGGCGTTGTACAGGTGCGCGATGTTTCCCGCCGCGTCGGCGTAGGTGAAGTTGGAGCTGGGATGCGCCCGCATCCTCATCACCTCCAACCATTCCGCCAACGTGGTGGTGCGCATCATCCTCAGGAACTGCTCCCCCCGGCGGTACTCCCCGGCTCGGGGATCCTTCACCACGTACACCCGCTCCGCGGTCCGATGGATCACCGGGCCCACGGACGTCCACCACGTGGTCCGGACCTCGGTTCCCTCGGTTCCGTCCTCCTCCCGGAAGTCCACCGCGACCGCCCGGGCCTCCATGGGGTGGGCGCGTCCGTCCAGGAGGTAGTGGTCCTCCCGCGCGGGGTCGGCCGCCAGAGCGTACACCTGGCTGTACGTCGGGTAGTTGTTGGTCGTGGCCCACCCCAGGTGGCGGTTGAAGCCGCCGATGATCCCGAAGGCCCCGCCGATGCGGAAGTCGCCGTAGAAGTCCACCACCCCGGGAACGCGCACATGGGCCTCGTAGTAGCCCGCGTCCCAACGAAGGTGGGGATTACGGAGGAGGATGGCGTGCCCCGAGGCCGTGCGCTCCGGCGCGAACGCCCACGCGTTGGATCCGTCGTCGGGGCCGTCCACCGGATCCCGCCGAGAGCCCCCGGCCGGTGCGTCTCCCTCGCCGGGCTGGTCCCGGAGTGCCCGCAGGATCGCGTTGCTTCGGCTCCACACCTGCACGTCGCCCGCATGGGCGTCCACCGCGGTGAACGAGGGCTCCACCCAGTCGGGAAACTCCGCCCGGTGCAGACGGACGTAGTGGTTCACCCCCGCCGCGAATCCCCGGTACACGGCCCGCGTGTCGGATTCCAGGAGGTGGAAGGTGGCGGCGGCCAGGGCATGGCGTTCCTTCCCCGTGAAGTCGCCTTCGATGGAGTCCTTGCCCACGTACCGCGCGTACTCACCCCTGGACTTGATCAGAGTGAACGCCACCTCCTCTCCGTAGTCCTCGGACTGGACGTAGCCCAGTCCGAACCCCATGGCCTCCAGGTCCTGGGCCAGGATGTGACTGACACCGAATTCGGTGCGCACGATCTCCACGCGGGCGGCCACCGCCGCTTCGTGGAGAGAGTCGGACGGGACGGATGCCAACCCGGTCAGGGCAACGATGATCGGCAACATCATGGCGTTCTCCTCAGCGGCCCGAATCCAGTATCCTCGCGATCTCCATGCGCACGTCACGCAGGTGCGCCCGGGTCATGGCGTCGCCGGCCCGGGCCAGCGCACGTTCCGCGAGCCCGTCCAGGTCCTCCAGCTCCACGCGCAACACCGCCCTCACATCCGACGCCCACGGAGGCGTCAGCGCCGGGCGGAAGGGCGTGCCCGGACGGTCGAGATCCTCCTCCGATGGGTGGAGCCGGTCGTCGGCCGCGGCAAGGAAGGCCCGTTGCACGTTGCGCCGGTAGGCGTTCACCCGCACGGAACGGGAATCCAGCTCGCCCCAGATCCCGGCGCGCAGATCCTCCATGAGGTCGGCGAGGGTGTACGCCTCTCCCGGGCTGTCCGCCATGGCCTCGAACTCCACCAGGCGTTCCAGGCGCTGCTGGTTGAGGAGGTTGGCGATCACCCGGTTCTGCTGGACGCGGAAGCGCTCCACCACCCCCTCGTTCTCGATGCGGCGCAGGATGTCGTCGTCGAGGAACATTCCCGGAACGCGGAAGGCGTTGGCGTTCAGGTACCGCACCGCCTCCCGCTGCCGTGCCCGCTCCAGCGGCCGGAACCTGGGCCCCGTGCCGTAGCGCTCCTGCGTGTAGGCTCCCCCCACGATGGCGGCCACGTGGCCCATGTAGCGTCCCCACTGCCCCACCGCCTGCCCGTACAGCGTCTCCAACTCCTCGTAGCTCTCGCCGGGCACCTCCGCCACCTCCAGCATCATGTCCATGACGCGCTGGAGGTTCCGCATCCCGTACGTGGTGGACTGCACGGCGTCCGCGTCACCCACCGCCTCGGTGAGATCTTCCGGGTCGCCCTCGGCGTCCGGCGTGGAGAACCGCAGCCAGGGAGATTCGTCCTGCTCCCGGGCCCAGGCGTCGAGGGTGGACCGCTCCTGGTCCGGAGTGGACGCACCCGGAATGGGCTTGTACCCCCACCTCACGGCGTACTCGTCGTAGGGCCCCACCTTGGGAATCAGGTACTCCAGCGGAATGCTGTCCTCCGGCTGCGCCACGTAGTTGAAGCGCGAATAGTCCATCAGCGTGGCCACGTGCGACCCACCCATGCGCTCGAGGAAGGACCGGCTCCGCACCGAATCGGCGGGATACATGGCGGAGGACTTCATGTTGTGGGGGAACCCGATGGAGTGCCCGATCTCGTGCGTGACCACGTACTCCACCAGACGGCCCATGAGGGAGTCGGGAAGGGGGAGCGACCTCGCTCTGGCGTCCAGGGGCCCGACCTGGATGAAGTACCAGTTCTTCTGGAGTTCCATGATGTTGTGGTACATGTTCACTTCGCCCTTCAGGATCTCGCCCGAGCGCGGATCGACGATCTGTCCACCGGTGGCATTGGGCACCGTGGAGGGCCGCCAGTAGATCACCGATCGGCGAGCGTCGTACAGCGAGAAGTCCGGATCCTCCTCGGGGGTCGGCGCGATCCTCCCGAAGATGGCGTTGCTGAATCCGGCCTCCGCGAACGCGTCCTGCCACGCGTCGACTCCCTTCACGATCCACGGCTTGAGCCAGTCGGGCGTGGCCGGGTCGATCCAGTAGACGATGGGCTCCACGGGATCCGACACCTCGGCGGAGGGGTCCTTCTTCTCCAGCTTGAACCGGTGGATGAAGCGCACCTGCTCCAGACGGTTGTCGGGACGGGAGAAATCGTATGACCGGCTGGAGATGAATCCCACCCGCTCATCGTGCCAACGGGGCATCATGGGCGAGTCGGGAAGCTTCGACATGCTGAAGTGCATCCGCACCGTCTGCGACTGGGGGCTCCGGCCGGGGGCTCCGGGCCCCGCGGGCGGGCCGCCGTTTCCGGATGGCCGTGACTGCCCGGATTGGGTCACCTCCACGTTGACGTTCCGCTCGAAGGACCAGGTGCGCTCCACCCACGAGCGCCCGCGGTTGATCCCCTCCACCGGCCCCAGCTCCGGAATGTTGGAGAGGAAGAGGTCGGTCACGTCCACCACGGCGGCGCTGTCCGGACCGAAGGCCGCCACGTCGTAACGCGCCAGCACCGGGCCCTTCCGGAACCCGGACACCTGCCGCCAGATGGCGGCCGTGGTGTCGGCGATGACGTCGTACTCCTTCTCCCGCAGGACCACGCTGTTCCCGTTCCGCTCCCACTGGACGATGAGGCGCGGTCCCCCGCCGAAGAACGCGCTCGGCTCCTGGAGGGTGGATTCCACCGCGCGCCCGATGAGGAGCATCTCCGCGTTCAACTCCGACGCAGGGATCTCGAAGTAGAGCTTGTCGTCCACCCGGTGGACCCGGAACAGGCCGTCCTGGGTCACCGCACCGGCGGTGATCACTTCACCGTAGGGCTTCGGTCCTTCCTGACGGGCACCTCCCCCCGCCGGACGCGCGCCCGGACGCTGGGGCCCCTCCTGCGAAGACGCCCGGGGAGAAGGAGAGGGCGCGGGGTTGGCCACCGCGGGCCTGGAACAGGCCGCGGCGGAGAGGATCAGGGCCACGGCCAGTGCGGAATTGCGGAAGGATGTCGTCATGGCACGATTCGGATGGAGTGGAGTGAGAGGGCCTGAGGGCGTCCCCCACGCTACGAGGCCGCCCCCACCCTCCACAAGCAGGACCGACGAAGAGCGGAATATGCTGAGGCGACGCACCCACACGCCGGATCCGGAGCCCACCCGGCCCTCCCATTTACCGAATATATCTAAGTATATAGATTATTAGATATTACAACGGACACCCAACACTCTCCTCGCGAGGTCCCCGGGCATGGCCAAAGCTTCTCACGGACGCCACCGCTGGTTCCGCCGCGTGGAGATCACACTCTGGATCCTCGTCGCCGGCGCCTTGCTGCGTCGGATGGCGCCCCCGCCCGAAGTCGTGCTGCTGGCGGTGGATCAGCCCGCCCCGGCCTTCACCGTTCGCACCCTCGACGGCGAGAAGGTGAGCCTGGACGACCTCCAGGGCGAAGTGGTGCTGGTGAATTTCTGGGCCACGTGGTGTCCCCCCTGCCGGCTGGAGATGCCCGGCTTCCAGTCGGTGTACGACCGATACAAGGATCGCGGCTTCACGGTGGTGGGGCTCGCCACGGACGCGGACGGCGCCCGGGTGGTGCGCGACTTCCTGGACGCGAACCACATCACGTATCCCGTGGCCATGGCGCCCGACGACGTACGCCTCCGCTACGGAGGCGTGAACGCGCTTCCACAATCGTTCCTCCTGGACCGCAACGGAGTGCTCCGGCACGTGGTCCACGGAGTCTTCAGCGAGGGCACCCTCATGCGCGCCGTGGACGAGTTGCTGGCACAGGAGGCACAATGACCATCCAGCCCACCCTCCGGCTCGCCATTCCCGCCGTGCTCTTCGTGGTCCTGGCCGTGGCACCCCGGCAGCCCGCCGCGGCCGGCGACGAAGCCCCCCGACCCATCCTCGGCGGGGAGGCCGGATCCGCGCCGGACGTCCCCCTGGATGAGCTGTTCCACGAGATCGGCGCCCCGGACGCCCCCGTCACCGTCGTGGAGTTCAGCGATTTCGGGTGCCCCTACTGTGGGCGGTTCGCCGTGAGCACCTTCCCCACGCTGCGGAAGGAGTACGTGGAGGCGGGAAAGGTACGGTGGCGCTTCGTTCCGTTCGTTCTGGGGATGTTTCCCAACGGCTCCGAGGCCATGCGCGCCTCCGCGTGCGTGGCGGAGCAGGGCGACGACGCGTTCTGGGCCATGCACGACACGCTCTTCGCAGCCCAGGAAGCATGGAAGGGCGCTCGGGACGCCGATCCACTGTTCCGCCGCTACGCCGAGGCCGCCGGCGCGGACGGTGAAGCCTACATGGCCTGTTACCGGCACCCGCGCTCCGCGGATCGTGTCGCCGCGGCACGCGCTCTCGCCACCGACGTCGGTGTACGGTCCACCCCCACCTTCTTCGTCAATGGACGGATGATCCAGGGCGCGCTGCCACTGGAGGAGTTCCGGACCGTGCTGGACGGGTTGGTACGGTAGCGTCTCGTTGCCGCCGGGAGACGGGGCTACGAGACCCAATGCTCCGGCTCCGCGCCGTACCACGTCCCATCACTTCGGACGATGCGGAGCCGGGTGAACGAGGTGCGATCGGCCATCCCCTCCCCCCGATGTCGATCGAGGAGGATCCGGTGCGTGCCCATGCCGTACGCCCAGGCACGCATGGCATCGAAGCTCGCCCAGGTCGTCACCGTCACCCCATCCACCTCGCGATTCCCGGAAAATGAGAACGACTGCTGCGAGTGCAATCCCGAGACGGCGGTCATGCTGGCGCGCACCGCCATGACGCCCTCCGAGAACGCATCCGCTCGTGCCGGATCGAAGCCCGGGCCGAGCCGATACCCCACCGACGTCATGACGACGATGGGCTCGTCGGGGGCCGGTGGCGGCACGAAGGTGTCGAAGAGGGGCCCAGGCTCATCCGGGTTCAGATGGTTCGCCGTACCATGATGACGGAAGGGCTCCAGGATCGCGTTCCATCTTTCCACCGCGTCACCCAGCCATGGAACCAGGCCCGGACTGGACGTCAGGAACCGCTGCGCCGCATCGGCGCTGTCGTGCAACCCCAACACGACGAAGTTGAACGCCTCACGGGACTCGGGTACTCCGCCGGACGCGCGAGCGTCCGCTCCGATACCGTGGAAGAGGGCATCCCCCAGCACCGGTTCCGCGATGGGCTCCACCCTCCGAAGCCCGTCGAACCGCGCGAGTTGAAGGGAAACGTGCGACGCCATGGACATATGCCTCTCACCTCCCGAAAAGGTATTCGACCACCGAGAAAGTGGCTCCCAGGTCGACGATGTGCGTGATCACGCGGAATCACCGTACCACTACATGGCCAGCGGCGGGGGAAGGGCGATCCATGCCACCGAGGGGACATCCCACTCATCACGTTGGATCCCCCAGACCCTCCCGGACATGAAGCGCATGGGATCGAATCGTTCCGGGAAATGGACTTCACGCACGTCGCCGTCCGGCATGATCCGCATCCACTTCGCTCCTCCGTCGAGTCCCCCGATGCTCAGATCCACGGGCTGCAGCCACATCGCACCGTCCTCCGCGCACCGGAAGTCCACGTACCGTGGAAGGTACGCGGCGAGTTCGCGGGGCTGCCCCCTGATCCCCTGGATCATCTCGTTCAGCACCCGCGCGCTGTCCTCGGCACCCAGGCGGCTCCCCACCCCGCCGGTGATCTCGGCCTGGCGAAGTGGAAACACGACCTGAGCGAACTCTCGGGGAGACACCTCGGTGGGATACGCCGCGGGCAGGGAAACGGGCGTGAGTTCCTCGCCGTCGCGCGAGAAGCCGCGGAGTTGATTCCGGACTCGATCGTATACGCGAATCCGGTCTTCTCCACACACCGCCCACAACCGATACCACAGGGGAAAACCCCCGTCCGTGGGAACGAAGCCCTGGGACGGGTCGTCCAACACTTCGCCGAGGCTCACCACCACCCGAACCGACCCGCTCTCGAGATCGAGGGCCATGAGATCCGCGCCCAGGATCGCGAGCCGGAATGAAGTCAGCCCCGACGCCATCGACCCCGTGGTCCGCGGAAGAAGCAACTCGTTCCCCATCCGGGCCGTCCGAACCGTCGGACTCATGATGTCCATTCCGCCGAGCAGGCTACCAGGAGGAATGGCCTCCCGGGGGATCGGGAGTTGAGCCCACTCGCCGGGCCGGGATACCCTGATCACGGCGTGTCGGAGGAAGTCGAAGACCCACGCCTCTCCGTCCACGCCCCCGGTGACGAACGCGGCGGGCATGCGGAACTCCTCCGGACCACCCCCCGACCCTCCGTGCGTCCCCATGACTTCGCCGCCGGAGTCGAATCCCACGAAGAAGGGCTCCCCGGAGTTGAGCGCCCACACCGAACCGTCCGGCAGCACGTCGAGATCTCGGATGAGGCCCACGGCGTCCGACGCGCCGAAGACGTGTACCTCCGACGCGGACAAATGAACGGGACCATCCTCGCTGGTGACGCGATCCCCCCCGCATCCCATCATGATCAACCCGATCCAAAGGACGGAGCGCCGAGGACGCCCCACCCGGGTGGACCCATCCCTCCGCGGGCTACGGCCGACTCGCTCCATGACACCTCCTCCGCCACCCACGGTCCCGTCGAACAGGGTGACCTCTTGTTGTCCGCCAGTCTCCCGGACGGCGGACCCATTCCAGATTCTCGGTCCGGAGAATCCCGAACCGGCGTCCCCAACGGCTCACGGACCGCCCGTGGGAAGCTCGGCGGTCCGAAGCATGTCCAGATCCCGGAGGATCCCCTCCACGGTGGCCTCCACCACGATCCGCCCTTTCTCGACCGTGGCCAGCGTCGCGTCACCCCACACGCCCGACTCGGAGAAGGTTCCCGTCCCATCGGCACGGCGTGTCAGCCCGCCCTGGCCTCTCGGGTTGTCCTCCCGGACCGCGAGGCTCATGTCGACCCGGTCCGGCGCGATATAGAGCATCATCGACGTCTCGATCTCGTCCGCATGGGTTCCCCGCACCTGCTCCCGCACTTCGTCTTCCGCTTCCCCGGACACCTCCAGGATGTTGGTGAAATGCAGGAGGATCCCCTCCGCGCGCAGGACTTCGGCCGAGGCCTCGAGGGGCCGGAGCGTGGAGACACCCGTGTTCAATACGTAGAATCGCCGGGGGCCGTACCCCGCCAGACTGCGGACGACGTCCACCACCACGTCCCTGGCCGTCTCGAACCGGAGATGGGTCGAGCCAGGGTACTCGAGGAACGAGGGATAGAAGTGGTACGGAAGCGTAGGAGCCATGACCACGTCCGCCGCTTCCAGAACACGGCGCTCGAGATATTCCGCCATACGGTGATCGTTGTCCAGCCGGAGGTGCGGGCCATGCTCCTTCGACGCCGCCCCGAGAGGAATGACCACGACCGTCTCCGGCGTGAGGACGGTCTCGGCCTCTTGCCACGTCAGATCGGCAAGGATGATCCCCCGCACACCCCGCGACTGACCTCCCGCGGTTCCTGGCGCGAAGCCCACCGACAGGGCCACCACCGGTACGAGTACTCGTAGGACACGCATGGCCACCTCCGATCGAGGAATATCCACACCCGGAGCCGGCTCTTCAGAGGTACGCCTCCGGGATGCCACTCGTACCTCTCTCGATCTGGAATATCAAGGATGCGATGCGCCACTCGCCGTCACGACGAACCAGATGAACGGCGTTGATCCCACGGGCTACGGGCTCACCGTCGGGGCGGCCCACCCGCGACTCGTACGTACTCCACACCTGCGCGATGTCTCCGAAGCACTCGCTCCGGGTCGCCACCTCGCGCTCCCAGAACCCCTCACGCCTGTACTCTTCCGCGGCCGCTTCGCAGAACTCGTCCACGGTCCAGGTCCCTGATCGACGGCTACCGTCCGGGAGCGTCAACTCACTATGCAACAAGGCATCGGGGTAGAAGAGGTCACGCACCTCCGCCCACGCGCGCTCCTTCCCCGCCGGCCCGGAAATCAGGTCGTAGAGGCGTGCGAATACCCTCTCTGGATGACTGCCGCTCATCTCCACCGATATCGCCTGATCGATGGCGGTCAGTTGCCCGCTGGTTCGACGTGGATCATCGCCTGGTCACGCAGCACGTAGCCCCCGGAGTTGCGAACGCGAATGGTGATCAGATGCTCACCGACGCTGAGGTCCGTCCGCAGGACCAGAGGGGAGTACCCCAACTCGCCGTCGAGGTCACTGGTCCATCGCCAGTCTCCATCGTGCGCGATCTCGATCAGTTGCCTGCTGTTGACCTCGGCCCGAAACTGAACGGTGTCGCCTACCACGTACGTCTCACCGTCCTCCGGTGACGTCATGGTCACATATGCGTCGGGCCTGCATCCGATCACAGCGACGCTCGAGGCGAGAACAGCCCATGTGCGGACGCTCCCCTGCACTGCGCAAAGCACAATTGTCTTCTGCATCACGTCCTCCTCGCCGCTCGGGCGGCACGTGCGCTGACGCCTAGTATATGATGTCGGATCCCCGTGCCCGCCCGCCCCAGGCGAGCCAGACTGCCTCGCCTGGTTCGTTCTGCCAGGCCGCACCAATCGGAATCATCTCCGTTCGGAAACATCCCATACAGGTATCGAGGGGGTCCTCGATCTGCCGAAACACGTCCAGCCCCCATTCGAAGTTGCCCTGCATCGCGATCGAGGCGCCCCCTCCGGCAACCACTTCTCCGCCTTGGTAGAGAACCAGGTCGATCCGCAGGAATCCGTCACTCGGAACATCCGCCCGCACCCTAGGCAGTCCACCCTCACCCGGCGCGAAGTCCCGGGCACCGTAGAGCGTCTCGTTCAGCAGCACTCGTATGCCCGCGAGACCATCTTCGCTGTCGATGGGTGCGCGAGCGCGAATCTCCATCACCGAACGATCGTCCGCACACCCTGCGATCACGGACAGGAGGGCGACCACGGTCGACCCTCTTCCGAACCTACGAGCGTCCATCAGGATCCTCCGTCGGCATGTCTGCGTGTCCTACACGCTATCCACGGAAGATGTTCTCTCGCATAACGGACGTCGGGCCTCTGACGTCCGCGCCGGATTCCATCCCGCCCAGCGATCATCTGACCTCGGGCCAATGCTGGATTCCAGGTCAATCCCAGGAGCACGACCAGCTTGCGAAGATGATGTGCCCTCATGGTGCTCCCCGAATGCGGACGACGGATTCCAATGGCACCCAACGTCCCGCGGTCTCCTCTCCCGTCACCGGCCGGAAGGCTCGGCACGGTACCCACGCACACTCCTGCCGTCTGCAATCCCCAGTCCGTCTCAGCGTCACGCGGGTGTCCCGACGGCCCGCCCGCCGCGAAGGGGCAGGAGCAGGGACGCAGCTGGTTACGCGCCGGAACCGCCGAGGTCGCGAGAAGGGTCTCTTCCTCAGGTGAAGAGTTGGTAGGTCGGGATTGCCGCGACACTCAGAACCATCCAACGTAGCTTCCGACTCAGAATGCTCTTCACTACGAAATAGACCAGGACGCCCAGCACGAGTCCGCTGGAGCTCTTCGATCCCTCGCCGATTCATGGCTACCGCGAACCGTTGCCGGAAGTTGATCCCGATCGACGTGAGGTCTCCAGAGTTCGCTGTAGGGAGAGTGAGGTCTCCACGGAGATCCGAATAGTTCACGGGATTTCCTTCAACATCCAGACCGACGGATACCCTACGCTCCACGGGCTCCCCGTATACGATCGACAACACCTGATCGCCCATACCAGAAGGATGAGAGCGTGGGGCGTCGCAACGTGGATACAGGTCGGATGCCGGCACCAGTGGAACGAAGGCGCCGGCGGAACCTCTCGTCAGCCGGGCTGGTCCGCCGTCCAGGGCACCAACCCTCGACCCAGTACCCTGACTACACGCAGACAGCATCTCGACAACTACTGGGGCAACCCACCGGCTCGTCCTCATCGGCGCCTCTGCATCAGCAACATCAGGCTCTCCCGCACAACGTTCCGGCGCCTCCGAGCCGGCGCCTGCCTCACACCCAGGGCCGCGCCGTAGGCGCAGTGACGACCAGTGCTCCCTACGTGGCCCAACTCATCAAGGCTCTCGAAACGATCCAACCCCTCCCTGTTCGCTCCAATTCATATTCAGTGCCGCTGCCGTCTACCCGCCCCGGGGTCCACTCCGTCCAGGCGCTCACCGACACAACCGCACCGTTGGCCTCGATCGACGAAATCCTGAACCAGACCAGATACCTCACTCCTCTGAGTTCACAATGGAGCGGGTACGTAATCTCCTCCGCACACCAACGAACTTCTTCATCCCGAGCAGTCGGCAGATTGAGCCGGGCTGCCACCTCTTGCAGAACGGACTCGGGAAGGCGTGCCACGTCGGTCTCGACGGCCACGGCCGCGGAATCGAGCTTCACCTCCGCGAAGTGATGCAGGAAGGCCGCCACCAGAACCTCGACCGTGTCCCCCTGCGTCGGAGTGACCTGCCCTACCTTCGGGTCCGGCAGGGCTATCAAGAGGCTGGCGAGTGCTGCTGTCGATCCAATCATCCCACGTTCATCGAATGGCGGCTGACGTCCGGCGGTCTCTCCCGCCGGCCACCTGCAAGAAACTCCGCGCGGCACCTGCGCACAACCT
The DNA here is from genome assembly GCA_029879725.1 of Gemmatimonadota bacterium. Lineage (GTDB taxonomy): Bacteria > Gemmatimonadota > Gemmatimonadetes > Longimicrobiales > Gaopeijiaceae > JAOUPR01. Next base: position 1,855 of record JAOUPR010000039.1, on the reverse strand, counting down.
TTTCGTCTCCGGGTTCTCCACTCCCCCCGCGCCCCGCGGGTGTCCCGAAGGGCCGCTCCCCGCACGGGGCTCGAGCAGAGGCCCATCTTCATATGTGCTGGTGGGTGCACGTCCTGAACGACCCTTCATCTTGAACACCACTACCCGCTCGACACCCAGGTCATCCACCTCGACGCCCACTAGATATCCTGATGATATGGATCGCACTCGTACCCTCGGAGGGGTGTCCACGTACCCCTCGGCGACACCACCTCTATTGAAGACAATCCACCGACGGCGACCATCGGGCCGGCGTTCGTTCATACCGACCCAGATAACGTTGGCGTCATCCAACAACACCCTCCCGAACATCGGCTTCGTGTCCGGAAGGGGAATACGGCCATAATCGCGTCTACTCTCGACGGGAGCGCGTTGGATCAAGTCTTCTACATCCTCTGCGGACACATGCTCTGGATCCTGGCTCCACCTGACGATGCGATCGACCGCCCCCGTCGCATCGTGGACCCGAACCTCTGACTTTCCGGTCCACGCGACTGCGATCCGATCGCGCCCGACGGCGAATACGGTCATCGTGGTCCACGGGACGGGTCTGCTCTGTAAGGCGCCCCCCCTTCCTTGCGATGCCCACCAACTGGGGCCAGGCAACACGGCAAGGGTATCTTCGAACCCGGTGGTCACGTCAACGAGGTGGACTCGCACCTCCGTCGCCGCGTACCCGACTCGACCCTGCTTCGCAGGGGACCACCCTCCGCCCGTCGTACCTACGGCCCGCTCCCCATCAAGGAGCCCTTCCACCGAGGGACCCGCTGTGCGGTACGTCGCCTCTAGGTTTCCATCGAGGCCTACCCGAGTCACGCGGTGCGACCACCTATCCGCAACGATCACAGCATCTCGCCCGGACAGCCGCACAGCAGAGATGTCTCGGAACTCCCCCGGGCCATCGCCTTCCTGACCAATGGTCTTGAGATACGTCCCACCCGCATCGAACAGCCGCAACTCCGTGCCACCGTTGCTGACGAGGATACGCCCATCGTCGAGTCGAATCACGGGACCTACTCTGTGCAGCAGGTATTCGTCCCCACCCTCCTCTGTACCGATCGACAGGTCCGCGAGCTCTGGAAACTCCCAAATCGGTGAAACCAACGTGTCCGGATACTCCGACGACACGACTCGAATGCCGACGCTGTCCATCACAATAAAGGATGAAGGCGTTGCCTGGGCCCCACTGATGGGAGACGCCGTCAAGACCCCGCACCCGACTACGCCCCATACACTCCGAGACATCTTCACGGCATCATGACTCCAGCGCCCGATGGCACAGAACACTCAAGGTTCGCTCGACGCCCGCGCGCCAGCGCGGGTGTGCCGCCAATGACAACGGTCGCCCGACGTCACTCCTGTAACTGGCGACCAAGGCGGGCTTCAGCCGGCCGCAGCGCGAACCGAGTGTTGAGGGACGTGGGGGCGCACCTCCTCGTCCACAGCGCGGACTCCCTTCACGAGCAGCCAGCCGGTCAGGCCGACTTCGCTGAGTAGGGCAGGGGTGAGAAGAAGCATGCTCGCCAAATCACCATGACTCGGCACGAAGAACTTTGCGAGGCTGTCTGCGACATAGCCGACACCCGCAACGATCAAGAGGATGGATAGGGCTGTTGGCACATACTTGGATCGCTTGAGCAGAGTGCCGAACAGAATCAAGTGGACCCCAAAGAACACGAGCGCGAGAGAAAAGCCGGCGCTGAAGGTCTCGAAGTCACGCAATGCCAGGTCATGGACCTCGGCAGTCCCCAGGGACGAACCAGCCAACAGCGAGTAGCCGCTGAAGAGACGAACCAAGAAGGCCGCCAGGAGGGTC
>JAOUPR010000038.1 GCA_029879725.1 Gemmatimonadota bacterium | reverse complement strand
CTCGACACTCTCGGACATACCCCCCCCTTATTCTCCGACGTGCGTCCAACGCTCGGTGCTCCCGAGTCGTTGAATGTGCGGGCTGGGAGGGTGCGTCGCCAGGGTCGGAACGGCCCCGGCGTGGTCATCCGAGCGGGGCGCGTTCCCGTCCCTTCGGAGACCTCACTGGATCACGGTGACGCCGACGACGAAGAGAATGGTCTCGAACGTCCGATCGAGGGCGCGGGGTGCGGGACTCCGGTGATCGAGACCTGGGATGGAGTGGCCACCATCTTCGATCCCGAGAGCATCTCCGATACCGGAACCGCACGCGATGGGACACCGTGGCCGACGTGCCGATCATGATCCGCCCGGACGGCGGATGCGGGCAACCAGGTCGTGGACGGCATCGCTCGAAGGGAGTTCTCGGGACCGGGCCGCGTCCCGTGCTCAGACGTACCCGAACACCACCGGAAAGACGGTCACGACGGTCACGGCCCACACGCCGTAGACCGGCAGGTAGTCCGTCTGCCAGCGTTCGAGGCTCGAGAACGGGGCCCGCCCTCGCAGGAAGCTCACGTAGAGGACGGTGGACCAGGTGAGATTCACCAGGAGGATGACGTTCTCGCCCAGCGCTGCCACGCGGTTCGGGGTGAACCCGAACTCCGAGATGCGTGCGGCGATGGCCCACAGCGCCAGGGCGTCGGCGAGCAACGCGCTGACCAGCAACACGACCTGGAGCCCATCGAAGATGCCGGGAGGCGACCTCGGATCACGGGCGGAGAGGGAGTAGAGGAGGAGGCCCAGGACCACGACCAGGAGGAGGTCGAACGCGATGAGGACTTCCCGCTCGATGGCGACTCCACGACCGGTCCACAGTGAGGTCGCCAGGAAGGCCACCAGGACGGCCACGAAGAGCGGCGTGAAGAGGCGCGTCAGCACGGGCGCCATGTTCTCGATCACGCTCTGCTTCGCCTCCACGAGCCAGGCGGCGACCACCACCGCGCCCATGGCGCCGCACGGAAGCAACCACGACTCGAAGAAGGGCTCGATGTCGATGGCGATGGACTGGAAGATCATGGCCATGAACCCGGTCAGGACCCCGCCACCGAGAGCGATGAGCACGTAGTAGATGAAGAACTCTCCCGAGAAGCGGATGAAGTCCATGCGCCCGTCCATTTCGCGCCACCGGTCCGCCGCGTAGGCGACGCCCACGAGCAGCCAGAGCACGATGGGAAGGTGCAGCGCCGAAAGCACCTCCGTGTACCCATCGGGGACGAGCGGATAGATGTTCGCGAAGACCCCCGCCACCACGAACGCCACGGCCAGCCGACGGATCATGCCGGCCCCCATCCTCCGTTTCCAGACGAAGTAGCCGGTCAGGAGGGGAAGGACGAAGAGACCCAGATTCCGGACGTAGAAGCCGGTGTCCTGGTTCAGTTGGATCCCGAAAGCCGCCGGCAGCTTGATGGCCACGGCCGCCCCCACGGCGAGACAGAAGGCGACGACGGCATCCGTCCGAGCCCGCGGAATGGCCTCCCCGGAATCCGGGGCCGCGACCACGAGTTGTTTCCACAGGCGGTCCGAGTGCTCGCGCGCGAACTCGCGCGAGAGCGTGTCGAGGTCACCCATGCGCTTGACCGCCACCAGGAACGCTTCATCCGTGGTGAGGCCCGAGTCGGCCAGACCCGCGACCTGCTCGCGCAGGTGGTCTTCCAACTCGGTGATGTCGTTGGGTTGGATCGCCTGCCGGCGGCGCAGATAGCTCCGCCATTGGTCGATCTGCTCTTCCAGGGATACCGCGTGATCCGGAGCCGGCATCGTTCATGCCCCCTGTGGAAGTGGCGTGGCCGCCGTCGGGTCGTCGTCGGGGATGGCACTGCGGAGCGCGGACCAGATTTCCCGGAGGGTGGCGTCCACGGCTTGCCACTGCCTGCGCTCCTCCGCGAGTTGGGTTCGCCCACGAGACGTGATCCGGTAGTACTTCCGGCGCCGGCCGGTGTCCGCGACGACCCACCGTGCCTCGATGTGGCCGAGCCGCTCGAGTCGATGCAGCACGGGATAGAGCATCCCGTCCGTCCACTCCATCCGTCCTCCGGACAGCTCCTGAACTCGTTTGAGGATGGCGTAGCCGTAGCTGTCCGCCTCGGCCAGGATCGCCAGCACCATCGGGGTCGACGACGCGGCAATGAGATCCTTGCTGATTCCCATGAACTCCCCCCTCCAACGACGACGGTGACGTCGACGGCACGAATACCTGGCAGCAGTATGCATTGTGGTTCTATGTATGTCAACGATGTCCCGACCTGCTCCATCCCTGGTTGGCCGGAGCCCCGGCACAGTATCCCGCGACGTCGCTCGATGAACGTGGATCGTTCTCACCGCGGGGGAGGTCACCTGGAACTGGTCGGGGAATCCCTCCGGTGCACCTCCGGCGCATCCTCGGTGCTCTCCGCTCGGTTGGAACAACACGCCGAAGCCCGGGGAAGCGAGTCGATGCCGGCGACCGCGCGGGACCTCTTGTGTCCTTGGTCCGGTATCGTATATCATACCACATGATCCGGGTCGTCCTCGACACAAACATCCTCGTGGCTGCCTTCCGATCTCGGGAGGGTGCGTCGTTCCGGGTTCTTTCGATGGTGGGGCCGGAGGCACCGTTCCGGTGTAGCCTCTCCGTTCCGTTGGTCTTGGAGTATGAATCGGCACTGAGGCGACTCGGGAGAGTCGAGGACAACCGGATCGATGCCGTCCTGGACTATCTTTGCGTTGTCGGGGACCTACGTGAGATCTATTACCTGTGGCGCCCGTTCTTGCGGGACCCAGGGGACGAGATGGTGCTGGAAGTGGCGGTGGGCGCCCACGTATCAGCGATTGTGACGCACAACGTGCGTGACTTCGCGGGAGTGGAAGATCGCTTCGGGATTCGGGTGATTCGACCGGGGGCCTTCCTGTTGGAGTTGGAGGAGATGAAATGACGACGATGAGCCTGAGACTTCCGGAATCGCTGCACCAGCGGGCGCGGGAGTTGGCGAAAGAAGAGGGCGTTTCGATCAATCAACTGATCGCGACGGCGTTGGCGGAAAAGATTTCGGCCCTCGACACGGTGTCGTATCTGAAAGAGCGGGCTTCACGAGGGTCACGAGAGGCGTTCCTGGCTGCGCTCGCAGAGGTTCCGTCTGGCACCCCGGGTCCTGGTGACGAACTTCCGGATTCCCTGACGAAGGACTCGACACGCCGGTAGGGTGCGGGTGTTGTTCCGATCGGCCGTCGCTACGGTCGCGCGAGATCACAGTGGCGCGCAGTAGAACGGCGAACCGTTCCCTCGCTCCGAGCCAAACCCACTCTGCGATCTTCTGCGAAGATCGAGTGGGTTCGCCCCGAGGGCCGGGACACCTCTTCGGGCGCCCCACCCGCTGGGCGCTGATTACGGAGGGGGTGGGATTCACCTCCGGTGCGCCTCCGGCGCATCCTCGGTGCTCTCCACTCGGTTCCCTCGCTCCGAGCCAAACCCACTCTGCGATCTTCTGCGAAGATCGAGTGGGTTCGACCCGAGGGCCGGGACACCTCTTCGGGCGCCCCACCCGCTGGGCGCTGACTACGGAGGGGGTGGGATTCGAACCCACGAGGGCTTGCGCCCGCCGGTTTTCAAGACCGGTGCATTGAACCGCTCTGCCACCCCTCCTGTACGCCTCGGTGGGCGTGGGTGGAAAGATGGTGCCGGCGAGGGGCGGCTTCAACCGGCCTCCGGAACCCCGGGCCTCCGGGGTGGGTTGTAGGGGGCGCGCGTGTTCCTTCGCCCTCACCTCTCCTTCGCCCGGCCCGACCATTGTCCGACACCGACGCATCCCCTCTCCTCTCCCGATGGCGGACCCTCCTCTCCTGGGTGGAGCGGGTCGTGTGGGTGGTGCTCGTCGGCTTCGTCGTGGTGCGCACGGCACCGCAGATCGGCGCGCTCACGGGGGTGGGGCCGTCTCTCGGCGCGGCGCCGGTGTTCGACGTGGTCACCCTCGACGGGGACCTCCTCACGCCGGAGGACCTGGCCGGCAAGGTGGTGGTGGTGAACTTCTGGGCGACGTGGTGCCCGCCCTGCCGGCTCGAGATGCCCAACTTCCAGGAGCTGCACGAGCGATCCGGCGGTGAGGGCGTCGTGGTGGTGGGCCTCTCCACCGATCAGGGGAGCGACGCCCCCATCCGGGCCTTCCTGGCGGAGCGCGGCATCACCTACCCGGTGGGTCGGGCCACCGACGCGCATCGCGCGGCCTTCGGAGGGATCCCCGGGATTCCCACGACCTTCATCATCGACCGCGACGGAGTCCTCCGCCACAAGGTGGTGGGGTACTTCACCGGGCCGGCACTGGACGCGGCGGTGGACCGATTGAGGGACGACGCCACGGTGGAGTAGCGGGGAGACGGCGAGGGGCCGGATCCGCCATGGACCCGGCCCCTTTCGCTTCACATCGTCTTCAGGGGGCCACCACGTCCACCCCCACCCACCCTGTCCCCACCCCCTCCCTCAGTGCCGGAACAGCCTCCGCCCCGTGAACACCATGGCGATCCCGTGCTCGTCCGCGGCCGCGATGACCTCCTCGTCGCGAATGGAGCCTCCCGGCTGAACGATGGCCTCCACCCCCGCCTCGGCGGCGGCGTCCACCCCGTCCCGGAAGGGGAAGAAGGCGTCGGAGGCCAGGACCGCGCCCTGGAGATCCAGCGCCTGATCCGCGGCCTTCCTCACCGCGATGCGCGACGAGTCCACCCGGCTCATCTGTCCGGCTCCGATCCCCAGGGTGGCCAATCCCCCCGCCAGCAGGATGGCGTTGGACTTCACGCCGAACACCGCGGCCCAGGCGAAGCGGAGATCGTCCATCTCGGCCGGGGTCGGCACGCGCGCCGTCACCACCTTCCAGGCCTCGTCCTCCACTCCGTAGAACGGGGGGAGGGGCGGTGTCTGGACGAGCATCCCGCCGTACACGCTCCGCAGCACCCGTGCTTCGGGAATCCGGCCATGGGCGGCGATGAAGCGCGCCGCCGCCTTCTCGTCCTCCCCCGCCCCGGCCCACCACCCGCCGGCGGGCTCGAAGGGGAGCGTGCCTCCCACACCCGGGAAGGTCACGAGGCGGAGATTCTTCTTCGCGGTGAGCGTCGCCATGGCGGCGTCGGTGAACGCCGGCGCCACGATGCACTCCACGAAGAGCTTCGACATGGCCTCGGCGGTCGCTCCGTCCACGGGACGGTTCACCGCGATCACGGATCCGAAGGCGCTCACGGGGTCACACCGCAGCGCCTTCTCGTACGCGTCCACCAGCGTGTCGCCCACGGCCAGTCCGGCCGGAGTGGTGTGCTTCACGATGCACACCGCGGGCCGCGGCGAGAACGCGAAGGGCGAAAGGCAGAGGAGCGCGCCGTCGAGATCCAGGAAGTTGTTGTACGAAAGCTCCTTCCCGTGGTGCTGCTCCAGGGCCGCCAGCCCCGCCCGGGCGCCGAGCCCGTAGAAGGCGGCCTCCTGGTCGGGATTCTCGCCGTACCGGAGCGTCTGCGCGCGCTGGAGACCGAGGGTGAGCCCGGCGGGGAGCACGTCCTCGGCGGCCTCCTCGCCTTCCAGGTATCCGGCCACCGCCTGGTCGTAGGCGCTGATGTGGCGAAAGACCTTCGCGGCCAGCGTGCGCCGCAGCGCGGGGTCGTCCCCCCCGTCCACGGCGGCGAGGACGGCGTCGTAGTCGGAGGGGTCCACCACGACCCACACGTCCCGGTGGTTCTTGGCGGCCGCGCGGATCATGGTGGGGCCGCCGATGTCCACCTTCCCCATGGCGGTCTTCACGTCGACACCCCCCCGGGCGATGGTCTCGCGGAAGGGGTAGAGGTTGACGGCCACCAGGTCGATGGCCCCGTACCCCTGTTCCGCCAGGGCGGCCATGTCGGGCTCCTGGTCGCGCCGCGCCAGCAGCCCGGCGTGGATGGCGGGGTGCAGCGTCTTCACCCTCCCGTCCATCATCTCGGGATGCCCGGTGACCTCCGCCACCTCCTTCACCGCCACTCCCGCCTCGCGGATGGAGCTCGCCGTGCCTCCCGTGGAGAGGATCTCCCACCCCCGCTCCGCCAGCGACCTGGCCAGATCCACGATCCCCGTCTTGTCCGATACGCTGAGAAGCGCTCGCCTGCTGCTCATTCGTCCTCCGAACCGGAGCGCTGGTCTCCGGTGTTCCGTTCGTGTTCGTTCATGGAGAAGCGTGTGTCCGGCCACGGGAGGGGGCCGGGCTCCTCGCCCCCCGCGATGGCCCGGCACACGTGGTCGGCCGCCCGGGGATAGAGCCGATGCTCGGCCTCCAGCACCCTGCGGGCCACGTCCTCGGGAGTGTCCCCGGGCAGGACGGGTACCGGCCACTGGGCCACGATGGGCCCCCGGTCGTACTCCTCGTCCACCAGGTGGACGGTGGGCCCGGTGATCCGCGCGCCGGACGCCACCACGGCGCGGTGCACGTGCATCCCGTACATCCCCTTTCCTCCGAAGGAGGGGAGGAGCGCGGGATGGATGTTGAGGATCTTCCCGCGGTACGCACGCACCACCGCCTCCGGCACCAGCTTCATGTACCCGGCCAGGAAGATCACGTCGACCCCGGCGCCCCGGAGGGCGGCGAGGGTGTCCCGGGCGACGTCGTCGGGTCCGCGCTCACGCGTGGGCACCCACACGGTGGCGACCCCGGCCTGCGCGGCGCGCTCCAGCGCGCCCGCGTCCTCCCGGTCGCTCACCACGAGGCCGACGCGCCAGGGCGGGTCGAGGCTCTGGTGATCGAGGAGGGCCTGGAGATTGCTCCCGCCACCCGAGGCGAACACCGCCGCGGTGAGCCGGTCAGCCACGCGACGTCCCTCCGGCACCCGAGGTCCCCCGGTGGGCGCCCGCCCGTTCGTTCACGCCAACTCCCCTCCGTAGACCCCGACCAGGAAGGGATTCCCCACCCGCTCGAACCCCACCGTGGTGGGCGGCCCATGCCCGGGGTAGAGGACGAAGTCGTCGGGGAGGGTGAGGACCTGCTCGCGGATGGACTTCATGAGGGTCCGCATGTCGCCGCCGGGAAGGTCCACCCGGCCGATGGAGCCCTGGAAGACCACGTCGCCCACCAGGACGGCACGGTCTTCGTGGGAGACCAGGATCACGTGCCCGGGAGCGTGGCCGGGCGCGTCGCGGACGTCCAGGGTGCATCCCCCGAAGGTGAAGTCCTGGCCGTGGACGAACTCCCGGTCGGGCTCGGGCTGGGGCGCCATCCGCATCCCGAACCACGCCGCCTGCTGTGGAAGCGACCGGTACATGGGGAGGGCTCCGGGATGGATCCAGATGGGCGCCTCGGGAGCCACGGCGCGGATCTCATGCACCCCCTCGACGTGATCGAGATGCGCGTGGGTGAGGAGGATGGCCTCCACGGCGAGGGACTCGGAGCGGATCGCGTCGGCCATGGCCGGCGCCGCCGCGCCCGGATCCACCACCACCGCGGCCCCGGTCTCCCGGCACTGCACCAGATATGCGTTCTCCGCGAATCCGCCCCCGGTGAATACGCGGATATCGATCACCCGCAGCCACACCCCGAAGATCGCACCCCGGCGAGCTCCAGGGCCGCCTCCTCTTCGCTGGGCGCCTGCCACCCACCCGACAGCTCCAGCATCCGCTGGAGCGCTCCGTGGGCACGCACCCGGATCTCCTCGTCCATGGTGACCTCGTGGGCCCGGTGATCCAGGCTCCACGCCAGCTTGGCCAGCGTGTTGAGCTTCATGTTCCCGCAGATCGCGGCCCCGGACAGGGGGACGAAGGTCTTTCCGGGGAACTGCTGGCGCATGCGATCCACCAGCCCCCGCTCCGTCCCGAAGATGATGGAGTCGTGCTCCTCGGCCAGATCCACCATCCCCGCCGTGGAGGTCACCACGTCGGCGGCGTCCAGAAGCTCCCGCCGCGCCTCGGGGTGCACCACCACCAGGGCGTTGGGGTGCGCCTTCCGGGCGGTGGCCAGCTCCTCCAGGACCATGTCGTCGTGGACGTAGCAGTATCCGTCCCAGGCGATGATGTTGTCCCGCCCCGTCCGCTCCTCCACGTAGCGCGCCAGGTTCCGGTCGGGGACGAAGATGATGGGCCGGTCGCGGGGGATGGACTCCACCACCTTCACCGCGTTGGACGAGGTACAGCAGATGTCCGACTCCGCCTTCACCTCGGCGGTGGAGTTCACGTACGCCACCACCGCGGCGTCGGGGTGTCGCGCCTTCAGCCGCCGCAGGGCGTCTCCGGTGACGAAGTCCGCCATGGGGCAACCGGCGCGCAGGTCCGGCATGAGGACGGTCTTCCCGGGGGAGAGGATCTTGGCCGTCTCCGCCATGAAGTGCACACCGCAGAAGACGATCACGTCCGCGTCCGTGGCCGCGGCCTCCTGGCTCAGCCCGAGCGAGTCGCCCAGGTAGTCGCTGACATCCTGGATCTCCACCCTCTGGTAGTTGTGCCCGAGGATGACAGCGTTCAATTCCTTCTTGCGCAACAGGATACGCTCTGTGACCTCACCTGGATTCAGGGATGCGTAGTCCAGAGCGGTAGCGAGGGGCACGCCGCGTTCAATCATGCCGGAGCTCATCTGGGTCGGAGACACCCACGGACGGTCGTTGGAACGAAGATGCGGAACGGAAGGATCAAACCGTGAAGGAGCTCCCGCATCCGCATCCACCATTGGCGTTGGGATTCCGGAAGGTGAACCCGGCCCCCATGAAGCTCGTCACGTAGTCGATCTCCACTCCCTCCAGATACTGCGCGCTGAACGGATCGACGAAGACGCGGATCCCGCCCAACTCCATCACCTCGTCCTCTTCCTCCGGAGCGTCCTCGATATTGAGTCCGTACTGGAACCCCGAACACCCGCCGGGGAGCACGGCGACGCGGAGTCCGACGTCGGTCTCGACCCCGTGCTCCGCGATGAATTCATGCACCTTCTCGGTGGCCGTCTGCGTCAATGTGACCATGTCGTCCCGGTCCTCCTGCCGGCCTTCGTACCTTTCGATCGGGGTCATCCCCGGTGGAAGAGATACCCGAAGCCGCTCCGTAGGTTTCTGAAGAGACCGGAAGCTATTCCGGCTCACCATCGAGGTCAACGACACCCACGCCCAGGGCGTGCGCCAGGGCCCGGAGGAGCGCTTCCTCCTCGTCCGGGTGCACCGTCCGCGGGTCCAGCAGCACCGCGTCGTCCTCCACGCGGCCCACCACGGGAGGATCGGCAGATCGGAGCCTCTCGATGAGCTCCGCGGGTCGGAGTCCTCCCCCGGCGAGGCGAACCACCCACCCGGGAAGCTCCACCTCCGGGTAGGTCCCTCCCCCCACCGCGCCCGTGCCCGGCACCACCTCGACGGTCAGGCCTGGAGTCGGCCGGAGCGCGCCGGCCACGACCTCGCACCGCCGCCGGAGCTCGTCCGGATCGGCGGAGAGCATCCTCAGGACGGGGATCTCGGCGAGCGCTCTCTCGGGGTCCCGATACAGCCGAAGCGTGGCCTCCAGCCCCGCCAGGGTGACCTTGTCCACGCGGAGCGCGCGGCACAGGGGGTTACGGCGCATGCGGCCCACCCACTCGGACCTGCCCACGACGACACCCGCCTGCGGCCCTCCCAGGAGCTTGTCCCCCGAGAAGACCACGACGTCCGCGCCCGCTTCCAGCGCCTCCCGGGGGCGGGGCTCCGCGGGGAGCCCCAGCGCGGCGGGGTCGGCCAGGAGGCCGGACCCCAGATCGTACAGCACCGGGAGGCCATGATCCCGGCCCAACGAGACCAGCTCCGCCAGCGTCGTCTCCTCCGTGAACCCCACCAGGCGGAAGTTGGAGCGATGGACCTTCAGGAGCGCGCCCGGGTGATGCTCCTCCACCGCCAGCGCGAAATCGTCCGCCCGGGTGCGATTGGTGCTCCCCACCTCCACCAGGCGGGCCCCGGAGCGCTCCATGATCTCCGGGATGCGGAACCCGCCCCCGATCTCCACCAGCTCCCCCCGCGACACGACCACGCCCCGGCCCTGAGCCATGGTGTTCAGGGCAAGCACCAGCGCGGCGGCCGCGTTGTTCACCACCAACGCGTCCTCGGCCCCGGTGAGCTCGGTGAGGAGGTCGACACAGTGGTCGTAGCGGGACCCCCGCTCCCCCCGGTCGAGGTCGAATTCGAGGTTGGAATACCCGCCGGCCACGTCGTGCATGGCCCGGCGGGCCGCCTCCGCCAACGGAGCCCGGCCCAGGTTGGTGTGGAGCACCACGCCGGTGGCGTTGACGACGCGCCGGAGCGAGGGCACGTCGTCGCGGGCCAACCACCCGGATACCGCGCCCGCGTACCGGGCCGGATCCTGGATCTCCGCCGCGCCCATCCCCTCCCCCGCCTCCCGCCGGACGGCGTCGAGGACACTCCGCAACGCCTTGACCACTCGCGGGCGGGGGTACGAAGACAGGAGCGCCCCGAAGGATGGATCGTCCAGAAGGGTGTCCACCGAAGGGATGAGGCGCCGCGGGTCGGTCATGGGAGCTTCAGGGTGTCCCGTACCGCCGCGGTGTCGAGCCCGGCCGCCGCGGTGTCGGCCACGACCGTGTCCCGTACCGGCGCCTCCCAGATGAGCGTGTCGAGCCCACCCCCGTTGGGAAGCTGATTGATGTTCATCACGCCCTCCACGGAGACGACGTACGCCACCCCCGACTCGAGGGGTGGCCCCACGTGGACCACGATCCTCTGCCCGGGGAGGACGGCCCCCGCGGGGAGGTTCCCGCGCTGCTGCCCCGGTCGCGCCAGCCCGGCCCCGGGGCGCGGAGACAGCGGAGACACCTGCCGGGGGGGGAGGCGGGGGCGCGTCGGCGCCACGGGCGGAGCCGCCTCCAGCGAATCGACGTCCATGGTGTCGGCGGCCAGGGCCGCCGCCGCCCGCGCGATGGAGTCCACCCGAGCCAGCGAGTCGCGTACCGCGTCGAGGTAGGCGTCGTACTCGTGGTCGTGGAAGGTGCGCACGACCCCGGACGTGGATCCGCCGTCTTCGCGGGTGAACCGGATGGCCACCCCGCCGAGAGACCGGTCGGGGTCGAGGTGGTCGTCGAAGCGAAGCTCCACGGTGGCGGAGTCCAACGCCTCGGCGGCCACCAGACGCGCGCTGGTGGTGTCCGGCTGGAGCACGGCGAGGTCGATGAGCAGCGTGTCCGACGCCTCCACCAGGAGCGCGCGCTCCCCCTGGACCTCCATGGCGTCGACGGAGTCGTTCCGGTTCCTGTCCAGGTACGCCACCATCCGGTAGACGCCGAGGGGGAGGTAGCGGAAGGCGTAGATCCCCTCCCCGTCGGTACGCGCCACGTAGTCGACGGAGTCGGTGGCCGACGAGGCGACCACGATGGCGTCCCGGACCCCACCTCCCTGGACCCGGTCCCAGATCTGCCCGGCCACCGCGGTGGGCTCGAGCTCCGGCCCGGTGGAGAAGACCAGCTCGAAGGCGTCGCGCATGGCGTTCCCGAACATGTCGGACACCATGGGGAGGAGGGTGACCCGGTAGACCTGTCCCGGGATGATCCCGCCCTCCACCTCCACTTCCAGGCTCCGCCGCCCGTGATGGACCTTCACGGCGCCCGACCGGGGCGACACGAGGACCACGTCGTCCATGGAGCCGCCGGACACCCGCTCGCTGGTCCGCTCGTCGAACCGGAAGACGATCTTGCCGTCGAACGCGGGAACGACCGCGAAGGGCTCCGGCACCGTGGAGATCACCACCGGAGGGCGGTGATCCTCCTCGCCTCCGGGCGGCGCGCCCTGACGGGCGCACGCCGACACGGCGGCCACCAGGAGCGCCCCCGCGGCGGCGCCCCACGCGGAACGCATGGGCCGGCTCAGGAGGCCTCCCCTCCCATCTCCGCCAGCTTCTCCCGGAGCTTGGCCACCTGGTCCGAGAAGGTGGCCACCTTCTCCCGCTCCTTGTCCACCACCTCCGCGGGGGCGCGGGACACGAAGCTTTCGTTGGCGAGCTTCTTCTCCGTGGCGGCCAGCTGCGCGCCCAGTCGCTCTATCTCCCCGGCGAGCCGGGTCCGCTCCTTGCCCAGATCGACGAGCCCGGCCAGGGGGAGGACGATCTCCACGCCGTTCCTCAGGACGCCGTGGGCGCCGGCGCCGTCCGCCGTGGGACCTTCCACCACGCTCTCGACGCGGGCCAGCCGCTCCAGCGAGGCCGCCTGTTCGGCGAGCATGGCCGCGAACTCCGCCGACGCGCCCTCCACGTGCAGGGTGACACGCCGGCCTTCGGCGACACCGTACTCCTTGCGCAAGCGACGGGTCTCCACGACGAGGTCCTGGAGATCCGCCATCCGGCCCTCCACCTGGTCGTCGGTCCAGCGCTCCACCGGCTCCGGCCACGGCGCCACGATGAGATCCTCCGCCCGTGCCTCTCCTTCCTGGGCCGGCAGGCGCGACCAGAGCTCGGCGGTCACGAAGGGCATGACCGGGTGCAGGAGCCGGAAGGCCCGGTCCAACACGGTGACCAGCGTCGTGCGCGCGGCCTCGCGGGAGGCGGGGTCCGCCCCTTCGGCCAGCCTCGCCTTCACCAACTCCAGGTACCAGTCACAGATCTCGCCCCAGAAGAAGTGGTAGAGCCCCTCCGCCACCTCGTGGAGGCGGAAGCGCTCCAGCGCCCGCGTGGCCTCGGCGGCGGCCCGGTTCATCCGGGACAGGATCCACCGATCCTCCATCTGGAGGTCGTCGGAGACCGCCTCCAGACCGTGGACGGGAGCGTCACCCAGGCTGAGGAGCGCGAAACGCCCGGCGTTCCAGATCTTGTTGGCGAAGTTGCGCCCGTTGGCGAAGGAGGCCTCCACGTCCTCGTGGTCGAGGAGGATGTCCGTGCCGATGGCGCACTGGTTGATGAGGGTGAAGCGCATGGCGTCCGCCCCGAAGCGCTCCACCACGTCCAGGGGGTCGATCCCGTTCCCCAGCGACTTGGACATCTTGCGTCCCTTGGCGTCGCGGACGGTGCCGTGGAGGTAGACCTCGGTGAAGGGCGGCTTCCCGTGGAACTCGTACCCCATCATGATCATGCGCGCCACCCAGAAGAACAGGATCTCCGGGGCCGTGACCATGGTGTGCCCCGGGTAGAACGCCTTCACGTCGTCCGTGTCGCGGGGCCACCCGAACACGGAGAAGGGCCAGAGCTGGGAGGAGAACCAGGTGTCGAGGACGTCGGGATCCTGCTCCAGGTCGGTTCCTCCGCACTCGGGGCATGCCGTGGGATCTTCGCGCGCGACGATGGTTTCCCCGCACGCGCAATACCACACCGGGATCCGGTGCCCCCACCAGAGCTGCCGGGAGATGCACCAGTCGCGGATGTTCTCCATCCAGTGTTCGTAGACCTTCTTCCAGTTCCTGGGCGTGAAGTTGATGGTCCCGTTCCGGGACGCCTCCAGCGCCGGCTCGGCCAGCGGCTTCATCTTCACGAACCACTGCTCGGAGAGGCGCGGCTCCACCACCGTGTGGCAGCGGTAGCAGTGCGGAACCGAATGGGTATGCACGTCCTCGCCGGCCAGGAGCCCTTCCGCGTCGAGCGCCTTCAGCACCGCCTTGCGGGCCTCGAAGCGCTCCATCCCCCGGAACGCCTCCGGGACGTTCTCGTTCATGGCGCCTTCCGGCGTCATGACGTCCAGGATGTCCAGGTCCGTGCGGCGGGCGATCTCGAAGTCGTTGGGATCGTGGGCAGGCGTCACCTTCACCATCCCGGAGCCGAAGGACGGGTCCACGTGGGTGTCGGCCACGATGGGGATGGTCCGGTCCGTGAGGGGGAGCGACACCCGCGTGCCCACCAGCTCGCGGTAGCGGTCGTCCTCGGGATGCACCGCCACGCCCGTGTCGCCCAGCATGGTCTCGGGGCGCGTGGTGGACACCGTGAGGCACCACCCGCCACCCGGTTGGCGCACCAGGGCCGTAGCGCCGGCCGCCGCCGCCTTCTCGGCCACCGCCCACGACGATTCGGGGAGGGGGTAGCGCAGATGCCAGAGGCGTCCCTCCTTCTCCTCGGCCTCCGCCTCCTCGTTGGAGAGCGCCGTGAGACAGCGGGGGCACCAGTTGATGATGTACTCGCCGCGGTAGATCAGCCCCTTCTCGTAGAGATGGACGAACACCTCCCGGACGGCCCGGCTGAGGTCCTCGTCCAGGGTGAAGCGCGTCCGTTCCCAGTCGCAGCTCGATCCGATGGCCTTGAGCTGGTCCAGGATCGTGCCGCCGGTCTTCTCGACGAACTCCCACACCTGCGCCACGAAGGCCTCGCGCCCCAGGTCGTGGCGGGTCTTCCCGTCGGCGGCCAGGAGCCGCTCCACCACGTTCTGCGTGGCGATCCCCGCGTGGTCCGTCCCGGGCACCCACAGCGACGCCCGCCCCTGCATGCGGCGCCAGCGGATCAGGACGTCCTGCACCGTGTTGTTGAGCCCGTGCCCCATGTGGAGCACGGCGGTGACGTTGGGCGGGGGGATGACGATGACGTAGGGCTCACGCCCCTCCTCCAGCACCGCGGAGGCGGGTACGTGGAAGTACCCTCCGTCGTTCCATCGCTGGTAACGGGCGGGCTCGATGGCCCGGGGGTCGAGTCTGGGGGCCAACTCCTGCGACACGGGGGCTCCGTCGGTTTGGGGCAAGGCGAATCAGAGCGATATCTGAGCCGAGCCCTTAAGATGGCAAGGGTCGCCTGCCTTCGGAACCGCCACCCGGCGCCGGTCCTACAGGGAGTAGAGGCTCCCCCCGTAGATTCCCCACGAGGTCGGACACGGCACCGCGTCGGGATCGAAGACCTCGGGACGCTGGGCCCGCACGGCCTCGAACAGGTGATCGGGCAGGGCCAGGAAGGCCGCCGCCACGCGCGGGCTGAACTGCACTCCGGAGGAGACGGCGATCTCCTCCAGGGCTTCGGCGTGCGTTCTGGAGTCCCGATAGGCCCGCTGCGACGTCATGGCGTCGTACCCGTCGCAGACCGCCAGGATCTGGGCGTGGGGGGGGATCTCTTCGCCGCGCACCTCACCGGGATACCCGGATCCGTTCCACCACTCGTGGTGGTATCGCACGCCGGGTGAGAGGCCCCGGAGGGCCGGGATCGACTCGAGGATGTCGGCACCGACGCCCGGGTGATCCTTCACGAGGGCGAACTCCTCGGCGGAGAGCACCCCCGCCTTGGAGAGGACCCGCAAGGGCACGCTCACCTTCCCCAGGTCGTGGAGGTATCCTCCGGCCCACAGATCGGACTTCTCCGAGTCGGAGAGTCCGAGCGTTCCCGCCACGGCCACCGCCAGGATGGCCACACGCCGGGAGTGACCGGCCGTGTAGGGGTCCTTGGCCTCGATGACGCTCGCCAGCAGCGAGAGCAGTTGATCGTTGGACGGAGTCGTGACTTCGGGGGGGAGGAGGTGGTCCGCGGCTTCGCAGATGATCTCCCTGAAGGAGGTGGCGTCGAAGGCGCGGAGGCCACCCTCGCGGTGGAGGTGCAGGTAGGCACGGCCCGCCTGCGGCGCGAATTCCAGCCCCACACCGCTGGACACGATCTCGGCGATCTCCTCGGGAGAGCAGGCCGGCCGATGGGGGCGATCCTGCCCCAGCGCCACCACGGTGTCCGCCACGCGGATGATGCGGGACTCCAGGGGGATGTCCTCCCCGGCGAGGCCTTCCGGATACCCGTTCCCGTTCCACCACTCGTGGTGGTGCCGAACGAGGGGCGCGAGGCTCTCCAGGTGGGGAATCTCCGCCACGCGGTCCTGCGAGCGGAGGGGATGCTCCTCCACCAGGGCCCGATCCTCCGCGGGGAGTTCTCGCACGGGGGTCTCCCATGCGTCCTCCGCCAACCCCACCATACCCAGATCGGCCAGCACCGAGGCGAACGCCAGCCGCGCCAGCTCGAGGTCGGAGAGCCCCATGGCACGGCCGATCTGATGGGCCATGAAGCCCACCTTGCGCCCGTGGTCATAGAGATAGGCGTTGGCCGACCCCATCACCCGGATCAACGCCTCCAGCAGGCCCGCGTAGAAGGACCGGCCGGCCCTGAGGGATTTCGCCTCGTCCTGGATCAAGTCGCGAACCTGTCGCCGCCGGAGTCGTGCCCGGGACCTCCCGGACGTGAACACACCTCTGTCAGGGAGTATCGGCGGCCCTGGCCGGATGTCTTGAGTGGTTCGGCGTCAGCGACGTCCCACCCCGGAGGTGTCGGGGGGAGGGCGATCGCGGGCGCGTTCACGGTCGCGGCGCTCGCGGATGGCCTGCGCCCGGTCCTTCCAACTGTCCCGCAGGAGGCCGGTGGCCTTCCCCCTCTCCACTTCCTCCCACTCCCACTGACGTTGCCGCGTGTAATCCCTGCGGTCCGTCGAGGTGCCGAAGGTGAAGGGGAGCGGAACGGTGACGTCCCCGAGGTGGAGTTGCCCCGGTGACACGCCCCACCGGCGTCCTTCGTCGTCGGTATGCGTCCAGTCGAGAAGCGCCTCCTCCGCGGCGCGCACCGCGTTGACCGAGTCCCGCCAGGACTCGAGCCGTCCCGCGAGCTCGAGCTCCAGGCGCTCCTCGAGCGTGAGTTCCAACAGGGCGGGATCCACCGGGCCCCAGATGACCTCGGCGGTATACTCGGGGCGCAACCGCTCGGCGGCCGTGGGATCGCGGGGACCCGTTCCGGGGGGAGCGGGAAGGTCGTCGACCACGATCCCCGGCCGGGCCAGGGCGGGCGGGAGGTCCAACTCGGGAACGATGGATTCGTCCTCCTCCGCGGGGCGGGCGGGCTCGGCCTGATCGGCGCCCAGGGCCACCAGCGCGATCACCTTCATCCCCTCGGGCTCCCTGACTTCCGATCCGCCGGCGAAGAAACGCGCCTCCCCGGTGATGCGGGGCATCAACCGCGGGTACAGGAAGAGCGCCACCAGGTGAACCACCAGGGCGATGCCGAAAGCCACCCACCACGCATGGGGATGCCGGGAACGGGGGTGGTTGCTCTCCATGGTCCTTGCTAACCCCTCCCCGGTACCCTGTTCCTGATGGTGGGCGCCCACCGTCCGCGAATGTACTCCGCGGAGGGAACGGCGGCACCCGGGGCCGGAAGCTCCGGGGTCAGGTGAGCCTGCCGAGGCGCACCGCGGCCTCGCGAAGTCTCTCCTCGGATACGGTGAGGGCGATGCGGAAGAAGCCTTCGCCTCCGTCCCCCAGCGCCGATCCCGGAATGATCACGATCCCCTCCTTTTCCAGGGCCCGTTCGGCGAAGTCGCGCGAAGGGCCTCCTCCTGGGACGGGAACCCACAGGTACATGGTTGCCCGGGGGAGTGGGACGTCGAACCCGGCCTCCCGCAATCCCGCCACCGCCGCGTCCCTGCGGCTCTGGAACACCGCGACGTTTCCGGGAACCCAGGAGGCCCAGCTGTCCAGAGCGGCCACGCCCGCCGCCTGCACCCCCATGAAGACCCCCGTGTCCATGAAGGACTTCACGCGGGACAGCACGCGGATCAGCTCCGGTCTCCCGGCGGCCCAACCCAGCCGCCACCCGGTCATGTTGTAGGTCTTGGAGATGGAGTGGAATTCGATGGCCACCTCCCTGGCTCCGTCGAACTGGAGGATGCTGGGAGGGAGGTAGCCGTCGAAGGAGATCTCGCTGTACGCGTTGTCGTGGAGGAGGATGAGATCGTGCCGGTGGCAGAACTCGATGGCCTCACGAAGGTAGGCGTCGGGGGCGACCGCGGCCGTCGGGTTGTTGGGATGGTTCAGGTAGAGGATGCGCGCCCTGCGGAGGACTTCGGCGGGAATCGACTCCAGGGGGATCAGGAAGTCGTTCTCGGGGCGCAGGGGGACCAGGTGGGGATCTCCGCCGGCCAGCACCACGGGCCCCCGGTACGCCTGGTACCCGGGATCCGGGATGATGGCGGCGTCACCGGGATCCATGAACGCCAACGGCAGGTGGGCGATCCCGTCCTTGGAACCCTGCAGGGGCACGATCTCGGTCATGGGGTCCACGGAGACCCCGAACCGGGTGTACATCCACGCGGCCACCGCCTCGCGGAAGGCCACCAGACCCAGCTGGAAGGGATACCGCGACATCGCGGGATCCCGGGCCGCCCGGGAGAGTGCCTCCACCGCGGCGGGCGGGGGAGCCAGGTCGGCGTCTCCCACGCTCAGGTCGATGACGTCCACCCCACTGGCCTGGAGGCGTAGCCGCGTCTCCTTGAGCCCCGCCATGGGGTACTCCGGAAGCGCATCGAGGTGCTTCCCTGGCCGGATGCTCACCGTCGGGTCTCCGCCACGGCCGGGTTGCGCACCTTCCCCACCCCCGTCACCTCGACCTCGACCACGTCACCGGGCGAGAGAGGGCCCACGCCATCCGGGGTCCCGGTCAGGATGAGGTCCCCGGGCTCCAGCGTCATGATGCGGGAGATGTGCGCGACCAGGAAGGGGATGGAGAAGACGAGATCGGTGATGGAGCCTTCCTGGCGAACCTCGCCGTTGACCCGGGTGGTCACACCCACCGCATCCACGTCCACCTCGGAGAGGGGCACGGGCGACCCGAGAGGACAGAAGGTGTCGAACCCCTTGGCGCGGCTCCACTGCCCGTCGCTGCGCTGGAGGTCGCGCGCGGTCACGTCGTTGGCGGGGATGATCGCGCCCACGTACTCCCACGCCTCGGCCTCCGACACCTTCCGCGCCCGCTTCCCCACCACCACGCCGATCTCACCCTCGAAATCCACACGACCGACACCCTCGGGGATGACGATCTCCTCGCCGGCGGCGATGATGGCGGAGGGCGGCTTGAGGAAGATGAGGGGCTCGGCGGGGACCTCGTTCCCCAGTTCCGCCGCGTGCTTGGCGTAGTTGCGGCCCACACAGACGATCTTGGACGGCTGCACGTTCATGTTCGGTCGACTCCGGTTGGAACCAATGAGGGCCGTCCACGGATTCCGCGGACGGCCCTCGTCTTCGAGCTGTGGGATCGGGGGGGAGGTCTCAGTGCGAGTGGTCCGACCAGGCATGGATCCAGGTGCCGAAGATGGCCCCGAGTCCCGCGATGGTGAGAAGGGATCCGATGACCGTCCACCAGAATCCCACATCCGCCTGGCTCCCCTGCCATCCACCCATCCCGGTCTTGAACGCGCCCATGGCGATCAGGAGATAGATGACGCCGATGATCAGGCCTGCGTACTGCCTCATGCTCGTCTCGTGGTTGCGGTGGCGTTGGGTACGGAACCTCGATGGCCCGCCGAAAGCCGGAATCTACGCCTCTCTCGTTTCCCGACAAGCCCGCCCCATCCGCATCAGGATCCGTAGAACCCGGCGAGACGCGTCCGCACCTCCTCCCACGGGCCCTTGGCCAACGGCGCGTCGGGAAGAGAGTCACGCAGGTATCGGCCATAGCGCTTCGTCACCAGGCGATCGTCCAGGACGACCACCGCGCCCCGGTCGCTCTGCGAACGGATGAGGCGGCCGAACCCCTGCTGGAGGCGCAGCGCCGCGTGGGGGAGCATGAAGTGCTGGAATGCGCTGCGGCCGGCGCGCTCCACGGCCTCCATGCGCGCGGCCGTGATGGGCTCCGTGGGCACCCGGAAGGGGAGCTTCTGGAGGATGAGTCCGCGGAGCGGGTCTCCGGGGACGTCGACCCCCTCCCAGAAGGAGGAGGTGCCCAGGAGGATCCCCCGTCCGGCTTCCACGAACTCGGCGAGAAGCTGGTGCCGGTGACCGTCTCCGTGCACGAAGAGGGGCCACGACGACGCCACACCGCGTCTCCGGAGAAGATCCGCCACGCGCCGCAACGCCGCGTGGGACGTGAAGAGGACGAACAGCCCTCCGTCGCTGAACGACGCCATCTCGCCCACCACCTCGGCGGTGGCCGCGTCGAACGCCTCTCCGCCTCCACCGTCGGCCGCGGGAAGGTCCGTGGGGACGGCGAGGAGCGTCTGACTCGCGTAATCGAAGGGGGACGGCACACGGCGCTCCTCCACGCGGATGGGCCGGCCGTCGTCGTCGCGCAACTCCCCCGCATCGAGCCCCAGTCGACCCCGTACGAACCCGAAGCTCCCACCCGTGGTGAGCGTCGCGGAGGTGAGCACGGCCGTCTTCACCCGGGTGAAGAGGGAGTCCCGAAGAAGGGAGCCCAGCTCGATGGGCGCCGCGGCCAGGACGAGGTTCTTCCTTCCCGGCTTCCCCCGGGTCTCCAGCCAACGGACGTACGCCTCGGCGTCCTCTCCCGGCGCGAGCACCAGGCGGATCCCGGCGTCGTAGGCCCCCATCCGGCGCTCGACGCCCCGGAGGTCGAGGAGCGTCCCCTCCAGCACGGTGGAGAGCCCTTCGTCCAGCTCCATGCGGGCCCGTAGCTCCCGCAACTCCCGCGCGAGTTCCTCGAGGACGGCCAGGACCGCGGCCAGCTGCTCCTGGATCACGGGGTCCGCCGCGGGCTCGCCCACTTCGCCGCCCAGCCGCACGGACTGGCTCCTCCCCGTCATCCACCCCTCCAGCGACTCCACCAGCCCCTCCACCGCGGCCCTGCAGCGTGCGTGGGCCGGCCGCACCCGGTTCTCCATCCGCTCGCGCAGGTCTCCCCTCTGCTCGGGGAGGGACGCGAGGGCATCGTGGAGCGCGGTGAGAATCCCCTTCCCCCTCCGCTCCAGCCGCGCCAGCGCCCGGAAGATCCCCTGCCGGCTGATGTCCACCCCGAGGTGTGAGGTGGCGGCGTCCTCCACGTTGTGGGCCTCGTCGAGGACCACGCGCCCGTACGCCGGGAGGACCGCCGCCTGGGTGTAGTTCCGCGTGGCCCGGCGCACGGCCAGGTCGGTGAAGAGGAGGTGGTGGTTCACCACGAGGACGTTGGCGGCCGCGGCCTTCCGGCGGGCCTTCTGGTAGAAGCACTCCTGGAAATGGGGGCAACGCGCCCGCAGACAGGCATCCGCGTCGCTCCTCACCTCCTCCCAGGTGTCGTCGGCGGGCGTGAAGGGGAGGTCGGTGAGCGACCCGTCCTCCGTGTCCTCGATCCACCCCAGGAGGGCGCCGATCTCCTCCCGGCGGTCGTCGTCGAAGAGGGAGTGCTGCATCTGCGAGGCCAGGTGCGCCCTGCGGATGGAGACGTAGTTGCCCCTCCCCTTGATGAGCGCCCAGCGGACCTCGTCTCCCAGGAGGCGGCGCACCAGGGGGAGGTCCTTCCCCGCGAGCTGCTCCTGGAGGTTGATGGTGTTGGTGGATACGACGGTGCGCTCGCGGTTGTCCAGCGCCCAGCGCACCGACGGGAGGAGATACGCCAGCGACTTTCCCGTTCCCGTCCCCGCCTCCACCACCGCGATCCCGCCCTCGTTGAAGCCCGCCGCCACCACCGAGAGCATCTCCCGCTGCCCGGGGCGGTCCTCGTATCCGGCGTGGAGACCCGCGAGCACGCCGTCGGGCGCCAGAAGCGCGTCCAGGGCGTCCCTGTCCAGGGGGGCCGTCTCCCGGGGCTCCGGCGGCTCCACCACCACGTAGAGTCGCTGCGCCTCATTGTCCACGATGACGGTGCCGAGCCCTTCCTCGTAGAGTTGCGCCGCCACCGTCAGGTCCGCCTGGGACGGCTCCAGTTCGCCCGTGGGATGGTTGTGGAGCATGACCCCGCCCACCGGCGCGTCCCGGGCCGCGGCCAGGACCGCGTTGAAGTTTCCTCGCGCGACGGCCCGGGGGTCCACCACGGTTCGCGACCCGTCCACGCCGGCGAGGAAGGCGACCTCCCGCCCACCGGCGCGGGCGATCTCGTCGCGGATCCGCCGGGCCGCGTCCGGATGCAGGGAGAGTGGTGGCCGCGATGCGACCCGGGCGGCCGGCGGCGCCTCGTCGGCGGACGTCGGATCCTCCGGTCCGTCCAGGCCGTCCAACCCCACCAGGAGCGCCGGGTTCGGGCGGAGAGGAAATCCCTCGGGGATGCTCATGCCCTCGTCACGTCTTCAGCTTCTTCTTCTTGGCCGCCGGAAAGAGGACGTTGTTCAGGATGAGCCGGTACCCCGGGGAATTGGGATGCAACGCCAGGTCCGTGGGAGGATCTCCGATCTGGTGCTCCGGGTCCTCGGGGTCGTGTCCTCCGAAGAAGGTCCACGTCCCCTCCCCCAGGCTCCCGTGGAGGTACTTCGCCAGCTCGCCGTCCTGCGCCAGGACCACGGTGCCCGGCTTGAGTCGGTCCACGTGGAACGATGTGGTCAGGCCGTAGAAGTCTGGGATCACCGCCTGGTGGTTCTGGGTGAGCATGGCCGGAACGGGGTCGAACTTGGCGGAGAAGTCGAAGAGCGAGTACACGCCCAGCTCCTGTCGCCACGGAGTGTTCACCTGATGCCCGTCGATGTTGGAGAAGGCGCTCACCGACGGGGACGTCTGCACGTCGGCGCCCGTGAAGGCCAACGTGGGACTCCAGTCCATCCGGTCCGTGGCGTCCGCGTCGGGAGGGCTCCCGTCGGAATACGCCGCCGCGATGTCCACCCCCACGGCCGCGAGGGCCAGGTCGAGGGTCTCCGTCGCGGAGCACATGGCGAACACGAAGCCCCCACCCTCCACGTACTCGCGGATCCGGTTGGCCACGGCCTTCTTCAGCGCGGGAACGTCCCGGAACCCCTGGGCCCGGGCCACCTCCTGGTTGCGCGCCACCTCCTCCTGCAGCCACGCCGCTCCGGCGTACGTCAGGTAGAACTTCGAGTACTGGCCCGTGAAGTCCTCGTGATGGAGGTGGATCCACTCGTAGTCGGCCAGGTTCGCTCCCAGGACCTCGGGATCCCAGATGGTCTCGTAGTCGATTCCCGCGTAGGCGAGCGCCATGGTGACGGCGTCGTCCCAGGGAGTGGAGTTGGGCGGCGTGTACACCGCCACCCTGGGTGCCTTCTCCAGCGGCACCGCCTCCATGTTGGCCTCCGCGATGACCGCCCGGACCTGCGCCACCGAGCCGGCGTCCAGGGGGATCACGCTGACGCCCCGGAAGGCCGCCTCGCGCCGCACGTCCGCCCGGTCCGGGAGAAGGAAGGAGCCGCCACGGTAGTTCAGGAGCCACTCCGCCTTGGCGTCGTGGGCGAGAACCCAGTAGGTGAGCCCATAGGCCCTCAGGTGATTCTGCTGGTCGCGGTCCATGGGGACCAGAAGGTTCTGCGCCGCCGCGCGCCCCCCTCCCCCCAGGATCGCCAGGACCGCCAGCGCGCCGAAGACCCTCCTCATGATCCCACCTCACGCCGGAGGCGTTCGAGCATCCGACGCGCCCCGGGCACCACCGCCGCGTTCGGGCGCTCCATGATGAGCGTTTCCAGGATTTCGATGGCGTCGCGGACACCGTCGGGCCGGCTCGCCCGGTAGCGCGCCAACTCCATGGCCGCGTCGCCGACCTCACCCGCGTCGGGATGTTCGTCGAGGATCCTGTGCCGCAACCCGGCCGCTCCGGTGAGGTCCCCGCCGCGCTCCGCCATGCGTGCCCCCTCGGCCAGCACGGAGGCCTGCTCCTCCGGCGGAAGGCCCTCCACGGCCGCCAGGATGGTCCGCGCGGCACCCGCCCCGTCCCCGCGATGGGAGAGCACGCCCGCCACCGCCAGCACCTCGCCGCTCTCCGGCGTGACCCGGCCGAGGAGTCCGGCGAGCTGGATCACGTCCGTGGCCGCCGAAGGGGCGAGCCCGGACACGGCGATGAGGAGCGACTGGGCCGCTTCCCGTACCATGCCCCGGTCCAGGAGGAGGTAGGCGCGTTCGATGGAGCTGCGCGGCCCGTCGATCCCGGAGAGGGCCTCGGCGGCCGCGTCCGGATCTCCGGCGCGGTGCAGCGCCCGGGCGACGGTGGCCCCCAGGTCGTCGAGCTCGGGAGCCTCCGGATATTCGCCGCGGAACCGGTCCAGGAGCGCCACCACGGCCTCTCCGTCCCCCCGTGACGCCTCCAACGTGACCACCCGCGCCATCGCGCGCCTGCGATCCACGGACCCGGGGGTGAAGGACGAGGCGACGCGGCGCTGCGCCTGGAGCGCGTCCACGGTGTCTCCCGCCGCCAGGAACACGTCGACCAACCGGATGTCGAACTGACGGCGCTCCCCGGGAGATGCCGCGGTGTGACCCAACTCCGCCAGGGCCCAGCGGGCCAACGCGGACATCCCCGCCTCCTCGGCACGGCGGGCCACCTCGGAGAGGAAGTTGGCGCGCTGCCGCTCCTCCAGTCCGGCGGCGACCTCCCGGGAAAGGCCCAGGGCCCGCTCCTCCAACCCCAGGTCCAGGGCGATCTCCACCGCGGCCCGCCGGCGCCCCCGGGAGCCTCCCGAGGCGAGGGCCTCCACCAGCCGGGCCCCGGCGGCCGCCCGGTCACCGGAGAGCCCCTGGATCCGTCTCGAAACCGCACGACCCTGGCTCCCCGCATCGTCCACGGCACGCGCCCACTCCTCGGCCGCCCCCAACTCGTCGCCCATCCCGGCCAGGAGGTCGCCGATCTCCAGTCCCAGCGCGGACGGATCCCCCGAGGCCCGGCGGCCCTGGCGGAGCAACTCCAGCGCGCGCCCGGACCCGAAGGCGCGTTCGTACACCCGGGCCACCTCCCGGTAGGGTCCCACTGCACCCGGATCCGCCCGGAACCACTCCTCGGCCTCCCCCTCCAGGGCACCCAGGGAGTCGAGCTCCGACAGGACACGCAGCTTCAGGTAGCGGACTCCCGCGGCGGAGGGATCGTTCTCCAGGAAGTCGTCCACGAGGGGAAGAAGTGCTCGGGGCACGCCCCGGGCACGAAGCACGCGCTCCATGGCGAAGAGTCCCCCGGAGGAGGTGGGACTGGCCTGGAGGAGCCTTCGCAGGGCGCCTTCCGCCCCTTCGAAATCTCCCCGCGATTCCAGGGCGGCGGCTTCGCGGAGGAGACGCGTCTCCTCGGACGGAGAGACCTGTCCGGAAAGGAGGGTCCCGGCTCCCGTGAGCACGAGGAGACCCGCCGCGCCCGTCACGGCGGCCATCGCCGGCCGGATCATCGTTCGCCCCCGGGCTCCCGTCCGCCCCGGTTCAGCCGCTCGAAGTACTCCAGCACCAACTGGCGCACCGCCGGCGGAAGCGCCTGGAGCCGCGCGGCGTCGGGAAGACGGTAGCGCAGCAGTCCCATGTCCGTGTCCGAGAGGGCCGCCACCCCTTCACGCTCGAAGGCCGTGGCCCCCTCCGACTCCCGTTCGTCCGTCTCCTCCTCGCGCTCCAGGCTGCGCCCCGCGTCGAGGAGCCGGTGGAAGAGCCGCTCCTGTCTCCGGATCATGTCCGGGCTCAACCGGCCCTGCGCGAGTTGCTGAGCGAGGGCCTGGGCCTCCCGCGCCATGGCCTCGAGATCACCCAGGGACTCGTCCTCGCCGCCGGGTTCCCGCGACGCCTCGTCCAGCTCGTCGGCCACCGACTGCTGCTGTTCCGCCAACTGCCGGAGTTGCTCCGCGAGCGCCTCCTGTCCCAGTTGCAGCGGCATGAGCTGCCCGGTCTGATTCACCAGCTCACCCTGCTCCTGGGCCATCTGCTCGAGCTGCTCCGACATCTCCTCGCCGGACGCGGACTGCTGCCCCTCCTGCTGCCCCATCTGCTGCGCCGCCGCCATGGCCATCATGGCCACCTGGTTCAAGTCGTCCACCGCGGCCTCGGCCTGGGCCTGGGGAGAGGGCGCGCCGCTCCTCCGGTTCTCCAGGGAGGCGAGGGTCCGTTGGATGGACTCCATGGCGCGACCCATCTGCACGGCGAGCTCCCGGTTCTGATCCATGGCGCCCTGACCACGAACCTGGAGGTCGTCCGCCATGTTCCGGATCCCCTGTACCAGGGATGCCTCGTCGGCGCGCATGTCATTGAGGCGGTCCTGGGTGGCCTGCCGCATCTCGTCCGCCAACTCGGACTGGCGGCGCGCCAGGGAGAGGGCATCGTCCGCGGCCTGCCCCAGGGCGTCCTGTACCGCCTGTGCCTGCTGGCTGGCCATGTTCTCCTGCGCCTCCTGCATCTTCCGCGCCGCTTCCTCCAGTGCCTCCGCCGCCGCGTCGGCCTGCTCTCCGGCGTCGGCGGACTCCCCCTGCTCCGCCTGCCTCCGGGATTCCTCCATCTTCTCCCGAGCGCTCCCCGCTTCCTGGGACGCTTCCCTCACGGCCTCGGCGGCGCGCTCCTCTCCGAGCTTTTCCAGACGCTCCTCGAGGCGCTCCATCCGCTCTTCCATCCCTTCCGCGCGGCTCTGGAGATCCTCCTGCTGTCGTGCCCTCTTCTCGGGATCGTCCGCCTCGCGCATGGCGTCGGCGAGTGCTCTCTCCTGCTGCGACAGCTCCTCCATCTCGCTCTGCGTCGCGCGGAAGTCCTGTTCCACCGCGGCGCGGCGGAAGCTCTCCAGCGACTCCTCGAGACGGTCCCGGAAGTTCTCCTGCTCCTTGGCCAACTCCTCCAACGACTGTTCGGCGTTCCGGAGCTGTTGGTCGTCGAGCCCCTCCGCGATCTCGTCCATCTTGTCACGGAGCTCGTCGCTGGAGATCTGCTCCAGCAGCTGCCGGAGTTCCTCCAGGTCCTCACTGAGCCCGGGATCGGCCTGACCGGCGTCTTCCATGGTGCGCTCCAGCGCTTCGAGCTCCGCCCGCATGGAGTCCACGTCCGAGGTGAGCGCCTTCTGCTCCTCCAGCGCCCGCTTCAATTCCTCCCGCTGTTCGAAGTCCATGGCCTCGGAGCCGTCACCGGACTTCCGCTGGGCCTCCTCTCCTTGCGCTTCGCGCTGGAGGTCGCGGGTTTCGTCGACCTGCTCCGCCGCCTGGGCCGCCAGCTCCTGGAGCCGCTCGGCCATGGCGTCGAGCTCCTCCTCGGCCCCCCGCCGGAGCTCCGCCGCCCCGGGCATGCGCAGGACGAACTCCCGCGTGAAGGTCTCCTGGCGAGCCGGACTGTTGTCCACGGCGCGGGCGAAGTAGCGCACCGTGTCACCGGGGAGAAGCTCCCAGCCGCTCACGTCGAGGAGCGGGCGGACCAGGGCTCCGCGGGTCCCGGCCAGGTCGAGCCCCTGCACCGTGGGCTCGTGCCGCTCTCCGAAGACGGTCACGCGATAGGCCACCAACTCGAGGCGGCTCAGCCCGTAGTCGTCATGGGACTCCAGGATGAGAGGCTGTTTCAGCGACACGGGGAGGATCGTGTCCCGCCCGGGTACCGGGATGGAGATGGCCGGGGCCGAGTCCGGGACGACCAGGACGTCCACCGGCGGAGGCTGGATCTCGGCGACGCCACCGTCCTCGTCCAGGAACCGCCAATCGAACCGCCCCGACCGCCCGGGGGTCCACGTCCCTTCGAAGCGCTCCCCATCCCTGGCCAGGGATATCCCACCGCCCCCCGACGCCGTGGTGATCTCCGCGACGGAGAGCCGGCGGCTGGCCCGACCCTCGATATGGAGGCGGCTCCCCGCCGGAAGACGCAACGCCGGGAGGTCTCCCCGGTACTCCTCGGGGGCCATCCCGGTGTGGGGCGGATACACGACCTCGACCAGGAGGTCACTCACGAAGAGCGGGTCCACGGGGGTGATGCGGTAGGAAGGCGATGTGGCGCCCTCCGGGGTGCGCACGCGGTATTCGACCAGGGCGGAAACCTGCGGGAAGGTCCACGATCCGCGCCCGTCCACGAGCGGAACGCTCACCGTGCGTGCCACGTCGCCGGCGACCTGCCAGTCCACCGACGCCTCCATCCGCCCGGCGGCCTCGATCCCCACCACCACGTCGGTGCCCCGAACGACCTCCACGCTACCGGGGGTGACGCCCACCGGGAGGTACTCCGGCTCCCGGGCCACCGCCACCGGCGTGGCCAGCCCGACCCACGCTCCGCGGCTCCGCCCAGGGTCCGCGACTCCGAGGAGGACGAGGACCACCCCGACGGCGGCCAGCATCCCCACCCCGCGCCGGCGCCAGAACGCCACCGCGTCACCGAGATGGCCGGAGAGCACGGCGGGGTCGAGGTCCATCCGGGAGAGGACGCGCCGCGTGCCCAACCCCACGAGCTCTTCGGACACCCCTTCCGGACAGGACCGTCCGAGTTCCAGGGCCCCCCGCACCGAGCCCTCCGGGAGGCGCGATACGTCGTCCATCCCCCGCGCGAGCGAGGCTTCGGACAGCCACCGGGCCGAGAGGGCCCGCAGGAGCACCCAACCCACGGCCAACGTCACCAACAGGACGGCATCCAGGAACAGGGGGATCCTGCTCCCCTGACGCCACCCCGCAGGTCCAGCCAGCAGCCAACCCGCCAGCAGGACCACCCCCACCAGCGCCGCGGACCAGACGACGAATCCCTGGACGATCCGGCTCTGGAGGTGGTCCCGGACGGACCCCACGACATCGCGAAGCTCCCGGGCGTACGGCGTCATGGAACCGCCTGGCCCAACGCGAAGACGAAGAGGTTCACCCCCATCCGGATCGCCTGCTCCCGCACTTCCGAGAGGTCGTCGTGGACGTCCGGGTCTTCCCACCCGTCCCCCAGGTCCGACTCGTAGCTGTAGAACACCACCACACGACCCGAGTGGATCACGGCGAACCCTTGCGGAGACTTCCCGTCGTGCTCATGGATCTTGGGGAGACCTTCGGGGAAGTCGTACACGGTGTGGTACACCGGGTGGCTGGGCGGCAGCTCGGTGAGCGCGGCGTCGGGAAACACCGCCTCCATCTCCCGCCGGAACGACTCATCGAGCCCATAGTTGTCGTCGGCGTGGAGGAATCCCCCCGCCAGGAGATACTCCCGCAGAGCCTCGCGCTCGGCCGGAGAAAAGCGGACGTTCCCGTGCCCCGTCATGTACAGATAGGGGTGGTCGCGAAGGCCCGGGTCCAGGAGCGACACTCTTTCCTCCCGGGCGCGCACGGGGATCCCCGTGCGGGCGCGCACGGCCGCGAGCAGGTTGGGAAGGGACGATGGATTCGCGTACCAATCTCCGCCCCCGTCGTACTGGAGGCGCGCGATGGTGATGGAGTCCGTCGGCTCGGCCGCGGTCAGAAGTACCGCCAGGACAACCCAGCTCATGTGCCTCTCTGGTTTCGGAGATCCTGCACGATACGATACACGGCGTTTCGGGGCATCCCCATGGCCGATGCGACCTCCCGCGTCACGGCGCTGGGCCGCCCCCCTCCAGCGAGGAGCCGCCCGGCGAGCTCCCGGGCCTCGGCCTCACCCGTGGCGGGGTCCGTCCCCTCCGGGTCATCCTCCGCCGACCGCGGAGCCACCACCACGGTGACCTCTCCTCGCGGGGGATGATCCCCGTAATGGCGGGCCGCGTCGGACAGGGTTCCCCGGAAGAACTCCTCGTGGATCTTGGTGAGCTCCCGCGCCACCGCCACGCGCCGCGAGGGCCCGCACACCTCTCCGAGTTCCTCCAGGAGTCGGACCGCGCGCTGAGGAGATTCGAAGAGCACGCAGGTCTCGGCGGATCCAGCCACCCGCTCCAGGAGTCCGCGCCGCGCCTTTCCCTTCCGCTCGGGAAATCCCAGGAAGGCGAAGCGGTCGGTGGCGAGCCCCGAGCCCACCAGCGCCGCCAGGACCGCGGACGGTCCAGGAATCGGCACCACCGGGTGGCCCGCCTCCGCGACGGCGTCCACGAGGCGGGCGCCGGGGTCGGAGACCAGGGGTGTCCCGGCATCGGATACCAGGGCCAGATCCTCGCCGGCGCCCAGCCACTCCAGCACCTTCGCGGTGCGACTCGCCTCGTTGTGCTCGTGGAGAGATACCAGGGGGACGGTGGCGCCGGCATGGTCGGTGAGCACCCTGGTGCGCCGGGTGTCTTCCGCCAGGATGCG
The DNA here is from genome assembly GCA_029879725.1 of Gemmatimonadota bacterium. Taxonomy (GTDB): domain Bacteria; phylum Gemmatimonadota; class Gemmatimonadetes; order Longimicrobiales; family Gaopeijiaceae; genus JAOUPR01. Next base: position 4,802 of record JAOUPR010000038.1, on the reverse strand, counting down.
CGACACCCCACGGAGGACCTCCCGGGCCCGCGGGCTGAGATCCCCCAGGTTCCCGATGGGCGTGCTGACGATGTAGAGCGTGGCCACGGTCGCGTATCCCTGCCGGGAATCTCGGAATTCCTTCGGGGGCGTCTCCCCCACCCCGAAGTGAGCGAGCCGGCCGGGTGTTCCCCGACCGGCTCCCCTCGGGCACTTCACCCCACGAAGCGATACCTCCGCCTCAGATGTGGAGCTGGATCTTCTCCTCCAGATGCGGGCGGGGAACGGCCCCGATCACCTTGTCCACCAACTCTCCGTTCTTGAAGAAGAGGATGGTGGGAATGGAGCGGATCTGGTACTTGGCCGCGACCTGCGGGTTCGAGTCCACGTCCAGCTTCCGGACCTTGAGCCCCCGGTCGGCGTACTCCCCGGCCAGTTCCTCGACGATGGGAGCCACCATACGGCACGGCCCACACCACACGGCCCAGAAATCCACCATGGAAAGGCCGTCGCCCGCCTCGATCTCTTCAGCGAAGTCCTGGTCCGTGACTTCCACTACGGAGCCATCTGCTCCCATGTCGACTCTCCTTGTCGTTGAATCGCTCGGGGTCTACCATCCCCTCGCCACTTCCCACGCCGGGACTCGCCGGCACAGGAGTTTCAATGAATCACGATGTCTTCGAGGGCCTCCCCCTGGACCACGTCGCCGTGGCGGTACCCGATCTGGAAGAGGCCTCTCGTCTGTTCCAACTCATCACCGGCCAACCCTGTTCCCGGGAGGAGACCCTGGCCGGCCAGGGCGTGCGCGTGGCCTTCTGCGGAGCGGTGGAACTCCTCGAGCCCCTGGGGCCGGACACCACCGTGGGCCGGTTCATCGAGCGACGAGGCTCGGGCCTCCACCACGTGGCCTACCGCTCCGCCGACATCCGCGCCGACCTCGACCGTCTCTCCGCCGCGGGTTTCCGCCTCATCGATGCCGAGCCGCGGCCCGGCGCCGGCGGACACCTCGTCGCCTTCCTCCATCCGTCGTCCACCCAGGGCGTGCTGGTCGAACTCGTTCAGCACACCGAATGATCCACTACCTCCCCGAAGCCACCATCTCCAGGTCGATCTCGTTCACCAGCCAGCGACCGTTGGAGTCCCGAACCACCATGAAGGGCACACCGGCGACCGTCTCGCCATTCCGGGTGATGTCCACCAGAACCCTCCGCGTGGGGCTCGTCCGCCCCGCCACCGACTCCTCACGCCGGATCAGGTAGTCCTCGTGGACCAGGAGCTGCGCGATGGCGTCGAGGCGGATCTCCACCTCCTGACGCTTCACGCACGACTCTCCACCGAACCACGATCCGATCTTCTTGAACGCGCAACCCAGGGTACTCCCCGTATTGATGATGGGCCCATCGGACGTTCCGAAGATGCGACCCATCGTCTCCACGTCCCGCACGTTGGCGGCCTGGAGGAATCGCTCCACGGAAAGTTGTGCCGCCATGGCGGCGCTCTCGCCGGACTGCACGACGTGCGTGGTACACCCCGGCGCGAGCACGAGCACGGCGGCCAGCGCGCCCATCACGGGGCGACCCGCCCAGAACGGGTATTGTCTCATTCATAATCTCCGGCGGGAGGACACAGGACGGTCGATGCAATGTCGAATAATCCGGTCCGGAGTGAAAGCCCCGGCCACCTCACGGCGTGGTCTCCGGGACCGCTCCGGAGAGACTGGCCGGCGGCACCGCCTCGAACACCAGCCCCGCCGTCGGCTCCCTTCCCACGGTAACCCGAACCCGCGTCCCTTCCGCCAGCTCCTCGTCGAGGAGGAAGAGCGCCAGCGGGTCCTGGATGGAACGTTGGATGGCCCGCTTCAGCGGGCGGGCGCCGAACACGGGGTCGTATCCTTCGGCGGCGAGACGATCCCGCGCGGCGTCGTCCACCTCCAGAATGATCCCCAGTTCCGTCGCGAGGCCCTCCACCCGGCGCAGCTGCAGGTCGATGATCGCGCGCAGTTCCCCTTCTCCCAGCGGCCGGAACACGACCACGTCGTCCACGCGGTTGAGGAACTCGGGACGGAAATGCTGGTGCAACTCCCGGATCACCCCGCGTTCCACCTCGGCCCAATCACCCCCTTCCTGCTCCAGGACCCTGGGGCTCCCGATATTGGACGTCATGATGATGACCACGTTGCGGAAGTCCACCGTCCGACCCTGGGAGTCGGTGAGCCTTCCGTCGTCCATGATCTGGAGGAGGACGTTGAACACCTCGGGGTGTGCCTTCTCGATCTCGTCGAAGAGCACCACCGCGTGGGGCCGTCGCCGCACCGCCTCGGTGAGCTGGCCTCCTTCCTCGTAGCCCACGTACCCGGGAGGCGCGCCGATGAGACGGGCCACCGAGTGCTTCTCCATGTACTCGGACATGTCGAGGCGGACCATGGCGCGCTCGTCGTCGAAGATGAACTCCGCCAGGGCGCGGGCCGTCTCCGTCTTCCCGACCCCGGTGGGCCCGAGGAAGATGAACGAACCCACCGGGCGATCCGGATCCTGGAGCCCGGCGCGCGCCCTCCGCACCGCGTTGGACACCGCGGTCACCGCCGCGGGCTGACCGATGACACGCCGCCCCAGATGTTCTTCCAGGTGGGTGAGCCGGTGGCGCTCCGATTCCAGGAGTCGCTTCACCGGAATCCCGGTCCACTCCCCCACCACCGCCGCGATATCGTCGGCTTCGACTTCCTCGCGCAGGTACTTCTGCTCCCGTTGGAGCTCGCCCAGTCGCTCGGAGAGCTTCCCGATCTGCGCCTCGGCCTGGGGCACCTCCCCGTAGCTGATCTCCGCGGCCCGGTTCAGGTCTCCCGCGCGCGTGGCGTGCTCGGCCTCCACCTTGAGCTCGTCCACCCGGGTGCGGAATTCCTGGATCTTCCCGATCACGTCCTTCTCGGCCTGCCAGCGGACCTTCATCCCCTGACTGCGCTCCCGTAGCTCGGACAACTCGGTCTCGATGGCTCCCCGGCGCTCGGAAGCCGGTCCCTCCGTCTCCTTCTGGAGCGCCTGGCGCTCGATCTCGAGCTGGACGATGCGACGCTCCACCTCGTCGATCTCCTGGGGGAGCGAGTCGATCTCGATGCGGAGGCGGCTTCCGGCCTCGTCGATGAGGTCGATGGCCTTGTCGGGGAGGAATCGTCCGCCGATGTACCGATCGGAGAGCCTCACCGCGGCCACCACGGCGTCGTCGGTGATGCGCACTCCGTGGTGGACTTCATAGCGCTCCTTGAGACCCCGCAGGATGGAGATCGCGTCTTCCACGGAGGGCGGGGCCACGAACACGGGCTGGAAGCGCCGCTCCAGCGCGGGGTCCTTTTCGATGTGCTTCCGGTACTCGTCCAGGGTGGTGGCGCCCACGACCCTGAGCTCTCCGCGGGCCAGAGACGGCTTGAGCATGTTCCCGGCGTCCACCGCGCCTTCGGCGGCGCCCGCTCCGACCAGGGTGTGCATCTCGTCGATGAAGATCACGAAGTGACCTTGGGCGTCGATGATCTCCTTGAGGACCGCCTTCATGCGCTCCTCGAACTCTCCCCGGTACTTCGCCCCCGCCAACATGGCGGAGATGTCGAGCTGGAGGAGGCGTTTGTCGGCCAGGGAAGAGGGCACGTCACCGGCGACCATGCGCTGGGCGAGCCCCTCCGCGATGGCGGTCTTCCCCACCCCGGGCTCACCGATGAGGACGGGATTGTTCTTCGTCCGGCGCGCCAGGACCTTGATGACCCGCCGGATCTCCTCGTCCCGCCCGATGACGGGGTCGAGCTTCCCCCGTCGCGCCAGGTCGGTGAGGTCCCGGCTGAACCTCGCCAGCGCCCGATAGCTGTCCTCCGGGGTGTCGTCGGTGACCCGATGGGACCCGCGCACCTGGTCGAGCGCCGCCCGCACCGCCGACAGGGTCGCCCCGGCCTCACGGAGGATCCGCCCGGCGTCGTTCTTCTCTCCGGTGAGCCCGAGAAGGAGGTGCTCCGTGGACACGTAGTCGTCCCCCAACTCCCGCGACACCGCCTCCGCCGCGTCGAGGGCCCGCCTCAGGTCCCGCGCGAACCCCGGCTCGGCCCCACCCTCCACCCTGGCCATGCGCTCGACGGCCTCACGGGCGCGCTCGCGGACGCGCGGCACGGGGATCTCGATCTTCTGGAGGATGGGGGTGACGATCCCCTCCTCCTGCGCCAGGAGGGCCTCGAGGAGGTGGACCCCATGGATCTCGGGGCTGCCGCGACGGCGCGCGTCCGTGGCGGCAGCCTGGAGGGCCTCCGCGGCCTTTACCGTGAAACGATCTGGATTCAGCATCGGTACCTCGGGGATATCACTCGTCCGTCGACAGCCACGTCTGCCATTCCGGCAGCACGTCGGTCCTCATCATCCCCATGAAACACAAGTTCCGGGCCAACCGTCCCTTCTCTACGGCCCTCCCCGTGATCCGGGAACGCGCGTTCAGGGGAGCGGCTTGCCGACCACCCGCTTCACCCGCGTTCCCGCCGCCCGGGCCTCCCCCGCCTTCCAGCGGTTGATGAGCCCGATCTCCTCCACCCCCACCACGGACGGATAGCGCCGATGGAACTCCTCCAGCGTCATCCTGGCAGGGAGCGACACCACGGACAGACGCCAGGGCTCCACTCCCAGAACCGCGGGATCCGTCATCACGGCGAAGCTCCCCAGCGCGTCCGCGATCCCGTCGTCGTACTCCGACCAGTGATCCGCCGCGGTGTAGCCGAGGATCCGGAAGACGGTCCCCCCGTGGGACCAGAACGCCACCTCGCCGTTCAACTCGCCGTTGTCGGTGGTCGCCACGAACAC
>JAOUPR010000103.1 GCA_029879725.1 Gemmatimonadota bacterium | reverse complement strand
TCCACGTCGTCGATGCTTCTCCCGTACCCGAAGTGGACGCCGATGCGGAACTCACCGCACCGCCTCCCCCCGTGACGGTCCACGAGACCGTGACCCCGGGCGCGGGAGTGCCCGAGGCGTCGGTGACCCGCACACGGAGCGGCTGTGCCAACGCCGTCCCCACCGTCTGCGTCTGGTCTCCTCCCGACACGACGACCACTCGCGCCGGCACCACGGGATCGGGCGCCACGGGGTCGTCCCCGCAGGAAGCACCTACCAGGAGAACGACGAGGCCGACGGGAACGGCCCGCCTGTACTTCGCCGGAAGCATCCAACACGACCGATCCAAACGAGGGAAGCCCATCGAGACTCCGCTGCAAAGCGACGACAACTCCCGCCGCCGACGTGAAAGCACATGAAAAGGCGGACCGGGTGAATGGAACTCCCCCGGGTCCGCCTGACCAACCCTACTCTTTCACGATCTCAGCCCGGAGAGCGCGGTGCAAGAGGAAAAACCCCGCGAACGATGTGCGCGACCCGATCCGGGACGGCGTGTGCGCTCGCGAGACCCTCCCCGCGACACGAACGAGGTGATCCGTCCGAGCGGCCGGCCTCTCCGATGGGAGCTGAGTGGGGCGCACGGCGGCACCCCTTGCGGCTGACGGCCCGCCCCGGGAAGAGGCCCGGACCGATCGAACACCCAGTTTGACCCTGCGATCCGGAGGAATCTACGTTGGCCCCGCCGGGCCGAGTCGATGATGCGTCGCCCGGGGCTTCCCACTTCGTTCCGGAGAGATCCATGCGCGCCCTCCCCTGGCCGCCGTGCGTCGTGATCCTGGCGTCGACCCTCTTCCTCCTGCCGCGGGAGTCCCTCGCGCAGGAATCCCGGCCGGCCCCTCCGCCCCGCCGTATCGAGGCGGAGCTCCTCTACCTCACCGGCTCCTGGGTCTGGGACACGGAGAGCGGATGGAGTATCGGGCCGGATTTCGGGTTCGGACTCCTCGAGCAGAAGACGCTGGCGCCCGCCGAGGACGACTTCACCGCGCTCGTGCACATCGGCGTCTCGGCCGCGAGGAACCTCTCCCCTCGCGTCACCTCCGAGTTCGGGCTCCGAACCGGTGTGGCCGAGCTGCGTTCACAAGCTTGCTCTGGGTGCGTCCCCGGAACGTACTGGGCGGCTACGGTGGCGCTTCTCGGCGGAGTAGGCAGGTTCCAGATGGGTCCCCGCGCCACCGTGGGGAGGATGGGAGGCGACGGCTTCTTCGCCGTATCCCCGTTCCTGGTCGGCATCCGGTTCTGAAGGAGACGATCCACGGCGAGGTTGCGGCGCCGTCCGGTGTCACATGGCGCGGAACGCTTTACGTGGCCATTGTACGGAGGTGCCAGGCACGGCGAGTGGGAATCCCGGGAGTTCGCCCACGGGACACTCCGGCCTGGTCCGTCCTGGATTCCGAGAACAGTCCGACGGTCGTGGTCCCGCCCTCGACCCGTGCATACGGAGGTCCCCCTATGAAGCCGCTTCACCGTGCCCTGCCCGTCCTGGGTCTGCTGTCGATCATGGTCCTCCCGGCCACCGCCCAGGATCGGGTCCACCGTTCGGCCCAGCACGACTTCCACGTCGTGACCGTGGCCGAGGGGCTGGAGGTACCGTGGTCCATGGCATGGCTCCCCAACGGGGACATGCTGGTCACCGAGCGGCCGGGCCGGCTCCGGGTCATCCGCGACGGCGTCCTCCTCCCCGACGCCGTGCCGGGGGTCCCCGAGGTCCGCGTGGGCGGACAGGGCGGGCTCTTCGACGTGATGCCCCACCCCGACTTCGCCACCAACCGGCTGATCTACTTCAGCTACGCCAAGGAGCGGGCCGACGGGATGGGCACCACCGCCGTGGCCCGGGGCCGCCTGGAGAACGACCGGCTCCACGACGTGGAGGACATCTTCCTGGCCGAGGTCTGGTCGGAGGGTCGGGGACACCACGGGGGCCGTCTGGCCTTCGACGGGAAGGGGCATCTGTTCATCTCCCTGGGCGACCGCCAGTCGCCGTCCACGGGGGACCTGGAGAAGCACCCGGCCCAGGACCTGTCCAACCACTTCGGGAGCATCATCCGGCTCCACGACGACGGGAGAGTCCCCGCCGACAACCCCTTCGTCGGAACGGAGGGCGCCCGCCCCGAGGTGTGGAGCTACGGGCACCGCAACGTCCAGGGAATGGTCATCCACCCCGAGACGGGCGAGCTGTGGGCCCACGAGCACGCCCCCCAGGGCGGCGACGAGTTGAACCTCATCGAGCCGGGGAAGAACTACGGGTGGCCCGTGGTGGGGTACGGGGTGAACTACCGGACCGGACTGGCGATCCACGAAGGAACCATGCGGGAAGGAATGGAGCACCCGGTGAAGGTGTGGGTGCCCTCCATCGCCACGTCGGGGCTGGCCATCTACACCGGAGACCGGTTCCCCCGCTGGAAGGGGAACATCTTCGTGGGCGGTCTGGCGGGACAGCAGGTCAACCGCCTCACCATGGATGGACACGAGGTGCTGAACACCGAGCAGATGGTCCAGCGCATGGGGCGCGTCCGCGACGTGCGCCAGGGCCCCGACGGGTACCTGTACGTCGCCTTCGAGGCCCGGGGCGGGGACCTGACCCCCATCGTGCGCCTGGAGCCGGTGGACCGGAGAGAGCCGTGACCCGCGTATGACGTGACCCGGGTATGGAGGTTCACGGCCTCCCGACCCATCTTTAGGGTGTTGTCCACTTCGTGACTCAACGGGCTCCGCCTGCCGCGCCCTGCGGCAACCCTCCTGCCCGGCAGGGGGGACTTTATGGTCGAGATCCGGATCCATGGTCGCGGCGGCCAGGGTGGCGTCACGCTGGCGAAGCTCATCGCCACGTCCCGCTTTCTCCAGGGCCGATCGGTGCAGGCCTTCGGCCTCTACGCCGCCGAGCGCTCCGGCGCGCCCGTCCAGGCGTTCTGTCGCTTCGACGACGAGCCGATCACCAACCGGAACCTCATCTACGAGCCGGACCACGTGGTGGTCCTCGATCCGACCCTCGTGGCGCTGGGAATCACCGGGGGGCTGAAGCCCGGAGGATGGATCCTTCTCAACACGGAGGAGTCCCCGGCGTCGTTCGCGCAGGAGTTCCGGGGCCACCGGGTGGCCACGGTGGACGCCACCGCCATCGCCCGGGGTCACGGCCTGGGCACGCGCAGCGTCCCCATCGTGAACACCGCCCTCTCGGGTGCCGTGGCGCGCATCCTCGAGATCCCCCTGGAGGAGATGCTGGCCGGGCTGGCGCATCTCGGATTCGGCGGCGCCAACGTGGCCTCGGCCACCGACGCCTGGAACGCCGTGGTCACGGCCGAGATCCTGGCGCCGCCTACCGAACCCTCGTCGGACGGGGCCCGGACGCCGGCTCCGGCCTTCCGGGGACCGAGCTTCGTCTCCGGGGCCGGAGGTGACCTGCCGGGGATCAGGACGGGGCAGTGGGCTTCGGAGCAACCCGGGCGCCAGCAGTACGTCCCCCCCTGCAACGACGTCTGTCCGGCGGGGAACGACGTGCAGGGCTTCCTCCACGCCCTGGCGGAGGATCGGGTGGACGACGGGCTGGAGATCCTGCTGCGCACCTCGCCCTTCCCCTCGGTGTGCGGGCGGGTCTGCCCGGCACCCTGCATGGCCGAGTGCAACCGCATCCAGCTCGACGGGGCGGTCAACGTGCGGCAACTGGAACGCCTCGCGGGCGACGAGGGGAAGGTGGAGCTGGTGCCCGCCGAGGCACGGCCGGAGCGCGTGGCGGTGGTGGGCTCCGGTCCGGCCGGGCTCACGGCGGCGTATCACCTGGGGCTGTACGGCTACGGAGTGACCGTGTACGAAGCCGCTCCCCAGGTGGGGGGCCTCCTCCGTTCGGGGATCCCCGACTTCCGCCTTCCCCCGGAGGTGCTGGAGCGGGAGGTGGACCGGATCCGCTCCCTGGACGTGGAGTTCATCACCGGGTCTCCGGTGGACCGGATCCGGCTCCTCGATCTCGCCCGGGCGCACGACGCCGTCCTCGTCGCCACGGGGCTCCAGGAGCTCAGAGGGCTCCAGCTGGGCGTGGGCGGATCGGACGTGGTGATGCAGGGGATCGACTTCCTGGACCGGGTCAAGCGGAACGAGGTGACCCTGAACGGGGAGGACGTGGTGGTGGTGGGAGGAGGAAACACCGCCATGGACGCGGCGCGCTCCGCCCTGCGCCTGGGCGCCGCCACGGTGCGCGTGGTCTACCGGCGCACCCGCACGGAGATGCCCGCCATCGAGGAAGAGATCGTGGAGGCCCTGGAGGAGGGAGTGGTCATCGACTTCCTCACCCAGCCGCTCTCGCTGGAAGCGGAAGCCCAGGCCGACGGAGACGGCTCGGTCCATGGCCTCCGTTGCCGGCGCATGGAGCTGGGCGACCCGGACGCCACGGGGCGGCGGCGCCCGGTGGAGATCCCGGGGTCGGACTTCGACGTCCGGTGCACCCGGGTCATCCTCGCGCTGGGGCAGTCACCCGACCTCTCCGTGTTCCCGGAGGGGACGGAGGTCCGGGAGGGGGAAGCGCTCCTGGGGCTCCTGGAGACCCCGTTGTACGCCGTGGGAGATCTCGCCACCAACGACGGGACGGTGGCCGCGGCCATCGGGAGCGGCCGCCGCGCCGCCATGCACATCCACCAGACGCTCACGGGCGAGGTGGTGCCGCAGGGGGAACGGACACGGGTGCGCTCCGACGTGGACCAGTGGAACGACGAGGTCATCCGCAGCGGCGCGCTGCGCATGCATCTCTTCGAGCGCCATCCCGTGGACATGGGCGAGTCCATCGGGATGGATCGGCGCGCCACCACCTTCGACGAGATCCACGCCGGGCTTCCCGACGCCGGGGAAGCGAGACGCTGCCTCTCGTGCGGCGTGTGCAACGAGTGCGACCTCTGCGTCACCTACTGCCCCGAAGGCGTGCTCAAGCGGGAGGGCCACCGCCTGGTGTTCGACTACGCGTATTGCAAGGGGTGCGGGATCTGCGTCACCGAGTGTCCGCGCAACGTGGTGTTCATGAGTCACCTGTAGAGACCCGGGGCGCCGGCCGCGCCCCGCGTCCATGAGGAGTCCGAGATGCCTGTCGAAGTCGTAACGGGAAATCACGCCGCCGGGTACGCGCTCTCGGTGGCCGGCGAGGCCAACCGCACCGCGCGGGGCGCGGCGTGCGGGATCTATCCCATCACCCCGCAGACGGAGATCGTGGAGCGCATCGCCGCCTTCCCCTTCACCAAGGGGAGGGTGGTGGCGGTGGAGAGCGAGCACTCCGCCATGGGCGTCTCCATGGGCGCGTCGCTGGCCGGCGCCCGGGCCTTCACCGCGAGCTCGTCCAACGGGTTGGCGTACATGGTGGAGAACATCATGACGGCGGGGTTCTACCGGCTCCCCATCGTCATGGTGGCGGTGAACCGCACGCTGGGCCCTCCGTGGAACATCTGGGCCGATCAGAGCGACACCCTCATGCTCCGCGACTTTCCCTGGATCCAACTCTACTGCTCCGACAACCAGGAGGTGACGGATACCACGCTGCTGGCGTTCCGGCTGGCGGAGGACCACCGCGTCCTCCTCCCGGTCCTGGTGTGCATGGACGCCTTCATCGTCTCCCACACCCAGGGAGAGACGGATCTCCCCGAGCAGGCGGACGTGGACCGGTATCTCCCCGACCTCGACCTGCCGCACCGCCTCACCCACGACGACCCCCGGACGCTGGGCGGGCTCATCTGGCCCGACGTCACCACCTCGCTCCGCCTGGAGACCCACGAGGCCATGGGGCGGGTGCCCGCGGTGTTCGAGGAGTGCCGCTCCGCCTTCCAGGACGTGTTCGGCCGCGACCCCGGCGGGATGATGGACACCCTCGAAGTCGAGGACGCGGAGGAGATCCTCATCGCCTCGGCGACGGTGGCCACCACCGCGGCGGAAGTCGTGAAGCGGGCGCGCGCGGAGGGGCGCAAGGTGGGGCTGGTGAAGATGCGCATGTTCCGCCCCTTCCCCGAAGAGGCGCTCCGCCGTGCGTGCGCCTCGGCCCGGCGCGTCGGCGTCCTCGACCGCGACTACGCCGCGGGACTGGGAGGCGTCTGGTGGCAGGACGTGCGCGCCGCCTTCCAGGGGCACCGCGACGACGTCGTGATCCAGGACTACCTGGTGGGGATCGGGGGCGGCGACGTGACCCCGGGGCTCATCGAGGACGTGTTGGAAGACCTGCGCGGACGGGAACGCGCGGGCCCGCCCGTCTGGACCGGCATCGCGACGGAGAAGGAGGTGATGGTATGAGCACGCCCACCAGGATCCGCTCCGGCGCCATGGCGTTTTCGGAGGTTCCGGTCATCCCGTGCAACGACGAGTGCCTTCTGCGCGCGGGGAACACCAACTGCGGCGGATGCGGGATGAGCATCGGCCTGACCATGCTCGGCCGGGCTCTCGCCGAGGCGGAAGACACCTGCACCCTGGCCATCCCCGCCTGCTGCGGGGCGGTCACGGCGGGGGCCTTCCCCACCACCAGCTACGGCGTCCCCACGGTCTGCACCACCTTCGCGGCCTCGCCGGCGGTGGCCTCGGGACTGGCGGCCATCCGCGACATCAACGGGGAGTCCGGGCAGGTGATCTGCTGGGCGGGAGACGGGGGCACCTACGACATCGGCCTCGCCACGCTGTCGGCGGCCGCGGAGCGGAACGAGAACCTCATCTACATCTGCTACGACAACGAGATCTACGGGAACACCGGCGGGCAGCGCTCGTCGGCCACGCCCCACGGCGCCCGCACCACCACGACGCCCGGGGGGAAGGAAGAGAGGAAGAAGGACATCCTGGCGATCATGGCGGCCCACGGGATCCCGTACGCGGCCACGCTCTCCATCGCCCACCCGGAGGACTTCCGTCGCAAGCTCCTCACGGCCTTCGGGATGTCCGGGATGCGCTTCCTCCTCATCCACTCGCCGTGTCCCACGGGGTGGAAGTCGGAGCCCGCCGATTCGGTGGCGTTGGTGCGGATGGCCGTCGCGTCGGGGCTCTTCCCCCTGGTGGAGATCTTCGACGGCGAGCGGTACCGCGTGAACGTGGAGCCCGACTTCACCGACCCCGCGGAGTACTTCGCGCGGCAGCGGCGCTTCCACGACGACGAGGTGGACCTGGAGGCGACGCGGCGGACGTGCCGGGCGCGGCACGAGCGGCTACGCTTTCTGGCGGAGTCGTTTCCGGCGTAGGGATGGGGGGTCCGCACCCCGGGTGAGGCCCCGTCCGCGGCCATGGCCTTGTGCCCCCCCCCGCCCGTACCATAGGTGCAAGATTCACCACACCGGTGCGCCGACTCGCCTCGTCGGAGCCGAGGGCGGGATGCCGTCGCGGTGGCGCTACCGCCCATGGTTGGCGTGTTACCTGGCGAATCCTACCTTCGACCGACGGCGCGCCTCTCCTTCGTTGCGCCGGCCACCCGGCCACGGGCACATCCTCACCGCCTACCGAGTGTACTGATGCAGATCGCCATGCGATGGTTCCGAAAGGGACGGACCTCCGGCGAGGTGGAGCGGGGTCGTCACCTCCCGTTCATTGCCGCCGCCGTACTCCTGTTCACCGTGATGCCCGCACCGGGGGCCACTCAGGAGGCACCGCGTTCCGGGCCCTCGGCAACGACTCTTCTCGCCTCCACGGCGGGTGCGGTGCTGGGATTTCGTGCCGCGGGTTGGTACGGCCTCGGGGCGACTGAAGGACCCGCCCTGTTCTACTCGCTCGGCCCCGTCGGAGGCGCCCTCGGCAGTGAGTTGGCGTTGCACCTGGTCGGTGACCGCCCGGGCACGGACAACAGCGTGGGAAGCCAGCTCGCGGGGATAATGGCCGGGATGGTCGTTGCCACCGCCGTATCCTACGCGACCGATCGCCGGGGGGACGAGCGCGTGTGGTGGCTCAGCTTCAGCGTCGCTCAGGGCGTCGCCGCGGCCTGGTTCCGCTGAGGGCCTCCCCTATCCCGTCACCTTCCGCACCAGAGCCCGCCCCACGAAGCGCACCTGATCCTTGAGGGGGAGGCGGCCCAGGTTGGCCTTCACCACGCCGCGGGTGAAGTACGTCTTCTCGGAGTAGTCGATGGCCACGTCCACCAGGACGGGACGGCCCTCACGCAGGTGGGCGGCCGCCTGGCGGAGGACCGGCTCCACCTGGTCGTCGGTGTCGATGCGCAGGAAGGGGAGCCCCAGCGCGGCGGCCAGCGGCTCCAACTCGTAGTCGGGAAGGATGCTGGCCACCTTGCGGTTCATGGCCGTCCCCTGGAACTGGGCGATCTGCGCCAACTCGCGGTCGCGCAGCACCAGGACGGCGGCGCCGATCCCCTCGCGCACGGCGGTGAGGAGTTCCAGCCCCGTCATGAGGAAGGCGCCGTCCCCGGCCAGCGCCACCACAGGGGTGTCCTGAAGGGCGAGCCCCGCCCCCAGGGCGGCGGGCACCGAGTACCCCATGCACGAGTAGTCGACGGGGGCGAGATACCGGCCCGGGCGCTCCAGGCGGAGGCATTCCATGGCCAGGAAGGTCCCGTTCCCGCTGTCGGTGGTGTAGACCGCGTCCGGCCCGAAGACCTCCTGGGCCGTGCGGATGAGGTGCGCCGGCGTGACGCGCTCGCCCCCGACGTGGCTCTCCCATTCCTCCCACACGGCGGCGTGTCCGGCGGTGATTTCCGCGCGCATCCCCGGGTCCGGGGGGCGGCCGTCTCCCCGGGAGCGCAACTCCGCCAGGAGCGCCCGCAGGAACGCTCGGGCGTCCGCGGCCACCGCGACCTCCGCCGGGAAGTTCCGCCCCAGCACGTCGGGATCGACGTCCACGTGGAGGAGCCTTCCGCGGGGGGAGAGGCCGTAGCTGCCCGTGCCGACTTCGGCGAACCGGCACCCCACCGCCAGGGTGACGTCGCACGCCTCGGCCACCTTCCGCACGAAGGGAGGCGCCGCCGCTCCGAACCCGGGCCAGAGGAAGAGGGGATGGCTCTCGGGGAAGACGCCCTTCCCCTGGAACGTCGTGGAGACCGGCGCCTGGAGGTGCTCGGCCACGGCCGCCACCTCGTCCGCCGCGTGGGCCGCCCCCGCACCCACGTAGAGAAGGGTCCGGCGCGAAGAGAGGAGGATGTCGGCGACCCGCCGCACCACGTCCGCGTCCACGGCTCCGCCCTCCGGCGCGGACAGGCTCCCGGCTCCCCCCGACGCTCCCCACCGCTCCCGTTCCGTGTCGACGTCCACGTCGTGGGTGAAGAGGTAGAGGTCGGCCGGCACCTCCACGAACACCGGCCCCGCCGGGGCCCGGCGCGCGAGGGCGCACGCTTCGCGGATGGTGGCGTAGAGTTCCTCGCCCGTGCGCGGGAGGAACGTCCCCTTCACCACCGGCGCCGCCAGCGCCTGCTGGTCCACGTCGTGGAGTTGGAACGCCTTCCCCGAGTCCCGCCGGATCCCGCATCCCAGGACGAGCAGGGGAACGTGGTCCATGAAGGCCTCGGCGATCCCCGACAGGGCGTGGGTGAGCCCGGCGCCGGGAACGACGTTCACGCACGCCATCCTCCCCGAAGCCCTCCAGGCTCCGTCGGCCATGAACGACGCGCTCTGCTCGTCGGTGACGAGGACGGCTTGAACGGATTCCGACTCGCCGAGGGCGTCGTACAGCTCGATGTTGTGCGTGCCGGGGATCCCGAAGGTGTGCCGGATTCCCTCGTCCTCCAGCGCCGCCACCACGATCCTGCCGCCGGTGGGCTTCATGCCATGTCCTCGCGAATGCCCTCGGCCACCCGGTCGGCCAGCGCCATGATGGTGAGGTACGGGTTGATCTCGATGGAGTCGGGGAAGAGGGAGCCGTCGGCCACGCGGAGCCACCGGTGCCCATGCACCCTCCCCCACCCGTCGGTGACGGAGTCGGAGGCGTCGCGCCCCATTCCGCATCCCCCCATGAGATGGGCGGCGGACACCGAGATCCGGCCGGGCTGGAAATGGCGTGCCTGGATGCGCCGCGTGAGTTCCGCTTCGAGCCCCCCGGGCGCGGCCGCCAGGACATCCCGGTCGAGGAGCGTGGGATGGGCGGGAGGCGCGTGCACCCTGCGGGCCCCCGCCGCGAAGAAGATCTTCGCCGAGGCGCGGGTGGCGGCCACCATCTTCTCCACGGTGTCCGCCGTGTACCGGTAGTAGACCACCGTCTTCCCGGCGCGGTCCACGGTGACGCGGTTCTGAGGAGTGGCCTTGTCGCACGCCAGCACCAGGATCATCTGGAGCCGGGGGAACGCCTCCATGAACGCCGCGTGCTCCGGACCCATCCCCGTGAGGTTCTTGGCGGTGACGAAGGGGAAGTACATGCACGTCTCCAGGACGAACCCTTCCTCCTCCGCCCGGTCCACGTAGAAGCTCTTGGGGTGGCCCACGTCGTTGGTGATCTCGCGTTCGTGCTCCCCCACGAGAATGAAGGCGGGGTGGCAGGTGAACCCGTGGCCCAACCGGGGGAGCGCGGCGCCGAATCCCGAGTGGAGGAGGAGGCCCGGCGAGCCCATGGTCCCGGCCGCCAGGACCACCATCTCCGCCCGGATCCGGTATCCACCGGGCTCCCATTCGGAGGGCGCTCCCCTCTCTCCCGGGGAGGCGGCGCCCACCATCACGCGCACGGCTCGCTCCTCGATCCCGATGACCTCGGCCCGGGTCACCACCTCCACGCCGCCCGACTCCGCCCGGGGGAGCTGCACCTTGTGCGTTCCCTGCTTCGCTCCGTTGGGACACCCCAGGTTGCAGAGGCTGGACCCACGGCATCCACGCAGGTTCACCGGAAACTGGTGGGCCTGGTATCCCGCGCTCCGGCACCCCTCCACGAAGAGCCGGTTGTTCTCGTTGATCTCCTCGTCGGGGAGGAGGTGCACGTTGTTCTCGGCGACGTACCGGCGGGTGCGGGCGAGGAGGTCCCCGTGCCCCAGTCCGGGAACGGCCCAGTCGGCGATGACCCGCTCGGGCGCGGGGAGGGAGGTCCCGGTGTACACCACCGTGGAGCCCCCGTACGCCCGGCCGAAGGCCAGCGTCGTGGTCCCGTCGGCGGTGAGGAACCCCCCGCCGTCGGCATAGAGCATGGACGCCATCGCCGTCTCTGCGCCGTCGAAGTCGGTATCGGCGAAGCGCGGTCCCCGCTCCAGCACGAGCACACGCATCCCCGCCGCCACCAACGGGGCCAGTGCCTGCGCCACGGTTCCGCCCCCGGCGCCCGACCCCACCACCACCACGTCGACCCGCACGTCACGCATGGCCGTCTCCGGCAACTTCGGACGCGACGAGCACCACGCTCTCCGGGCCGGCGGCACCCTCGCGGGCGGGCCACGCTCCGGCGCTCCCCTGTCGCGCTCCCCATCCTCGGGAAGACGCGCGGTAGCCGATCTTCGCACGTGCGGCGGCGCGGCCGTAGTACCCCATGAAGGCCAGCGTGCGCACG
>JAOUPR010000160.1 GCA_029879725.1 Gemmatimonadota bacterium | reverse complement strand
CGAGAGTAGCTCCTGAGGGCGACCGCACGTCCCACCTGTACCGCCCGATCATCCCGAAGGGGGTGGTCTCACAGTCGGACCACCCCGTCTCACCACGAGACCACCCCGTCTCACAGTCGGACCAGGGTGGTCTCACCATCGGACCAGGGGTGGTCTCACAGTCGGACCCTAGTACTCCAGTAGTAACTACTCCAACGAGTTCTCCAACAACTACGAGACCGGAAATCCCGGTCTCTGATATGTGGGAGATCTGGACCGAAGTGCTCGGCGGAAAGGGTCGACAGCCAGCACTCACGGACGGACGCCGGAAGGTGCTGAAGCTCCTCTGGACCGAGCAACTCGCGGCCGAAGACAAGCCGATGAACGCCTTCCGGAAGATCCTGAAAGCCGTGAAGCGATCTGAGCATCACATGAGCGTGAGACAGTACCACCTCCCCGAAAGCCTCTTCCGCAATCAGGAGCGGCGGGACCGGTGGGCCCAGGAGGTTGACCGGGATCGAGGCACACCCGGCGCATTGGAACGGCCGAGGCTCACAGCCAACACGACCATCGGAATCGAGAACCAGGGGGAGTTCGATGACTGAGCAATCCTTCCGTGCCTGGCTCACCACGTTGGCCGACGCCGACGCCACCGTCCCGGCCCGGGTCGTACTCGACCGCCTGCCCGACAGATATGCCGAGCCCGAGCCCACCGATGCACCGGCCCTCGAGCTCGTACCCACCGTGGAGTCCACGTGGAGGGAGAAGTTGTGGACCGCACCGGCGGAGACCCGCATCGGCGTCCGTGAGCTGGCCGAGGCGCTGGGCCGGTCGACCAGTTGGGTCTACAAGCGATTCAGTGCGAAGGCCGACCACCCCATCCCTCACCGGAGGATCGGCGGCGAGGTGGTGGTCACGGTCAAGGAACTCCGCGAGTGGATCCGGCGGCACGAGCAGCTCCGGTGTGGGGCGCAGCGGGGGAGGGCGGCGTGAGCGCCCGACGGCCTGGATTGTTTACGGGTCCCTGTGGCGGACTTTCTCATGCGGGTGTCGCGCTAGCACCGAGCACACCTAGAGACAGACCGATTTTTTTAGACTTCCGCTTCCGGTTGAGGTGACGTGGAATTCGTAGGCGACGGGCCAGTGATGCACGGTGAGCAGGTCAGGGCCTGGTGCTCGCAACAGATCCTCGCCGAGATGTTCGAGGTCGACGTCCGCCAGATCCGCGAGCTCCACCGGCGCGGCCTTCCCCGCGAGCCCGGGACCCATGGGCGCTACCCCTTCCCCCACGTGATCGCGTGGTGGATCTCGTACAAGCTTCTCCTCGCCCAGGGCAAAGTTGTCGAGCGCCTTCCCGCTGAAGTCGCCCTCGCCGAGAACAAGGCTCGCATCGCCATCGACGAGGCCGAGCTCACCGGCAAGCTCGTCATCCGTCGCCACGGTCGCCGGTAGCATGCCCAAGCGCGCCGCCCCCGGAGATCGCGAGCTCATCGAGGCCGCACTGTCGGACGAGCTCCACCGGGCGCTGGCGACCCTGTGTAACCTCTTGGACATCCCCTTCGGTCTGATCGCCAAAGACAAGGCCGGATGGCAGGGGACGATCCTCCAGGATGTGATCGAGACCGCCGCGGTACTTGAGCGGGCCCGGCACCACCAGAGCCTTGGGCTTGCCGCAGACCCCGCCCTCCGCCGGGCGTGCGAAGAGCTCGGCATCCCACACAAGACCGTCGTCAATCGGCTGGACCGGGCGTACCGGGCTTCCCGAGTACGACTTCCAGCGGATACCCATTATGAGGATACCCGGCCGGGTCGCGCCGCCTGATCTTCCCCCTATGAGACCAACGATCCATCACCAGACCCGGCGGCCCCCGCACCAGCGGCGCCGTCCCGTAGCCCCCCCGAGGATCCAACACTCGGGAGCGCAGGGCGACGACATCTCCCGCCTCGAGACTCGCTTCGGGGCCCGCATCCAGCACCCCCACGGGCGCCGCTCCTGGATCTGGGGGTGGAAATGATCACTCTCGCCATCCTCGCCGTCATCGGTCTGGCGCTGGCGCTGGCCATCGTCTCCTCCCTCTCCGGAGCGACCGATCCCACCGACACCACGTCGGCTTGGCCCTCCGAAAAGGGATACCAGGACGGCCTCCGCCAGCACCGCAACAACATCCGCCGCGCCATCGACCGGCGCGAGCGCTCCCGCATCCACGGGCCCCGCCCACGCACCACCCGCAGGAGATAACCCGTGTCCGATACCGCCCTGCTCGCCGAGCTGCCCGGCCCCGGCGTCCCCGAATTCTCCGCCGAAGACCTCAACCGATACTCGATAGCCCGCGCCCTTCGCATCGCCGCCGGCGGTGAGTCCGGACGCGGCACGAGAGAGATGGAGATCCACGACTCCCTGAGTGCCGCGATCTCCCGCGGGGTCGGGCACACCCGCACGATCCAGGGCTTCCTCGTGCCCCTCGACATCCGAGGCGCCCTCGATGGAGGCACGGCCACGGCCGGGCAGGAGCTCGTGTACACCCGCCCCGGGTCGTTCATCGACGGTATCCGGGCCCGCTCCGTCGTTGGCTCTCTCGGTGCGACGATGTTGCAGACACCCCTCCCGACCGCCGAGCCCAGGGTGGACACCGATGTCACCGTGACGTGGGTCGGCGAGGACCCCGGCTCCGACCTCACCGACACCGAGCCGGTACTCGGTTCCGTGTCCTACGCCCTCCACACGCTGGCGTGCACGGTCCCGTATTCCCGTCAGATCCTCGCCCAGACCCTCGGGATGTCCGCGGTCGACCGGGTCGTCGCCCGGGCCGCGGAGGGCGCCATCGCCGCCGAACTCGACCGCGTGGCGATCAACGGATCCGGAGTATCCAACGAGCCGCTTGGGCTGATGGGCACCTCGGGTGTCGGGGTCGTTTCCATCGGCACGAACGGTGGTGCCCCCACCTACGACCACATCGTGGACCTCGAGGCGGACGTGGCCGTGTCCGACGCCGAAGCGGCCCAGATGGGGTTCGCCACCACTCCCGGGGTCCGGAAAATCCTACGCAAGACCGAGCGCGCCGCAGGGTCCGGGATGGTGTGGGACCGCGGGGGGATGCTCGACCGGCCTGGGGCGGTCTCGACGAACATTCCCTCCAACCTCACGAAGGGCACGGGGACCAACCTGCACGCCATCCTCTACGGCAACTGGGCCGACCTC
>JAOUPR010000159.1 GCA_029879725.1 Gemmatimonadota bacterium | reverse complement strand
CGTGCGGCTGTATCTCACCGAGGTCCAGACGATGGCCGACCGGATGCGCGCCGATACGGAGCGCCACAATCGCCTGGTGGCCTCGGACGCATATCGGCTCTCCGCGGATCCCACCCAAGTGTACGTCCCTCCGGCGGCGTGGGGCGCCGTACCCCACCTCAACTTCGCGCCTCTGGAGAACGCGCTGGCCCGTCTGGAGGACGCGGCCGGAGCCTACGACGAAGCCGTGGTGGAGGCCGTCTCGGGCGGTGGACCGGACGGTGATGCCGCGCGCCGGGTCAACGCCCTTCTCAGGGGAATGGAGCAGCGGCTGACCCGGCCGGAGGGTCTGCCCAGGAGGCCGTGGTTCCGGCACCAGATCTACGCGCCGGGATTCTGGACGGGATACGGTGTGAAGACGCTTCCCGGGGTACGGGAGGGGATCGAGCAGCGGGAGTGGGAGGAGGTGGCGCTCTTCGTGGGCGAGATCGCCGCGGCGCTGGACCGCGTGAGCGAGGGGCTGGAGGAAGCCCGCGCCATCCTGAACTGACGCGGAACGCGGTCCGCCCCCGGGAACGGCTTCCCGGGGGCGGACGACGCTTCCCTACTGTTTCGTGCGGTGCACTTCCTGAAGGCGCGGTGTGAAGAGGATGTCGCGGATCCCGCCCGGACCGTGGATCCCCTGGATCACGAAGTTCTGGTCGACGTCGAAGTCCACGAGGATCTCGATCTCCTCGCCGTCCTCCGCGTCGATGGGCCCGGCGAGCTGCACCTTGATCCCCGACGTCTGGCCGCTGGGGACGAACAGGGTGGTGGTGCTGCTGCCGTCCTCCATGGTGATGCCATCCTTGAGCGTCACCATGGCGCTGTCCACCACCAGCCGCAGGTTGTGGTACATGGCCACGTCGACCTCCACGGTTCCGGTGAGGTCCGCGGTGACGCCGTCGCGGAGCGTCATGAGATCGTAGCTCTTCGGATTCCCAGGGTCGTTGAAGAGATCGACGCGACCCACGGTGTCCGCCTCGGAGCTGGTGGCGAGCGTGTCGTTCTCTTCGCCGCCGCCCTGGAGGTAGATGTGGGAGACCCAGACGTCCGCCCGTTCGATGAGGTCGGACGGCGCGTCGGTGAGGAGCACGCGGACGTGTGCCGTACCCGGGGCCGTGCCGCTCTCGCAGGCTCCGAGCGCGACGAGGCCGCAGACGGCGAGGAAGGTGTTGAGCGTACGCATCGGTCCGCCCCTGTTCGCTACGGTAGTTCCAATCATGGAAGCATTCTCCTGTGCGGTGCATCCACTGTGAAGCGAGGGACGACGCCGCGTGACACGATCCCGTACCCGCGGACCCGGTCGCAGCTCGTCGTTCATGGTGAGGATGAATGATGCAAATTCGAGGCCATGGGGATCAAGGGACGGGCGGGCGAATCGAGGCGACTCTTGAGGATTCGGTGGTGACGGCGCCATTGTAGTGGGTTCCTCTCCTCCTGCCCGGACCGCCCATGAAACCCTTCGCCGAATTCCTCGTCGAGGTCCACCGCCGTTGGGTGTGGCAGGTTGGTGTGGGGTTCGCCGCCGGGATGTGGGCCGGTCACCGGGTGGTCGTGGCCCTGACGGCGGCGTGGGGCCTTCCCGCGTGGACCCCTACGCTCGCCTTCGTGCTCCTCGTTCCCGGGTGGCCGGTGACCGTCGTGACGACCTATGTGCAGGGGGGGGTACCCTGGCTGACAGGGCGTCGCAGGACCGGACCGGAGCCGCTCACCGACGAGGAGTTCTCGGCCCGGGTCGCGGCGGAGGTGGCGGCGGCGGAAGGGCTCACTCCCGCCGAGGTCCACCGCATCCCCCGAGCCCATCCGCTGCACCGGTCTCGGGTGTTCACGTGGAGGAACGCGCTCCTGGGAGGAGTCTGCGCCTTCGTGTTCCTGGTCAGCGTGGTGGTGGCCTACCTCGTGAGTTGAGGCGCCCGATCAGGAGAAGAGCTTCACGATTTCGGGCTTCTGCACCTTCCCCATGGCGTTCCGGGGGAATTCGTCCGCGAAGAGGATGTCCTTGGGCACCTTGTACGTGGACAGTCGCTCACGCGCGAATGCCCGCAATTCCTCCTCGTCGGCGGCGGTGTCCGACCTCTTGACGACCACGGCGCACACGCGCTGGCCCCACGCGGGATCGGGTACGCCCACGACGGCACAGTCGAGGACCGCCGGATGCGTGCGCAGTACGTCTTCGATCTCCAGAGCGGAGATCTTCTCTCCCCCGCTCTTGAGGATGTCCACGCTCGAGCGTCCCAGGATCCGGAAGGCGCCGTCTTCGACCACCGCGCGGTCGCCGGTACGGAACCATCCGTCGCCGGTGAAGGCCTCCGCCGTGGCGTCGGGCCGTCTCCAGTACTCCGAGAACACCGCGGGCCCCTTCACCTGGATCTCCCCCTGGTGTCCGTCCGGGGCGATCTCTCCTTCGTCGGACATGAGCCGGACCTGCATCCGCGGGAGCGGGGTGCCGACGTATCCCGGCCGCCTGACCCCGAGGAGAGGGTTGGACAGGCCCATCCCGATCTCCGTCATCCCATAGCGTTCCAGAAGCCGGTGTCCCGTGACTTCCTCCCACCGTTCGAGGGTGGGAACCGGAAGCGCGGCGGAGCCCGAAACCATGAGGCGCAGACTCCGCGCCCCCGCGCTCCAGCGGGCACGGGTGGGTTCGTCGGCCGCCTCCCACGCTCCGAGAAGGCGACCGTAGACCGTGGGCACGGCCATGTAGAGCGTCAGGTCGCCTCGTCCGATGCGCTCCCACACCTCCACCGCATCGAAGCGGGGGAGGATCTGGCAGGCCGCTCCGGACCAGAGAGCACAGCTCAGGACGTTCACGATGCCGTGGACGTGGTGGAGGGGAAGGTGGAGGAGGATGTGGTCCTCGTCCGACCACCCCCACGCCTGGACGAGTGCCTCGACCTGTGCCTCCAGGTTTCCGTGTGTGATCACCACACCCTTGGGTTTTCCTGTGGTGCCGGACGTATAGAGCATCATGGCGTGCCGCCCCGCGTCCACCGCCGGGAGAGTTCCCGCCGGTCCCTCGGCGAGAAGCGCCGGGGTGGAGAGGACGTGGAGGCCCCGCTCGGCGGCCACTCCCGCGATACGGTCGTGCAGATCGGGGTGTGCCACGACGACCTCCGGATCGGCGTCGTCGAGGACGAACGCCAACTCCGCGGGCGGGTGGGCCAACGCGAGGGGAACGGCCA
>JAOUPR010000037.1 GCA_029879725.1 Gemmatimonadota bacterium | reverse complement strand
TGGCCCCACGGGGTCGTTCAAGGCCAGTTGTGGCCTGGAGTTCGAGCCGGCCACGGGTGCCGTCGTCACCGAGGATTGCGTTGACGCGGACGTCAAATCCTGGGACGTGGGTGCCACGGGTGGACTCGGCCTCGACATGGAAGTCGGGGAAGGGACCATGGTGGGACTGATGGGAACCTACACCTACGGATTCGTATCCGTGGACGACTCGGCGGGCGCGCTCAGCCTTACGAACACCGGGTTCGGTATCCGGCTCAGCGTGGGATTCCCAATCAAGTAGCGATGGGGTCGGATTGGAAGGTCGGCGGCGCCGCGGCCCCCTTCGGGACGCGGCCCGCCTACCGCCACACCTCTCCGAGGAGGCGTGCCCAGTTCGCACCGAGCACCTTCTCGACGACCCGGTCGGAGTGTCCGCGCGCCGACATGAGGTCCGCGATGGTCTCCATGCGGCGGGGGTGATTCAGGTCGGGAACGTACGGGATGGTGTCTTCCCGCGGGGCGGCGATGCCGGCGGCGGAGCGGCGCTGGGACTCCGCGTGGAACCGGGCGGGGAAGTCTCCGCCCACGTCCAGGGGAACGATCCCCTGGTCGCTTCCCATCCCCACGTGGTCCTCGCCGCACACGTCGAGGGCATGGTCGAGGTGCGCCAGGACGTCCTCCGCGGTGGGGGGGCCCGACGCGTTGAGGAAGGGCATGAGGTAGATCCCCATGACCCCGCCCCGGTCGGCCAGTGCCCGCAGCGTCTCGTCGTCCTTGTTCCGCGGGTGGGGGTGGATCGCGGAACATCCGGAGTGGGTGATGGACGGGGGGCGGGTCGACGCCTCGACGGCCTCCCGGGTGGTGCGCGCGCCGCAGTGGGACAGATCCACCAGGATCCCCATCTCCTCCATGGAGCCGACGACCTCGTGTCCGAAGTCGGACAGGCCGCCGTCCCGGGGGTCGAGACAACCCGAGCCGAGGCGGTTGCGGTCGTTGTAGGTCAGCTGGATCACCCGCACGCCCATCTCGTGGAAGAGGGCCAGCCGTTCGATCCGTCCTTCCAGCGGAACGGCGTCCTGGAATCCGTAGATGATCCCCAGGCGCCCCGTGGCCTTGGCGTCGCGGAGGTCCGCCAGGGTGCGTACGCCGCGCAGGGCCGTCGAGCTGCGGGTGAGTTCCTGGTCCCACGCGGCGATGCGATCCACGGTTGTCCGGAAGGGGTCCGGCGCGCTGCTCCCCACCACTCCCACGGTCAGGTTCAGCGCCGTGATCCCCGATTCCGCCACCCGGGCGAGATCCTCGGCCGTGAGGGGGAGTCCTCCCTGGGGGATGTTGAACTGGAGCGGACCGCCGAGGCCGTCCACCACGGTGGCGCCGCCGTACCCGGGCCAGCGGGCGATCGAGGCCCCGGCGGAGTCGCCTCGCGAGAAGCCCGGGAGAGCGGGCGTGAGGCAGGCGGCGCCCGCGACTCGGACGAACTCCCGTCTGGAGAGGCTCATCGGGCCCCTCCGCGCACCAGGGGGAATACCTGGTTGACCACCGCGTCACGCGTCCCGATGCGGATGGCGTGCGTGTCCGGCCCCGACCCGGACGTTCCCGCGGTGTTGAACGCGCCGACGGCGCCCACCCGCGCGACCGGGTCGAACGCCATGAAGGAGTAGAAGGCCCGCTGCGTCCCGGTGTGGCCGACGATCCGTGTGCCGCCGTTGTCGTACAGGAAGAAGGAAAGCCCCATGGTTTCCCGCCCGATGCCGGTATCCTGGATGGGCACCACCGTCCTCCACATCTCCTCGAGACTGGCACGGGAGAGGACGGCGTCGGCGGACCACCCGTCGGGGATGTCGTCCGGGGGGGATCCCATGAGGAAGCCGAGGTAACGGACCATGTCCGTGACGGGGGCGTTGAGCCCGCCGTTGGACACCGTGATCCCCGTGTCGAAGTCCGGTCCGCCGGCCCGCGGCGACGTGCCCTCCTCCACGAAGTAATGGTTGGATCGGTGGGCCAGGAGGTGCCGCGGTGTTCCGTCGAAGTACGCGTTCCGCATCCCCAGGGGGCGGAAGACGTTCTTGTCCACGTAGGTCTCGAAGACGTCACCGGTGAGCTTCTCGATGACCCTCCCCAGGAAGATGATCCCCGGGTTGGAGTAGCTGAAGCGCGATCCCGGAGGGAAGTGGATCCGGGTGTACGGGATCATGGCCACCAACTGCGACCACTCCGTGGGCTCGTGCGGATGCCACTCCTCGTCTCCTCCCCAGGGCCAGGTACCCGCGCGGAACCCCGCCGAGTGGCTCATGATCTGGCGGATGGTGACGTCTTCCATCCTTCCGAACGGGTTGTACACGTCGCGCAGCTCGGGGACATGGTCCACGATGGGATCGTCCAGGGAGAGAAGCCCGCGGTCGCGGAGCTGCATGATGGAGATGGCGGTGAGCGTCTTGGTGATGGAAGCCCAGTGATAGATCGTCCGGTCGTCCACGGGGCGGCGCTCTCCCAGGTCGGCGAACCCGTGCACTTCGTGGCGTTCCGCCTTCCCGTCCACCACCAGGGCCAGGCTCGCTCCCACGATCCCCTCGTCGGCGAGGACGGCGTGCCACCCGCCCGCCACCTCCTCCCACGCCGCCGCTGCGGGGCCGGGGAGCTGGGCGGACACGGCGGCGGGCGCGAGGGCCGCGAAGGTCACGGCGAGGGTCGGGATGGATCGGCGGTGGGTGAGCATGGCCCCTCCGGTGGAAGTGTGGAGTCGGGGGAATGTGAGCCCTGGGGACGCTGCTTGGAAAGTCGGCGCAGGACCCGGTTGACCGGGGCCCCTCCCATGGCTCAGGTTGAGTGCCCTGATTCCCACGTCTTCTTCCGATGATGGCGGAGGCCCGTATGTACCGGAGCGCACTTCCCTTCTTGGTGATCCTGGCGGCGGTGGCCCCCGTCGGAGGTCAGACGACGCCCACCGAGCGGGCCGCGGCCGCGCCCGTGGTGGCGGCCATCGAGGCCCTCGAGGCGGACATCCAGCCGGCCCGTCTCGCGGCCCGGGTGGCCGGGCGGGGGGGCGCGGCCAAGCAGTCCGTGATCCAGGCGGTGGAGTCCATCTGGTACGACCGCCTCCTGGCGCTCTCCGACCACATCGGCCGCAATCCCGAGCACGGGTTCGAGGAGTTCCAGACCGTCGACACGTTGTCCAAGGTTCTCGACGCGCTGGGCTTCGAGGTGGAGATGGGGGTGGCCGGACTGGAGACCGCCTTCGAGGCCACCTGGACCTCGCCGGCGGGGGCCGATGGCCCCACCCTGGGGATCATCGTGGAGTACGACGCTCTGCGCGGAACCACCGAGGACTACCACGGGTGCCAGCACAACGCCCAGAGTCCCGTGGGGTTCGCGGCCGCGGTGGCGCTGGCCGAGCACATGGAGTCGCACGGCCGCGCGGGGACGGTGAAGATCTACGGGACCCCCGCCGAGGAGATGGGGCCGCCCGCCAAGGTCATCATGCACCGCGCCGGCGTCTTCGACGAGGCGGACATCCTCATCCGCAGCCACGGGTCGGGTGAGACGGGGCGCAACCGGCCGGGGTTCGGAGTGTGCTGCCTCAACATCAACATGGTCCGGTACGTCTTCACGGGCCGCCCGGCCCACCAGCGCCAGTCGTGGGCGGGGCGGAACGCCCTTTCGGCGGCGGTGCAGTTCTACACCGCCGTGGATCACCTCCGCCCCACCTTCCGGCCCGAGGCCGTGGTGCAGGGGATCATCCCCGAGGGTGGGAAGGCGCCGAACGTGGTGCCGGACCGGGCCGTGGTGGACTACTACATCCGCTATCCCGACGAGGTGTATCTGGCCCATATGGACTCCATGATCGCCAACGCCGCTCGTGCCGCCGCCATGGCCACCGGGACGCAGGTGGAGATCGAGGTCTACGGGGAGTACCGGGACGGGATCACCCTGGGGACGCTGGAGGAGCTGGGATACGCCTACGCGGAGCGGATGGGCGCGCCCGGCCTCAACCCCGAACCCCAACGGCCGGCGGGGTACGAGGAGACCGGGTTCGTGACCCGCGACATCCCGGGGTTGAGCGTGGGAGTGTTCTCCTCGCCGGCGCCGGGCCATTCGTACGAGCGCTGGGAGGACAGCATGAAGGAGGTGGGGCACACCGGCTTCCTCTTCGACGCGAAGATCATGGCGGCGGTGCTCTACGACTTCCTGGAGGACGAAGCCTTCCGCGAAGCCGTCGTCCGCGAGCACGCGACCATGAAGGGCCTGTTCGGCCAGTACCTGGCGGGGCTGGAAGCGGCCTACGCCCAGGAGACCGGGATCTACTGATCCCCGACCACCCGACCCACGACCATCCTTCGAGGATCCGACACCCATGAGCCGAGTCGCAACCACCCTGCTGATCACCCTCGTTCTCGGAGCCGGGACGCTCCAGGCGCAGGAAGACGCCCACATGGCCAAGGCGATGCGCGTGCTCGCCGCCACGCCGCTCATCGACGGGCACAACGACCTTCCCTGGGCCATCCGTGAGTCCGCGGTGGCTCCCCACGACGTGGAGGCCCCGGAGCACGACCTGCGGGGGGACACACCCTTCCACACCAACATCGCGCGGCTCCGCGCCGGAATGGTGGGCGGCCAGTTCTGGTCGGTGTACATCCCGTACGAGTCGGTGGAGTCCGGATCCGCCAAGATGCAGCTCGAGGAGATCGACATCGCGCTCCAGGTCATCGCCAGGTATCCCGACGTGTTCGAGCAGGCGTTCGACGCGTCCGACGTGGAGAAGATCTTCGCCCGCGGGAAGATCGCGTCCATGCTGGGGATCGAGGGCGGACACGCCATCGAGAACTCGCTGGGCGCGCTGCGGGCGTACTACGCCATGGGCGTGCGATACATGACGCTCACCCACAACGGCACGCTGGACTGGGCGGACGCGGCCAGTGATCCGGGACACCACGGCGGACTCACCGAGTTCGGGAAGGAGGTCGTGCGTGAAATGAACCGGATGGGTATGCTGGTGGACCTCTCCCACACCTCTCCGGAGACGATGCACGACGCCCTCGACGTGGCGGAGGCTCCGGTGATCTGGTCCCATGCCGACGCGAAGGGCGTGCGGGATCACCAGCGCAACGTTCCCGACGACGTGCTCACCCGTCTTCCCGCCAACGGCGGGGTGGTGATGATCACCTTCGTGCCCAGCTTCCTCACGGAGAACGAGGAGGCCACCATCGGCGACGTGGCCGATCACATCGAGCACGTCCGTGACGTGGCGGGAATCGACCACGTGGGGATCGGGTCGGATTACGACGGTATCGACTCCACCCCGGTGGGGATGGAGGACGTGTCGGCGTACCCCAGGCTCTTCGCCGAGCTTTCCCGGCGCGGGTGGACGGAAGAGGAGATGGCCAAGCTGGCGGGTGAGAACGTGCTGCGCGCCATGCGCGACGCCGAGACGGCGGCGCGTAAGCTCCAGCGGGAGAGGGGCCCCTCCATGGCCACCATCGAGAACCTCGACGGCCGGGGGGTGAGCCAGTGAACCCGGCGGCGTTCACCCTCCCCCGGCCGGAGGCGTCCGAGTACAACCCCTACTACGGTCAGTACATCGACATGGTCCCCGAAGGGGACATCTGCGACGTCATGGAGACGGAGATCCGGGAGACGCTGGCCCTCCTGCGTTCGGTTCCCGCGGACAGGGAGGAGTTCCGCTACGCTCCGGAGAAGTGGAGTCTACGTGAGTCGGTGGGGCACGTCATCGACGTGGAGCGTCTCTTCGCCTTCCGGGCCCTCTGGTTCGCCCGGGGCGGAGAAGGAGAGCTGTCGGGGATGGACCAGATCGGGTGGGCCCGGGCCAGCAGCGCCGGCCGGCGCCCTCTGGCCGACCTGGCCGACGAATGGGAGGCCCTGCGTCGGGCGAACGTGGCGCTCTTCCGGTCCTTCGAAGAAGCCGACGGAGCGAAGCGCGGCGTGGCCAGCGGGTTCGAGGTGACGGTGCGGGCGTTGGCCTGGATGATGACCGGACACGAGCTGCATCACCGGAAGCTCATCCGGGAGGCCTACCTGGGCGAGGGCGCGTGACCACCGAGGCCGGAGCGGAGCAGCCCGTGGGGACGGATCCCCGGGCCGCGCTCCGCCGCCGGGACCGGGGGAAGGACGAGGAGTGGATCCGTGCCTTCCTCCGG
Organism: Gemmatimonadota bacterium; assembly: GCA_029879725.1. Classification (GTDB taxonomy): domain Bacteria; phylum Gemmatimonadota; class Gemmatimonadetes; order Longimicrobiales; family Gaopeijiaceae; genus JAOUPR01. Next base: position 29,743 of record JAOUPR010000037.1, on the reverse strand, counting down.
GTTGCCCCCATGGGGTTCTTCGCCACCGTGGGGGAGGACGGCCAGCCCTTCCTCAACTCGAACCTCTTCGCCTTCGACGAGGAGCGGCACTGCATCTACTTCCACACGCACCGCACGGGGCGGACCCGGGACAATGTGGCGGACGAGGAGCGGGTATGCTTCTCCGCCACGGCAATGGGGCGGATGCTCCCCGCGCTGGAGGCGCTGGAATTCAGCGTGGAATATTGCGGCGTCGTGGTGTTCGGCGTCGCGCGGATCGTGGACGGTTCCGACGAGGCCCGCCACGGACTCCGTATCCTCCTGGAGAAGTACGCGCCCCACCTCGAATACGGTTCGGACTATCGGGGAACCACGGACGAGGAGCTGAAGCGCACGGCGGTCTATCGGCTCGACATCGAGTCGTGGAGCGGCAAGCAGAAGGAGGTGGCGGGGGACTTTCCGGGCGCGTATGATTTTCCCCAGGTGCCCGTGCCGTTCCCGGAACGGAGCGAGGTGTCTGTGCCGCCGAGCTATGCCTGAGCGATCCCCGGAGACCTCTCAGGAGTTGGAGAACGGCAAGGTTTCGTTTACGTCGGCCCCATTCCGACGCTGGGCCGTAACGTTCCGGTCACGAAGCGCTCGTTCGTATTCATACAATGGAGATTCACCATGACCCCTCGGTATGCGATCCGTGGTATCCCGGTCGTGTTCACCCTCGTTCTTCTCGCGGCGGGCTGCGCATCGAGCGGTCAGCAAGGGGGGAGAACCTCGTCGGGCTCGGGCAACGTGATCACGGCGGAAGAGCTCGAGGGCGTAGGCAGTCTGGACCTGTTGACGGCCATCCAGCGTCTCCGGCCCCGGTGGCTGCAATCGAGAGGGTCAGCGTCCTTCTCCGGAGACGCGGCACTGCCCAGGGTGATCCTCGATGGGGTCCCGCAGAATAGTGGTCTCGACGTCCTTCGCACCGTCCGGGCGGTGGAAACACAGGAACTGCGCTACATGAGCGCCAGCGATGCGACCACGCGCTACGGAACCGACATGGTGGGCGGCGCCATCCTGGTGATCCGGAAGCGCTGAGTACTCACTCCGGGGGCGGGGTGCCGCCCCCGGAGTACTTCGTCGCCAACCGCTCCAATCCCGCGTCGATCTGGCTCCGTGTGACCCAGCGGCCGCGCACCATCACGCCCACCCGGTCCGTGAGGTTCTCCAGAGCCTCGAGAGGGTTGGACTCCAGGAGCACCAGGTCGGCGCGGTTGCCCACGGCCACGGTACCGAAGTTGCTTTCGAGTCCGAGGTGATCCGCCACGTACCGGGCCACGGTGGCCGTACCGCTGAGGAGGATCTGGTGGTGGGTCATCCCGGCGTCGGCCATGAGTCTGATCTCACGGTGGAGGGCGAATCCCGGAACGTTGAACATCTGGGGTGAGTCCGTACCCATGAGGATGCCCGCGCCGGCGTCGGCGAGCTTCCCGAGGATGTGCTTGCGGAGGTCGAAGAAGGCTTCGAGGGCGTCCGGACTCCCTTTGGGTCCCGGCGCGGCCTGGCGGCGCCAGGCGTCGCGCTGAGCCTGCGACACGTAGCGCATCTCGGAGAGCCGCAGGAAGGGTTCCGGGTCCCCCGTTCCGTAGAGGTTCTCCCAGAGGTACAGAGTGGGAACGACGTACACGTCGTGCTCCAGGGTGAGGCGAACCAGGGCGTCGACACGGCGCTCGTCCACTCCGCCGATCAGCCCGTCCAGACTGATCGGTCTTCCCGTGTTGATCTGCGAGACGACGTCGTCGCCGGCCACGGCCTGGACGTATCCGTCCAGGTGATCCACCGTGGACATCCCCGTCTCGATGGCGTGGATCAGCCCGACGTCGGAGGGCACGTGGCCTCCGAAGGTCATCCCCACCTCCCGGGCCACGGCGGTCATGCGGTCCCAGGTCTCCAGCGAGAGTCCGGGGTGGATCTTCTGCAGGTCGTACCCGGCCGCGTGATGTGCCCGTACCATGCGCTCCGCGGTCTCGGGATCCGGGGCGGTGGCGCCGCTCAGCGAGGGCGCACCGACGTAGAGAGTGGGTCCGAGGATCTCGCCGCGCTCCAGCTCACGCGCCAGATCGAGCTGGTAGCTCTGTCCCAGCATCCCGCGGATGGTGGTCACTCCGTTCGCGACGTACAGGAAGAGGATGTCTTCGAGCTGGTCCCGGGGCGGGTCGGGAACCGGAGGTACGTGGGCGTGCATCTCCGCCAGCCCCGGCATGAGGAAGCGTCCGGTCCCGTCGATGCGCACCGCGTCGTCGGGGATGGTCACGGTGCCGGCGTCGCCCATGGCCACGATGATTCCGTCACGAACCACCACCGTCTGACCGGACACGACTCCCGCGCGGTCCATGGGGAGGACGTTCACGTTCACGAACGCCACCACCCCGTCTCCTCGGTCGCCCGGGTCCGATCCGGCGGCCCCCGCGGGAAGGAGTGCGCCGGCCAGAACCATCATGGCGGTCCAGGTGTTCCACGTACTGCGGTGCATGGCTCGTTCTCCTGGAATCATGCGACTTGTTCCCGTTCTCCGACCGTGACAAACTTCGCGCCTGCGTCCCGGGGTGGCCAGTCGGGCCGGTGCCGGGTGGGCTCCCTTCACTTCTTTCATCCACGATGCAGAACATGAGTAAACTCCTCGTCCTCCCTTTGTTCGCGCTCCTGACGGGCTCGACCCTTTCCGCCCAGCCGTTCATGCCCCGGGCTCCGGAGCTGGAGGAGCCGTACCTGGCGTGGGACCGCGGAGACTATCCCACCGCGCTTCGGGGGTACCTGGACGTGCTGAACGGACCCAGGGGAGAGGCGCTTCTTTCCGACATCGCGCTCCTCACGGGCGAGTGGTATTCCGTCACGGAGGTGGCTCCCGACGGGCGCGCGCTGCGCATGGGTCCGCTGGGGCGGTACGTCACCTTCGAGGTTCCCGAAGGGGAGACCGTGGTGACCCGGGTGGTGGAGGTGGGCACTCCGGGAAAGGTGGTCGCCACCCTCCCCGGTACCGGCGCCCGCCTGAGCCCGGCGCGGAAGGTGGCCTACCTGCGTGTGTCCGACACGGAGGAGCTACGGCGGGCCCGGGCGGAAGCGGAAGCGGCCCGCACCGCACGGGATCGAGACGCCATGCGGGCGGCGTTCGCGACCCTGCGCCGGCTGGAGGCGATGAACACCGGGATCCTGGTCCGGGATCTGGTGTCCGGCGAGGAGGAGGTCGTGGGGCTCGGGACGTGGTTCCCCGTGGGGATCTCCTACGCTCCGGACAACGACATCCTCTACGTGGTGGCCGCGGAACCGGGCGGGGACGGGATGACGGAGCTCCTCGAGGTCAGGGACGGCGTCGCCACCCCCATCTCCGCGGGCGCCCGGCTCAAGGCGGATCCGGTCGCGGTGCCCGGCGGCCGCTTCCTCGTCTTCTCGGTCCCGGTGGAAAGTCCCGTGGGTACCGGATCGCCCGCGCGGACGGGTGACGCGACACCGGGAGTCGCCGTGAAGGACCTGGTGGACGGTCGGACCTTCTTCTTCGCCGGTGGGAGCGATCCCACCGTGTCCGCCGATGGATCCACCCTCGCCTTCGTGACCGCCGGGGCCGACGATTCCGCCCTGGAGGTGGTCGAACTGCGGACCTCCCTCACCGGGGGGGGGCTGGCCGCCCGGTCGGTGGTGCGCACCCCGGGGCCGCTGGCGGGCCCGGCGCTCTCGCCGGACGGGCGCCGCGTGGCCTTCCAGGCCAGACCGCGCGACGACTGGGAGATCTTCGTGGCGGCGACCGACGGATCCGGGAACGCCGTCCAGGTCACGAAGGAGATCCAGCACGACCTCTTTCCGCGGTGGCTGGACGATGGAAGGGTCCTCGCGGTGAAGGGCGAAGGGCGGCACCGCCGGTCGTACGTGTACGACGCCGGGACGGGCGCCGCGACCAAGCTCTTCCACAACAACACGGTGCGTACCATCGCCCCGGAATACGAGTGGGTGCCCACCCCCGACGGGAAGCACCTCTACATCGTGGCGGAGCGCGACGGAGACACGGTCTCTCCCGAGCGCGGCGTGTACGTGCTGGACTTCACGCGCACGGTCTCCCGGGACGGCGTGCGCCGGCGTCTGGAGGAGAACCTGGCCGCCGAGGAGGACCTGCGGCGGAGGGGTGAGGAGATGTTCGCTCCGGCCGCCGCGGAGGTCCGCGCCGCCGCCTCCGAGGTATCCGTGGATCGGATCTACGAATACGCGCGGCGCCTCTACGTCCTCGATTCCAAGTACATCACCCAGCCGGGGAACCGACTGGCCATCGACTATCTCGTCGAGACGCTACGGGGGTGGGGGTACGAGCCGGAGGTCCAGTGGTTCGAGCCTCTTCCCGGGGTGCGCACGGCCAACGTGATCGTCCGCGTGGAGGGTACCGTCGATCCGGCGTTGGTCTACGTGGTGAGCTCCCACTTCGACTCCAGCATCCGTGGGCCCGGCGCCGACGACGATTCGTCGGGCACCACCGCCCTCCTGGAAGCCGCGCGCGTCCTGAAGAGCCGGCCGCAGGCCGCCACCATCGAGTTGGCCTTCTTCACCGGAGAGGAGGCAGGCCTCCTGGGGAGCCGGGAGTATGTGCGCCGGGCCGTGGCCGGGGGGAAGCGGATCGTGGGAGCGCTGAACAACGACATGGTGGGGTGGGCCAACGATCAGCGCCTGGACAACACGGTCCGCTATTCCAACCCGGGGATCCGCGACATCCAGCACGGGGCGGCCATCCAGTTCTCGGACCTCATCACCTACGATGCCCTCTACTACAAGAGCACCGACGCCCATGCCTACTACGAGGTGTATGGGGACATCGTCGGAGGGATCGGATCGTACCCGGTCCTGGGAAATCCCCACTACCATCAGGTCACCGACCGCCTGGAGACCGTCGACCAGCGGCTCGTGGCGGAGGTGAGCCGGACCACCGTGGCCACCGTCATGCTCCTGGCGTCGAGTCCGTCCCGCCTGTCCGGGTTGAAGGTTCGGGAGCGCCCCGAGGGAGCATCGGCCGTCTGGGAACGGGGTCCCGAGTCGGGGATCGTGCGGTACCAGGTGCGTTTCCGGACCCGCGACGGGTGGGAGCAGGTGGAGACCGACGACGACGAGATCCGCGTCAGGGGCGCATTCCCCGGAGGGGAGTTCTGGGTGCGGGCGGTGAACCGGGACGGGTTCGTGGGGTGGGACTGGGCGCGGGCGACCGTCCCTACTCGCTGACCCAGTCGAGAGCCGCCTCCCGGGTCAGGAATCCCCTGACCCGGGGGCCGGTCCCGTCCGGGATCGACTCGTCGGGCTGACGGTAGCCCAGGATGGCGATCCGTTCCGGCGTCGCGGCGTGGCCATTTGCGGCACGACACGCATCCTGCCAGTCGCCGAGGGACTTCCGGCGAACTCCGCTGGCCCCCGAGATGTCGACGATGACGCGGAACGGACTCTCGCCACCGGATTCCGTGTGTCCGGCGTGACATTCCCGACGGAGCTCCCCCGCAGTGTGGTCACCGTCGACCACCAGGGTCACGATTCCGCCGGACACCGAAGACGATACGGGCACGAGTGGAAATCCTCGAAGATCGGGGAGCAGGCGCCTCCTATCCGGGGAGGCCGGAGAGGAGTTCGTGCAACTCCCGTACCAGCGTCGCCAGCGTCCGGGTGTAGAAGCGCTTCTGTGAGGCCTGGTCCGCGGAGAGGGGAGCGACCCAACCCTCCACGGATCCCTGCAACCGCGCGATGCGGGAGGTGATCTCCCTGAATTCGCGCTGCATGTCGCGGAGTTCGGCGGCGGTGCCGGCGGAGACGTCCAGTCCACCGTCATCCACCTGCTCCACCTTCTCGTCGAGGTGGCGGGCGTTTCTCCCCGCTTCGGCCAGGAGTCCCGAGATCTCCAGGAGATCCGCGGTCCACCGTGCCCGCGTCGCCGCATCGACCTCGATCCGGGGGTCTTCGCGAACCACCACGTCCCGCTCCATGGTGTGGCCGCCCACTGAGAGGCGGACGGTGTAGGTGCCCGGGACGACCAGCGGACCTCGCGGTCCCCGCCCGAAGCGCCCACGACCCGGGCGGGCCACGCCGGCTCCGTCCCCGGGGAGGGCGTGGCGCAGGTCCCAGACCGTCCGGTTCATCCCCGCGTGTCCGTCCACGTCCAGGGTGGCGATCTCGGCCCCGGCGGCGTCGTGCACCGTGAGGGACACCTCCCCGCCGTCGCTTCCCAGCCAGTAGTCGAGGATGGCGCCGGCCGGGGGATTGGACCCCTCGAAGATCATGTTCCCGGTGTGGCCCCTCTCGTTGCGGTATCGGATCTGCTCGGCCGGCTCCACCGAGAAGAGGTGGGCCGGCCCGCGGGCGATGGCGGGCGTGACCTCCTGCAGGGCGTTCAGCTGGTCCAGGATCCACACGCCCCGCCCGTGCGTGGCGAGGACCAGGTCATTGTCCCTGGGGTGCACGACCAGGTCGTTCACCGCCACGGTGGGGAGACCCCCGCGCAACTCCACCCAGTGTGCGCCTCCGTCCCACGACCACCAGGCTCCGAACTCGGTGCCCATGTAGAGGACGTCCGGGTTGCGGGGGTCGTCGCGGACCACCCGCACCGTCCGATCCGCCGGGAGGTCACCGGCGACCGAAACCCAGGTGCGGCCGTGGTCGTCGGACCGCCAGGCGTAGTTGGCGTAGTCGTCGTTCCGGTAGTTTGTGGCCGCCACGAAGACCCGTCCGTCCCTGTGCTTCGAAGCGTGGATGGCATGGACCCACATCATCTCCGGCGCGCCGGGAATGCTGCCGGTCACGTTCTCCCAACTCGCTCCGCCGTCGGTGGAGACCTGTACCTGCCCGTCGTCGGTCCCCACGTAGAGGATTCCGGGCGTGAACTCGGACTCGGCCACGGCGGTGAGGGTGGGCCAGTAGGGAATCCCGTCGTCGAGGGAGAGGGTGAAGGAGTCGGGCCGTTGTCCCATGATCTCCAGGGTACGCCGGTCGGTCCCGCTGGTGAGGTCTCCCAACGAGGTCCACGTCTCCCCGCGGTCGGTGCTCCGGAAGAGCCGGTCCAGCCCCGCGTAGAGCGTGTTCGCGTCGTGGGGGCTGATGATGAAGGGGCCGTCCCAGTTCCCCGGCGCCATGGCGTTCCCCAGTCTCTGGTCGGGGTTCTCCAGATCCGGCCAGGTGGTCCAGTTCCTCCGGTCGGAGATGAACCCCTCGGGCTGGTCGGGGCGGATGTCCCGCGTCTCTCCGGTGACGAGGTCGTTACGCGTGAGCCCCAGGTACTGGCTCTCCACGTACGACGTGCGGTTGTCGGTGGTGTCCACCAGCGTCAGGAAGCCGTCCCCGCCGCCCCAGCGCACCCAGTCTTCGTTGAGGATCCCCTCCGCGCGGTACACCTGGTTGGGCCCGCGCCAGCTCCCGTTGTCCTGGAGGCCACCGTAGACGTTGTAGGGATGGGCCATGTCCACCGCGACGTGGTACCACTGGCTCAGCGGGAGGTGGGTCGCGTACAGGAAGTGGTCTCCCCGGTCGTAGCTGATGCCGAGTCCCCCGTCGTCGGCCTTCATGACGTGGCGCGAATCGTTGGGATTCACCCATACCAGGCGGTCGTCGCCGTGGGTACGATGCTCCCGCGGAACGGTGAAGGTCTTCCCGCCGTCGTCGGAGTAGCTGTAGGCGTTGAGCATGTAGATCCGCTGGTCGTCGTTGGGGTCCACCAGCGGCTGGCTCGCGTACATGGGCCGGGGGTTCCAGTCGCCCATGAAGGTCCAGGTGACTCCCCGGTCTTCCGACCGATAGATCCCCGCCACCGGCTTCTGGTACGCCGTGGACGCGTTGTAACGCTCTCCCTGCTCCACGCTGGCGTACACGATGCGGGGGTCGCTCCGGTAGATGGAGATCCCGATGCGCCCGATGTCCCCCGTGGGGAGTCCGTTGTCCAGGCCTGCGTTGGTGAGGAGCGTCCACGTCTCCCCTCCGTCGGTGGAGCGGTAGAGTCCGCTCCCCGGCCCGCCCCCGTGGAATCCCCAGGGGCGCCGCTGCCGCTGGTACATGGCCGCGTACATCACCGACGGATCATCCGGGTCCATGGCCACGTCCACGGCTCCGGTCTCGGAGTCCACCGACAGGACCCGCTTCCAGTGCGCTCCCGCGTCGGTGGACTTGTACAGGCCCCGCTCCTCGTTGGGGCCCCAGAGGTGGCCCATGGCGGCGACGAACACCACGTCGGGGTCGTCGGGATGGAGGGCGATGCGTCCCACATGGCGGCTCTCCGCGAGCCCCATGTCTGTCCAGGTGTCTCCGCCGTCGGTGGACCGGTACACCCCGTTCCCCCACGACGAACTCTGGCGGCTGGCCCGCTCTCCCGTTCCCACCCACACCACGCTGGTGTCACGCTGATGAACGACGATGGCGCCCACCGAATGCACGGCCTCCTCGAAGAACACCGGCGTGAAGCGCACGCCGTTGTCGGTGGTCTTCCATACGCCGCCCGTGGCCGACGCCACGTAGAAGACCTTCGGGTCCGCCTCCACCACCGCCAGGTCCACGATGCGTCCGCTCACGGTGGCGGGGCCGATCTCCCTGGGCGCCAGGGCCGCGAGGTCCGCGGTGGTGAGCCGGGCCTGTTGGGCGGCCAGCGTCCCGGTGGCCAGGAGGAGTCCGAGCATAGGGGTGAGGAAGCGCGCTCCGCGATACATGGGTTCTCCCTGGGTGGGAAGGGGTCGGGTGCGGGGGTGTCCGTACCGGTCCCGGCAAGATGCTCGCGCACCCTCGGGTGGAGCAAGCTGGCGGAATCGGCGTATCAGAATCATCCTACCTGACCGCTTCCAGTTCCCACTCGGAGATCGGCGCATGCTCCTGAAACGCTTCTACGACGAGAAACTCGCCCAGGCCAGCTACATGGTGGGGTGTCAGGCCACGGGCGAGGCCGTGGTGGTGGATCCGAACCGCGACGTGGAGTTCTACCTCCGCGCCGCGGAGGCGGAGAAGATGGCCATCCGGTACGTCACCGAAACCCATATTCACGCCGACTATCTCTCGGGTTCGCGGGAGTTGGCCCGCCGGAGCGGGGCCACCCTGGTGCTGTCGGGAGAGGGCGGACCGGATTGGCTGTACACCTTCTGCGATCAGGAGGAAGACGTCCGCGTCGTGCACGACGGGGATGAACTCCGGTTGGGGAACGTCCGTATCCGGATCCTGCACACGCCGGGACACACGCCGGAGCACATCTCGTTCATGGTCACGGACGGGGCCGCCTCCGACGAGCCCATGGGGGTGCTGACCGGAGATTTCGTCTTCGTGGGAGACGTGGGCCGTCCCGACCTCCTGGAGAAAGCCGCGGGGATCCGGGACACGATGGAGGCCGGTGCCCGCACGCTCTGGCAGAGCCTGGAGAGGTTCCGGGCGCTTCCGGGATACCTCCAGATCCTCCCCGGACACGGCGCGGGCTCGGCGTGCGGGAAGGCGTTGGGGGCCGTTCCCACCTCCACCCTCGGGTACGAGGTGCTCACCAACTGGGCGTTCCGTTGCGAGTCGGAGGACGACTTCGTCGAGCAGGTCCTGAGCGACCAGCCCGAGCCTCCCGTGTACTTCGCCCACATGAAGCGCATGAATCGTGACGGCCCCGCGGTGCTGGGGAGTCTTCCGCACCCGATGCCCATGGCGCCCATTCACCTCGAGGAGCTGCTCGACGCGGGCGCTCCGGTGGTGGATCTGCGTTCCCGGGAAGCGTTCGCGGCGGGGCACGTGCCGGGAACCATCAACATCCCCCTCGACCGGGATTTCCCCAACTGGGCGGGATGGCTGCTACCCTATGACCGGCCCATCTACTTCCTGGGCCCCGACGAGGAGGCGGGAGCGCAGGCCGCTCGCGACCTCGCCTTCATCGGGATCGATGCGTCGGAAGGTTTCTTCGGACCGGATGCCCTCGATGCCTGGGCGGCGGCGCACGGGGGGCTGGAGAGTTCCAGGGTCGTCGGATGGACGGAGGCGCTTCGTGCGGTCGAGGAGGAAGATGCCGTGCTGGTGGACGTTCGCCGCCTCACGGAGTGGGAGGAAGGGCACGTGGATGGGGCGCGTCACGTTCATCTCGGATATCTCGTGGATCGCGCTCAGGAGTTGCCCCGGGATCGTCCCATACTCCTGTATTGCAGGACCGGGGCGAGGTCGGGGAAGGGGATGAGCCTTCTCCAGGCGCACGGATTTCCCGACGTGCGCAACGTCGAAGGCGGTGTGGTCCAGGCCGAGACGGAGGGCGTGGTCCTGACCTCGGGCTGACCCCTCTTGGGCCTCTCGGCTGCGGCCGATCGGGAGTGGATCAAACCACCTGCAGTACTCCGTTGAGCGCCTCCACGAAGGTCCGGGCCTCCCGCCATCCCTCCCGGATCCAGGAGATCCGGTTCGGTCCCGAATGACCGAACAGGCGAGTCACCGCGGTACGGCATGGATCCGCCCGACTCAACTCCCGCGCGAGTCGCAATCCCTCCGAGAAGGGCATGAGGGCATCGTATCGTCCGTGGAGCACGTGGGCGGGGCACGTCACCTCCCGGAGGCGCGACACGGGCTCGATCTCGGGCTCCTCGGATCGTGCGGCCGCGGCCAGCTCGCGCACGAGCGATTCGACCGCCGGCCCCGACGGGATGCGGTCGTGGGAGGGAGCGAAGAGGTCGAAGAGATCCCGCTGATCCCGTGGGATCTCGCCCCGGATCTTCTCCTTGAGCGGGTCGTACACCGCGTCCCAGGCGGGCGTCCCGTTGTCTCCCGCCACGCTGGCCAGCGTACGCAAGGCCGTGGCCAACTCGGTGGCGTCTCCATAGCTCTGCGTGGCGTGGAGATAGTTCGCTCCCACGATCCATCGTCCGTAGGGATCCGGCGCTTGGGCATACGCCACTCCCTCCCAATCGTGTTCTCCGGTGAACTGGAAGCGAAGGCTCCTCTCCAGGTCACGGTATCCCCCGAATCCCACCACGCCGGCAACGCGGTGGCGGAGCTCCGGAACGGCGGCCGCGGCGATGGCCTGAGGGGCGCCGAACGAGAACCCCACCAGCCCCACGCGGTCGGCGAAGACGTCGGAACGTTCGGAAAGGAACTCCAGGGCGGCTTTGATGGTGGGGACGGTCACGTACGGCGCGATGACCAACTCACGCCACTCCGCGACCTCCGGGACGATCACGGCGCACCCCGTGGAGGCGAGGGACCGGGTGAAACGCTTGAGCTGCACGTGTGCCCGTCCAGGCCTGGTGATGCCGTGGAGCACGATCCAGGCCGGCACCCGCTCCACTCGCTCGGGTGGGATCAGGAAGGTTCCGGGGACCGGGTCACCGTCGCGGGAGAGCGTCACCTCGGATACGAGCAGACGTTCACGGTGCGAAAGCCAGGTACGGAGGAAGCGGGTCGTACGGCGAGACGGGCGGGACATGAATGAGAGTATCCTACCGGGGGGGAAGACCGCCAGGATTTCATTGGACCGGGGAGGTGCTTGCGTCACGCACGTGGGACGGACATGATGGCGGTTTCGTTCATGCCCAACCCAGGAGCCGCACATGCGCTCGAGTGTGATCCTTCTTTCCGCGTTCATCGTAGCCGGTTGCCAGCAGCCCGCTGCCGAGCCCGACCTCGCCCCACGCGTCTCGATCAACCCTGCCGACGGTAGGCCGTACAGCCAGGCCGTGCAAGTGGGTGATACCTACTGGTTCTCCGGCAAGATCGGCGTGACCCCGGAGACCCAGGGGATGCCGGAGGGCCGGGCGGCCGCCGAAACCAGGAATATCATGGAGTCGTTCGGCCAGCTCTTCTCCGAGCTGGGGATGGACTTCGGAGACGTGGTACAGGGTACCGTGTACCTCGTGGACATCGCCGACTATCAGGGGATGAACGAGGTCTACGGCGAGTATTTCCCGTCCGACGCGCCGGCGCGTGAGACGGTGGCGGTGAAGGACCTCGTGGCCGGTGCCGCGGTGGAGATCAGCTTCGTCGCGGTGAAGCGCTGACGCCGGTCATCGGCGCATCGATGGCTCGAGACGACAAGGGTCGGCCGCCGTACGGGATCGCCGCGCTCACGGCGGTCGGCATCTTCCTTCTCTACACGGTCACCCTGGCCCCCACCACGGGACTGTGGGACGCCAGCGAATACATCACGACCGCGCATATCCTGGGTATCCCCCACCCGCCGGGGAACCCGCTCTTCGTGGTGCTGGCGCGCGTGTGGAGCGTGATGCTCGCTCCTCTGGGGTTCTCCGTGCCCGTGCGCGTCAACCTGTTCGCGGCGGCCACGAGCGCGGCGGCGTCCGGGTTCTTCTTCCTCTTGGCGCACCGGATGGTGCGGACGGTGGTGGGGAGTGGAGCACGCGCGTTGGTGGGCGCCGGGGCGGCGGCGTGGATGGGGGCCACGGCGTTCACGGTATGGAACCAGTCCAACGTGAACGAGAAGGTCTACACGGTGAGCGTCCTGATCATCGCCGCCGTGAGCTGGCTCGCCGTCCGCTGGCGCGACCGGCACGACGAGCGGGGGAGCGAGCGGTACCTCCTGGCCGCGCTCTTCCTGATGGTGATCGGGTCCACGAATCACCTCATGTCCGTGCTCCCCCTTCCGGGGCTGGCGGTGCTGGTACTCCTCACTCGACCCGGTGTCCTCCTGCGCAGGACGGTCCTCGTACGTGGCGTGCTGCTCGTGATCCTGGGTCTTTCCTTCAACTACGTTCTTCCCGTGCGTGCCGCCCGGGAGCCGGTGATCAACGAGGGGCACGCGACCTGCACGTCGTTCATCGAGGCGACTCAGGCCATCTTCACCAATGGAGCACGGGGGTGTCCCGCCCTGGCGGACAACCTTGCCCGGAGACAGTACCAGAAGCCTCCGTCCACCCAGCGCATGGCGCCCTTCCGGGCCCAGTTCCGGAACTACTTCCAGTACTTCGACTGGCAGTGGGCGCGCGGAGTCCACGCCTCGGCAGTGCCGCCGAATTCCCGGTTGCCCATCACGCTTCTCTTCGTCCTTCTGGGAGTGATGGGGCTGGGAGTCGTATGGCGGGCGGACCGGGGGGTCTTCGTCTACATGGCTACCCTGGTGCTGGTGCTGACCGTGGGACTCGTCTACTACCTCAACTTCAAGTACGGGTATTCCCTCGCTCCGGAGGTGGTGGACCGGAACCTCCACGAGGTCCGGGAGCGCGACTACTTCTTCATCGCCGGCTTCATGGTGTGGGGCGTGCTGAGCGGGATCGGTCTCAGCTCCGCCTGGGGATGGATGGCGCGGCTCTCCGCCGGCGCTCCCCGGTACGTCGCGGCGGCTCCGGTGCTCGTGGTCGCGGCCTTCCCGATGATCTTCAACTGGAGTTGGGCGAGCCGGGCCGGAGACCACGCGGCCAGGGACTGGGCGTGGAACATCCTGATGAGCGTGGAGCCCTACGGAGTGATCTTCACCAACGGGGACAACGACACCTTCCCGCTGTGGTATCTCCAGGAGGTGGAAGGGATCCGCCAGGACGTGACCGTGGTGGTAGGGCAGTATCTGGGCACCTCGTGGTATCCGAAGCAGCTCCGCGCCCTCACGGAGCCGGAGCGGCAACGTCCCTTCCGCGAGGTCGGTGCGGTGGGGCTGTACGATCCACCGGCCACCGCGCCATCTCGCGCCATCCTCTCGGTCGACGACGAGCGCCTGGACCGCATCCGCCCGGCTCGTCTGCCGGAGGATCTCACCGTGCCGTTTCCCCGCGTCGCGGTCACGTACCCCGCGGGAATGGTCCTCGATCGGATCCAACAGATCGCCCTGAGCATCATCCTCGAGTCGGTGGACGAGCGCCCCATCTACTTCTCGAGCAGCGGCGGACTCATGAGGGAGTTGGGGTTGGACCGGTGGAGCGTGCACCAGGGCATGGTGTCGAAGCTGGTCATCCGGAACATGGAGGGCGCGCAGCCGCCGGGGTGGATCCAGGGATCCCGGGAATTCGGCGGTGCCTGGTTCGACGTGGAGCGGTCCATGACCCTCTACGACGACGTGTACCTGTTCCGCGGGATCCGCGATCGGGAGATCTGGGCTGATCGAGCGACGCTGACCATCCCCTTCCTCTTCCACGCCGTGGCGCTCCAGCTTTCCGACGTCGCCCGGGGAGCCGGGCTCCCGGAGGAGGACGTCCGACGCCTCGAAGGTGACGCGGCGGTGTTCCGCATCGTGGCCGAGGGCGGTGCGCGCGGCACTCCTCCTCCTCCGGTGGCCGTGGGAACCCCTCCCTGAGCCCGGGGGTGTATCAACCATGACACCTCCCCCGCTCTCTCCCCCCGAGCTCTACCGGTACGCCCGCCACCTGGCTCTTCCCCACCTGGGGATGGAGGGGCAGCAGCGTCTCAAGGAAGGGCGGGTCCTCTGCGTGGGGACCGGGGGGCTGGGCTCGCCGCTGGCGCTGTACCTGGCCGCCGCGGGTGTGGGCACGCTGGGCCTGGTGGACTTCGACGTGGTGGACGCGTCGAACCTGCAGCGCCAGATCATCCACGGAACGTCCGACGTGGGACGCCCCAAGATCGAGAGCGCCCGGGACCGCATCCGTGAGGTGAATCCCCATGTGGAGGTGGTTCTCCACGATACCCGGCTCACGGCGTCCAACGCCCTCGGAATCCTGGCCGGGTACGACGTGGTTGTGGACGGGACGGACAATTTTCCCACCCGCTACCTGGTCAACGACGCGTGCGTGATCCTGGGCAAGCCCAACGTGTACGGGTCCATCTTCCGTTGGGAGGGTCAGGCATCGGTCTTCGGCGTGCCCGGGGAACCGTGCTACCGCTGTCTCTTCCGGGAGCCTCCTCCTCCGGGACTCGTCCCCAACTGCGCCGAGGGCGGAGTGTTGGGCGCGCTACCCGGCGTGATCGGCTCCCTCCAGGCCATGGAGACGGTGAAGCTCCTCACCGGCGCCGGAGAGTCACTGGCGGGAAGACTCCTCATCTTCGACGCCCTCGAAATGTCGTGGCGCGAGATCCGGTTGGCACGGAACCCGGAGTGTCCGGTGTGTGGAGACCAACCCACGCAGGCCGGCCTCATCGACTACGACCTCTTCTGTGGCGTCGGTCCGGCCGCGGCGGATGGCCCGGCCTCCCCCGTTCCCTCCGTTCCCACGCTCACGCCGCGGGAGGCCGCGGCGCTCCTCGGAGGGGAGGACCCTCCTCTCCTGGTGGACGTGCGGGATCCGTGGGAGTGGTCCGCGGGGAATCTCGGGGCGATGGGTGCTCTGCACGTGCCCCTGGCGTCGCTGGAGGAACGGATGGATGAGATCACGGGGCCGGCGGCCGGCCGGGCCGTGATCGTGTGTTGCCGGGTCGGTGAACGGAGCGCCCGCGCTGCCGTCAGACTCATCCAGGCGGGAGTGCCGAACGTGTACAATCTCCGCGGAGGGCTCCTGGAATGGGCTCGAACCGTGGACCCCGATGTCGTCGTCCTCTGACCTCCGGACCGAATATGCGTCCCAGACAGTCGATCGCGGTGGTGCTCCTCCTGGCGTGCGGGACGTGGACGCCCGCCGCCGCCCAGGAAACGTGTCCACTGCAGGCCGGTGCGCGCACCGAGGCCGGGTGGGAGGCGTACCGCGCCGGGAACGTCGAGGACGCCGAATCCCACTTCCGGTTCGCCCTCGATCTCTGTCCGGAAGAGCGTTCGGCGCTCAACGGGTTGGGGTACGTCGCCCTGCGCCGGGGGGAGGACGGGTCCGCGGACTCCCTCTTCCATTCCGTGCTGGCCGTGGCCCCGGACGACGTGGACGCCCGGGTGGGCGCGGGAATCGTGGCGTGGCGGAAGGGGCGCTTCCGCGACGTGCACGACCACTTCTCCGCCGTGGTGCGGGAGGTTCCGGACCACGCCACGGCCCGGGAGTACCTCGCGCGGCTCCCGGAAGGGTTCGGCCCGCCGCCGCCCCGGCCGGAGCTCGTTCTGCCCGATACGCTGGCGTATCCCGCCCGGACCGCCGGGGACGGCTTCGAAGTACGGTCTCCTCGAGGGTGGAGCCCGTTCTACATCAAGGGGATGAACCTGGGCGCCGCGCTCCCCGGAAGGCATCCCAGCCAGTTCCCGGACTCGGCGACGTACGCCGTCTGGATCGAGCGCATGGTCGGGATGGGCGTGAACACGGTGCGCATCTACACCGTCCACCCACCGGACTTCTACGAGGCCCTGTACGACTGGAACACCGGCAACCCGGACCGTCCGCTGTGGCTGGTGCACGGGGTATGGACGGAGTTGCCGGCGGACCACGATTTCGGGAAGCCGGAATTCGAAGCCGCGTTCTTCGGTGAGATGCGCCGGGTGGTGGACATCCTGCACGGGCGTGCCGACGTCGAGCCCCGTCCGGGACATGCGTCGGGGTTCTACACGGTGGACGTGTCGCCGTGGACCCTGGCGTACATCATAGGGAGGGAGTGGGAGCCCTTCTCCGCCGTGGCGTACGACTCCATCGCGGGGGGGGTGTCCGGGTTCCGGGGGCGCTACGTCACCGTGGACGGGGGGAACGCCATGGACGCGTGGATGGGCCGCGCGGTGGAGTCCCTGGTCTCCTACGAAACAGAGACCTACCGGGCCCAACGGCCGGCGGCGTACACCAACTGGCCCACCCTCGACCCCCTGGCGCATCCCACCGAGACCACGGTGGACGAGGAGATGGCGATTCGGCGTGCCCGCGGTGAGACTCCCGACGTTCGCCCGCGCGAGTACGACAACGACGCCATCTCCCTGGACGCGTCCCGCGTGCGCGCCACGGAGGAGTTCCCGGCGGGGTATTTCGCCTCCTTCCATGCGTATCCGTACTACCCCGACTTCATGATCCTCCAGGAGGACTACGGGGAGGCGTCGTCGTCGCGGGGGACCTCCCACTACTTCGGATACCTGCGGGCGCTCAAGGCGCACCACCCGGGAATTCCGGTGGTGATCTCGGAGTACGGGGTGCCGGCCTCCCTGGGCCTGGCGCACCTCCAGCCGGAGGGACTCCACCACGGCGGGCTCACCGAGACGGAGATGGCCGCGGCGGACGAGCGCCTCACCGTGGAACTCGCCGAGGCGGGGATGGCCGGAGGGATGGTGTTCGCGTGGATGGACGAGTGGTTCAAGAAGAACTGGGTGGCCATCGAGTTCGAACTCCCCGAGGACCGGAATCGCCTCTGGTACAACCGCCTCGACGCGGAGCAGCACTACGGGATGTGGGCCATGGAGGCCCGCCCGCCCCTGGACGGCGCGACCCTGTCGGATCGGCTCTTGGGTTGGCGGGACATCGCACCGCTGTACACCGAAGGGGACGGATCAGCGATCCGCGTGACCCACGATGCCGCGTACCTGTGGCTCCTGGTGGAAAGGCCGGGAAGGTCGGCCGCGGATACACTGCTGGTCGGTTTCGACATGGTGGACGCCGCCGCGGGAGATTTCCGCTGGCCGGGAGCGGTGGGCGACTCCCTCCCCGTGGGGTTGGAATTCGTGCTCACGGTAGCGGGAGACGAAGCCCGCGTCCTGGTGGATCCGCCGCAGAACCCCTTCCGGTTGGTGGAGGTGGGTCAGGGGGCGGACGAGGGGGAGGTCCGCACGTTCGGGGTGGAGGATCCGCCGCCGGGGCTGTTCAGGGCCCGGGTGGAGCAGCGCTTCAATCTCCCGTACTACACGCGTCCCAACGCGGACGGCGTGTACGACTCCCTGCGGGTGGTGGTGAACCGGCGGCGATTCGGGCGTGACGGCACCGAGTACCTGGCCGTGGGATACGACCGCGGCCTCCTCCCCCCGGGCGAGGCTCCCGACGGGCTGTGGGAGAGCACCGACGATGGTCGGTTCGTCGAGGTGCGGATCCCCTGGCTCCTCCTCAACGTCACCGACCCCAGCAGCCGTACCGTCCTCCAGGGCCCCGGAGGGAACACCCGGGGGGCGGTGGAGGGCCCCGATGGGCAGTGGAGGCTCTCCGCCGGCAACACCGCCTGGCCGGACTCCGTCACGGGGGTGCTGGGGACCACGGTGGTGGACGACATCGGGGTGGTGGTGGAGGCGCGGGGAGGTTCGGGCGTTCTCCGTTGGCCGTCGGCGTCGGCCGTCGACGCGGTGGCGCGCTACCGGTGGCCCGGCTGGGACGAACCCCGCTGGCGGGAACGTCCCCGCGCCGTGGTCTCCGCCCTCCGCGAAGTCTTCGACCGGATGGACTCCGCCGGCCGCGTGCTGGTGACGGACGCCTCCGGAGCCGACGCGGCGTGGGACTCCGGAGACCAGGACGCGGCGCGCGGAGGGTACGAGGCCCGCTTGGCTCGGGATCCCCAGGACGACGTGGCGCTCCACCGTCTGGCCCTGATCCACGGCTGGAACGAGGAGTACCAGGAGTCCCTGGTCCTCTTCGGCCGCCTCCTGGAGCTCACGCCGGACAACCTGGACGCGGTGGTGGATCGCGCGCGCGTGAGGGCGTGGAGCGGAGACGTGGACGGCGCCATCGCCGATCTCGACGGTCTCCTGGAACGACATCCGGACCATGCGGGAGCCCTCGAGTCCAGGGCGCGATTCGAGGCGTGGGCGGGACAGTACGAGGCGTCGGTGTCGAGCTACGAAGCACTTCTGGCCATCGCCCCCGACAACGCCGCCGCACGGCGCCAGCAGGCCCAGGTGCTTTCGTGGGCCTCGAGATTCGAGGCATCCCGGACCATCTACGACAGCCTCCTGGCGCGGGATCCCGACGACGTGGAAGCGCGGATCGGGCTGGCCCAGGTCCTGGCTTTCGCCGATGACCTGGACGGGGCGGAGCGGGAGTACCGACGCGTGCTCCGCGGGCACCCGGAACACGTCGGGGCGATGCAGGGGCTGGGGCGGACGCTGAGCTGGGCCGGAAGGTTGGTGGCGGGGGAAGAGGTCTACCGCGCCGCCCGCGCCGCGGCGCCCCGCGACGTGGGCGTCCTGGTGGGGCTGGCGCAGAACCTTCGCTGGCAGGGGCGCACCGCGGCGGCCGGCGAGGTCCTGGAGGCCGCGGTGGCGCTGGATCCCTCCAACCCGGACGTGCGGGAGCAGATGCGATGGGTGAGGGTGTCCCTGGGATCGCAGGTCCGTCCCGGGGTGGTGTTCGAAGACGATTCCGACGGCAATCACATGGTCACCACCTCGGTCATGACGGGGTGGCATCCCACCCCGCGGGTGGGTCTCCGCGTGGACGCGTACCGCCGCACCCTCTCCCAGGCGCTCCTGGAGCGGCGGGCTCGTGGCGTCGTGATCTCGGGGAGCTATCAGATCGAGCCCGGATGGACGGTGGCGCTCGGGTTGGGCGGGAGCGCGTCCGACGCGACCGGATCGTCCACACGCTTCTCCACGCTGGCCGTGGTGACCTCTCCGGGACGCCATGCCGCGGGTGGAACGCTCACCCTCTCGGGTTCGGCCCTGGACGCCACGGCGATTCTCGTCGAGCGGGGCGTCACCATCGCGTCGGCGTCGATGGACGGCCGGTGGGCGCCGGCCCCCGGGTGGCGGGTGGACGGAACCGTGGGGTGGGCCCGCTTCCGCGGGAACGAGGACAACCACCGGCGGAACGGGGCCGTGGCGGTGGCGCGCCGTTGGTCCCGCTGGTGGACGGTGGGGATGGGGGTGCGCGCCTTCGCTTTCGAGACCGATCTGGCGGAGGGATATTTCGACCCCGACTTCTACGGAATCGCGGAGATCACCGGCCGGTGGCTGCGCGAGGCGGGATCCTGGAGCCTCCTGTTCGAGGCCGCCCCAGGGGTGCAGCAGGTCACCGCGGACGGGGATCCGGCGGCCACGTTCCGGACGTCCGCCCGGGTCGGGTACCGGTTCGCTCCCGGGCGGGAGATTTCCGTTGGGGCAGGGTACTCCTCCACGGGACTGCAGAGCTTCTCGACGGGTGAGTCTGATTATCGGTATACTGCAGTGATCCTCGGCGCCGCCTGGATCTTCTGACGGCGGCGTGGCCCGTGATTCCCCAGGAGATGATGATGATCCGTTCGCGTTCCCGTGGCGTGGCCGCAGTGTTCCTCGTGTCGGCGGCGATGGTGTCCGACCCGGTCTCGGGGCAGACCCACTTTCTCATGGGGGGCGGGCTGAGCAACCCCATGAGTGATCTCGGACAGGTCGTCGACGGTGGGTACAACGGGCGCATCGGACTCGAGATCGGCTTCCCCATGTTCCCCCTCTCCATCCGGGGCGAGGGTGAGATCCACCGGTTTCCCGGAGCGGCGGGCGTGGGCCACCTCACCGTCCCCGCGGCCAGCGCCAGCGCCGTGTTCTCCTTCGGGGGGCTGGGGATGTCGCCCTACGCCGTGGCCGGGATCGGGAAGTACCGTTTCGACTACTCCGCGAGCTTCGGAGAGGTGGCGGCGAGCTACCGGGGGTTCCACGGGGGGTTCGGGGTCCACGTGGGGGCCATGGGCGCCGGTGCGTTCATCGAGGCACGCTTCGTCCACGTACAGCGGCCGGGAGGTCCCGGCGCCCGGTACATTCCCTTGACGCTGGGGATCAAGCTCTGAGGGCACCGCACCGGCCGGCGGACGCCGCGTCCCGGAGGACGGGCGTCTTCCCGGGCGGGTCCGTCAGTACGCGGCCAGGTCGAGGATCCCCGCCAGGACGTCGGACGTCTGCGGGAGAATGATCTCCTCGAGTTCGGGAGCGTAGGCCACCCACGTGTCCATGGAGGCGATCCTGCGCACGGGCCCGTCGAGCCAGGGGAAGAGCTCGTCGGCGATGCGCGCGGCGATCTCCGATCCGATCCCCCAGGAGAGGCTGTCCTCGTGGACCACCAGCACCCGGTTGGTCTTCTTCACGGACCGGGCGATGCTCTCCATGTCGAAGGGCTGCACGGTCCGCAGGTCGATGACCTCCACGTCCACGCCGTGCTCCTCGGCGGCCACCTTGGCGGCGTCCATGCTCCGCTTCACCAGGGCCCCGCACGTCACCAGGGTGAGGCCGGATCCCTCCCGGACGACCTTCGCCTTCCCGAAGGGGATCATGAAGTCGGGTCCGGGATCCCGTCCCTTGTTGTGGACCTGACGGTAGAGGTGCTTGTGCTCCAGGAAGATCACCGGGTCGTCGCACCGGATCGCGGTGCGCAGGAGTCCGTTCGCGTCCTCCGCCGAGGAGGGGAGGACCACGCGCAGCCCAGGACAGTGGGCGAAGATGGACTCACCCGTCTGTGAGTGGTAGGGTCCGCCTCCCTTGAGGTACCCGCCGTAGGTCACCCGCACCACCACCGGCGCGGAGAAGGTTCCGTTGCTGCGGTACCGCATGGTGGCGAGCTCGTCGCGGAGCTGCATCATGGCGGGCCAGATGTAGTCGAAGAACTGGATCTCAACCACGGGACGGAACCCCCGCAGGGCGAGCCCGATGGCCCGGCCCACGATGTTCGCTTCGGCCAGCGGCGAGTTGTACACGCGGTCGGACCCGAAGCGCTGCTGAAGGCCGTGGGTCACCTTGAACACGCCGCCCTTCCCCTTCACCTCCGCGAGGGCCTCGGCGCGGGAGGCGTCCGCCACGTCCTCTCCGAACACGAGGATGCGGGGATCACGCTCCATCTCGCCGACCAGGCATGAATTCAGCAGGTCCACCATCGTGAGCGCCCGGTCGTCCACGTACCGGGGGTCGTCCTCGGTGTCGAAGTCGCCGGACGTGGGGTCCACGTCTTCCGAATAGAGGTGCCTCAGCACCGACTCGGCCGGCGGCTGCGGATAGGTGAGCGCCTCGTCCGCGGCGGCGGCGACCTCCGCCTCCACCTCCTCCTCCAGGGCGTCCAACTGCGAGATCGTGGCGATACCCGACTGGATCAGGAGCTGCCGGGTCCGCCGCAGGGGGCACCGCTCTTCCTGGGCCGCCCGCTCTTCCTCGGTCCGGTACATCCGCTCGTCGTCGGACATGGAGTGGGAATACGGCCGGGTGGTGAAGGCGTGGATCAGCGCAGGTCCCTGTCGGGTGCGGGCGTACTCCACCGCCTCTCCCGCCGCCCGGTAGCTGTCCACCACGTCGGTTCCGTCGCAGGTCACCACGTGGAGGTCCGGGAACCCGGCCACCAGCTTGGAGATGCTGCCGCCCGCCGTCTGGACCTCCACGGGCACGGAGATGGCGTACCCGTTGTCCTCCACCACGTAGACGACGGGGAGCTTGAGGTTGCACGCCGTGTTCAGCGACTCCCAGAACTCCCCTTCCGACGTCGTCCCGTCTCCCGTGGTGACCACGACGATCTCGTCGCTGTAGAAGGGCACCGTCCCCGGCGTGAGGCCCTCGATGGACCGCGCGCGCAATCCCGCCTCGGCGGCGCCCACGGCCTGGAGGAACTGCGTGCCCGTGGGAGACGAGGTGGACGCGATGTTCAGCCCCACGTCTCCGTAGTGCGCCGGCATCTGCCGACCGCCCGAGGCCGGGTCCGCTTCCGCGCCCACGGCCTGGAGGAAGTGGGCCAGGGGCGTCTGCCCCAGCGCCAGGGTGAAGGCCCGGTCACGGTAGTAGAAGAAGAACCAGTCGTGGCCGGGAGTGCAGTGCTCGGCGAGCGCGACCCCGATGGCCTCGTGGCCCGCTCCGGAGATCTGGAAGAAGATCTTGTTCTGTCGCTTCAAGCTCATCTCCCGGTCGTCGATGCGACGGGAGGTGACCATGGTCCGGTAGAAACGGAGCACCTGCTGCGGCGAGAGCCCGGCCAGGTCGGTGTCCGTGACGAGTTCTTCTTCTCTGGTTGCCATCTGTTTCTCTGGTGGCGAATGGAACGGCCAACTCACCAAAATAGCCCCCGACCCGCGCCCATGCGAAGAGGTCGTGTCCGACACGGCCGGGATTGTTGAGCCTCGCGGCCGCGGGTAACTTCGGGGCGCGGAGTCGGTGGTGTGCCGGCTCCGGCCGATCCATGTCCGAACGTTCCGGAGTTTCCAGGACCAACGAGGCGATGGCAGTTTCTCTCTACGGTACCCTGGCGCGCCTCGCGTTGCGACGGCCGCGCCTCGTTCCCGACATGATCCGTTCTGCCTGGGCGTTCCGCGCGCGCGGGTGGTATCGGCGCCCTCCCTTTCTCCCCGTCCCCCCCGCTGGCTACGTACGATGGCGGATGGAGACGGCGTACGGGGATCCCGGAGCGGTGCCCCCGGCCGATGAGTTGGAGCGATATCTCCGGTGGGGCTCGGAGATGCGGCGCCGGATGTGACGAGTGGTTCCTTCGCCGACATGACCGCGCTCATCGACGGGATCTCGACCTACGGGGTGTGGCTCCTGGGGGCCATGGCCTTTCTCGAGACCTCTTTCGTCACGGGGCTGGTGGTACCGGCCGGCGTGGCGCTCTCGTTGGCGACGGTCACGGCCATGGAGGGTGCCCTCGACTTCCACGACGTGGCGCTCACGGCCCTGGTGGGGGGATTCTGCGGAGACTCCACCGGTTTCTGGGTGGGCCGCCTGGCTGGAGAGAGGCTACTGGGAGGGCGTGGTCCGTGGGCGGCCAGAGCCGAGGACGGGCACCGCGACCTCAATCGCTTCCTGGGCCGACACCCGGTCTTTTCGGTGACCGTGGCGCGCCTGGTATCCTTCATCCGCACCTTCATGCCCATGGCGGCCGGAGCGAGCGACATCTCCTATCCACGGTTCCTCGCCTACGAGGTCACGGGCCTGGTGGGGTGGGTGGCCGTGTACATGTCCATCGGCCTCCTCGCGGGCGAGAGCTGGAGGCTCGCGACCCGGGTGGTGGGGACGGGGAGCGTCCTCGTCTTCATGGTGGTGGGATGGGGATTCTTGAAGGTGATACGCAAGAAGGGGGTAGGCCGTGGCGCGCGGCGCTGAGGGGGTGTGTCCATGCTGACCGTGGCGCTCACCGGGACGGTGGCCGCGGGGAAGTCCACGCTGTTGGAGATGTGGGCACGTGCGGGCGTTTCCGTGGTCAGCGCCGACGACCTGGCCCGCGAGGTGGTGGCGCCCGCCACGCCGGGGATCCACGCGGTGCGGGAGGCGTTCGGTGGAGAGGTGTTCGCCGCCGACGGCACCCTGGACCGGGCCCGCCTCCGTGAGCGCGTGTTCGGAGACGACGAGGCGCGGGCCCGCCTGGAGGCGATCCTCCATCCCCTCATCCAGGCCCGCCGCGACGACTGGCTGGCCGCGCGGCGCCGGGAGGGCGCTCCGCTGGTGGTGGCCGAGATCCCCCTCCTCTTCGAGGTCGGGGGGGAGAAGGACTTCGACGTGGTCGTGGTGGTGGACGGGCCGGAAGAGGAGCGCATCCGCAGGATGTCCACCGTCCGTCGCATCGACGAGTCCATGGCACGGGGCATCATGGCGGCGCAGATGGACGCGGCGGAGAAACGGGCGCGGGCCGACATCGTGGTGGAGAACGCGGGCCCCCGTTGGGCGCTTCAGCGGACGGCTGGTGAGGTCCTGGCCTCGCTTCGGCGCCGGGCGGGCGTCGGGCTCCTGCGCATGGATCTCCACATGCACACGGTGGGTTCGTGGGACTGCCTCTCCGACCCGCGTCGCGTGCTCGAGCGGGCACGCGCCCGGGGCGTGGGGCGGATCGCCATCACGGACCACAACCGACTCCATGTGGCGCTGGCCATGGCCCGCGAGTTCCCCGACGAGGTGATCCCCGGGGAGGAGGTGAAGACGGCGGAGGGGATCGACGTGATCGGTCTGTACCTCGCGGAGGAGATCCCCAAGGGAACGCCCGCCGGGGAGACGGTTCGCCTCATCCGCGAGCAGGGAGGGGTTCCGTACCTTCCTCATCCCTACGCCGGCGGGAAGGGCGGGGGAGGGCGGATGGCGGAGGAACTGGCCTCGCTCGTGGACGTGGTGGAGGTGTTCAATGCGCGACTGCACCGCGTGGAGATGAACGAGCGCGCCTTCGACCTCGCGCAGCGCCACGGGAAGCTGGTGGGAGCCGGCTCGGACGCCCATACGGTACGTGAGGTGTCGCGGGGTACGGTGGAGGTGCCCCACCACCCGAGCACGGCCGAGGCCCTGCGAGAAGCGTTGGTGCTCCCCAGGGTGGAAGGGACGATGTCTTCGCATCTGGTGCACCTCGCCTCCACCTGGGCGAAGGTGCGGAAGAAACTCCCGGGAGCGGTGGGGGTCTGATACCACGAGTCGTGTTGGGATACAGCCCGGCGGCGCGGCAGCGGCGCCGGCGGATGATTTGTTCGGAGCGGGGTGACGATCCACCCCCTGTGCGCCACTCCTCGGCCGGATGACTTCGTGAGCTATGCCACGCCCGGGTCCAGACGGACCCCGGTCCGTCAGCTTTGTGACCGCCTCCGTGCATCGCGGACGGCGGTCCTCACCACGCACGTCAACGCCGACGGTGACGGCACCGGGTGCGAGGCCGCGGTGGCCTCGTGGCTCCGCGCCAACGGGACCGAGGCGTGGATCGTCAATCCGACGCCGTATCCCGACGCCTTCCGCTTCCTTCTGGAAAACGAGGACTGGGTGCTCCCGGCGGGAGGGCGGAGGGCCCGCGAAGTGTGCGGCCGGGCCGACCTGGCGGTGGTCCTGGACACGGGAGAGGTCCCACGCATCGGCCGCGTCCGCTCCCTCATCCGCGACGTCCCCACCGTGGTCATCGATCATCATCCGCAGGGTGACCGGCCCATCGGGGGACTCTCCCTCCGGGACCCGGACGCCTGCGCCACGGGGGAGCTCGTGTACGACCTCATCCTGCAGGCGAAGGGCCCCTGGCCGGCGGCCGCCGTACGGGGTCTGTACGTGGCCATCCTCACGGACACCGGAGGGTTCCGGTTCAGCAACTCCACCGATCGGTGCCACGAGGTCGTGGCCGACCTCATTCGCCGGGGGGCCGACCCGGAGGAGCTCCATGGCCGTGTGTACGGGGCCTCGCCCATGCGGAAGTACCGCATCATGGAGAAGGCCCTGGCCACGCTGGAGAACGACGAGGAATACGGTCTGGCCTGGATGACGATTCCCCGCGATATGTACGACCGGCTCGGTGCCACTCCCGACGACCTCGAGGGTATGGTCGACATCCCGCGCGGCGTCGAAGGCGTCAACGTGGGGCTCCTCTTCCGCACGACGACCGAGGGGGAGGTCAAGGTATCCTTCCGGTCGAACGGGGCGGTGGACGTGAACGAGGTGGCCCGGAAGTTCGACGGCGGGGGACACGTGAGGGCCTCGGGCGCGATGCTCCCGGGCCCGCTGGACGAGGCCATTCCGAAGGTGATCGAGGCAACACGTGAAGCGGTGCGAGATACACTCTTTCCTGGGGGGGTGAAGGCGTGAACGCGGCAGCCGTCGAACGCGGCAATCAGGATCCCGGCGTACCGGAGGGGCTCCCCCGGGCGCTCCTGCATCTCCGTTCCCGGCTGGGCGTGGAGACGCTGGACCGCCTGTGGATCTTCCCCCCGATCCGGCGTGGTCGGAAGGAGAGCGGTCTCGTCGCCGCCGGCTTCCGCACCGACGACGAGGATCGCCGTCGGCTCGTCACGGTCTCGTACGTGGCGGAACGGACGGGGGTCGCCCTCGTGGTGGAGCCCACCATCACCCCCGAGGGAGATGCCCCCCCCGAGGCGTTTCCCCGGATCATGCTGGGCGTCGTGCGCCGTCTCGGCGACGAGGGGAAGGGTGAGCCCCGGGAGGTGGAGATCGACGGGTCGGACGAGGCGTTCACCCGACTCATGGAGGAGTTCGATTCCGCGCTCCTCGGGGTGGCCGAGCCGTGACCGACGCCACTCCCATCCGCCCGTTCATCCGGCTCTTCTCCCGGTATCTGAGAGACCGGGGTCTCCCGGTGACGCATCAGCGGGAGAGCATCGCGGAGGTGGTGTTCTCGTCCGACGCGCACCTCTCGGTGGAGGACATCGAGCGGGATCTGCGGGGCCGGAATGCCCGTATCGGGAAGGCCACCATCTACCGCACCCTCGAACTCCTCGTCCAGAGTCGCCTGGTGGAGGAACACGATTTCGGAGAAGGCTTCAAGCGCTACGAGCACCGCCTCTCGCAGGATCCCGAGCACGAGCACCTCATCTGCGTGGAGTGCGGGAAGGTCCTCGAGTTCCACAGCGCCGAACTGAGGCACATCGAGGAGCGGATGCAGGAAGAACACGGCTTCGTCCCCACGCGGCACCGGCTGGAGATCTACGGACTCTGCCGTTCCTGCCACGAGGCGGGAGTCGTGTTGCCGGACCGGGGGCTGACGTGCCCCATCGATACGTTGTAGCCTCGCCATGCCCAATCGCCGTGACCCCGACACCCCCGGGAGGGGGGGAGAAGCAATCGTGGATGGAACCGGGATGCCCAATACGTTGAACGACCTGCCCTGGGAGTTGCCTCACACCTTTCTCGGCCTCGACGAATCCGCCGGGAGCTTCGAGACCGCGGCGGGGGTCATCCTCCCGGTCCCCTACGAGTCCACGACCTCGTACGGTGGGGGCACGCGCAGGGGGCCGTCGGCCATCATCGACGCATCCCGGTACATCGAGTTGTACGACCAGGAGTTCGACTGCGAGCCCGCGCGCCTTGGCGTGCACACGCTCCCCGCACTCGAGTTGACGCGGGCCGGCGCCACGCCCGCCATGACCGAGCTGCAGGAGGCGTACGCCCGCGTGGCCGAGGCCAGCGGAGACCGCTTCCTCATGATGCTGGGAGGCGAGCACTCCGTCTCGTCGCCGGCCATTCTCGCCCAGGCGGACCGTCACGCGGAACGGCTTTCGGTGCTGCAGCTCGACGCCCACGCGGATCTCCGCCCGCAGTACGAGGGCACGCCCAACTCCCACGCCAGCGCCATGGCCAGGGTCCTCCACCGGGCCGACGTGGTGGCCGTGGGGATCCGCGC
This sequence comes from Gemmatimonadota bacterium, assembly GCA_029879725.1. GTDB lineage: Bacteria > Gemmatimonadota > Gemmatimonadetes > Longimicrobiales > Gaopeijiaceae > JAOUPR01. The sequence continues at coordinate 2,051 of JAOUPR010000037.1, read as the reverse complement.
CGTCTCCAGCGAGGAGATGGAGGTGTCCCGGGCGTCCGATGCCAGCACCATCGTCTGGGCCGACGAGATGTGGGAAGACGACCGCTGGATGGATCGGGCCATCGAGGCCCTTGGCCCCAAGGTCTACCTGACCTTCGACGTGGACTATTTCGACCCCTCGCTGGTTCCCTCCACGGGAACGCCCGAGCCGGGCGGGGGTGACTGGTACCGCACCCTCCGCTTCCTCAAGCGGGTCTTCGCCGAGCGCGAGGTCGTGGCCTGTGACATCGTGGAACTGGGACCCGTTCCCGGTCTCCAGGCTCCGGACTTTCTCGTGGCGAAGCTCGCCTACAAGCTCTTCGCGTATCGTTTCCAGGAGCGGCTCGGGGAGCGGTGATGACCCCCGGGGAGGAAGGGACGTTGGGCGTCAGGGGTGAGCGGGAGGCCCTGTTCACCCACGCGGAGCTCGAACGCGCCACCGACGCGCCCACCCTCCTCGGGAATCACATCGCGCTCCAGTTCGAAGGGCCACTGACCTTCGAGCGGTGGATCGAGGCCATCGACGGCGCTCGCCAGTTCGTCTTCTTCGAGAACTACGTGGTACGGGGAGACCGCGTGGGCCGCACCTTTCGGGATGCGCTGGTCGCCAAGGCCCGCCAGGGGATCCCCGTCATGGTCCTGTACGACTGGGTGGGGTGTTGGGCCACTCCGGGGAAGTACTGGAAGCCTCTCCGCGACGCGGGCGCGCTGGTGCACGCCGTGAACCGTCCCCGGATCTCGGATCCTTTCGGAGTCCTGCAGCGGGACCACCGCAAGCTGGTCGCCGTGGACGGCACGGTGGCGTTCGCGGGTGGTTTCTGCGTCGGAGACGAATGGGTGGGAGATCGGACCCGATCGCCGTGGCGGGACACCGGGGTCGAGATCCGGGGACCGGCGGCGCGGGCGGCGGCCATGGCGTTCGAGGCGCTCTGGAGCCGCATGCGGGAGACGTCGTCTCTGGCCATGACGCTCGCCGACCCGCCGCCGGCCGGCGACATGCCCGTGTGGCTCATCGAAGGAGAGCCGGGGAGGGCGCGGGTGTACCGCACCCTCGGATTGGTGGCTCAGCGCGCGCGAGAGCGCCTCTGGATCACGGATGCGTACTTCGTGGCTCCCCGTCCCGTGTCCGAGGCGCTGGCGGCGGCGGCGCGGCAGGGCGTGGACGTGCGCATCCTCGTTCCGTCCCACAACAACTGGCCGTGGGTGGGGAGCCTCTCCCGCGGGGGGTATCGCTTCCTCCTCGAGAACGGGGTGCGGCTCTTCGAGTGGCAGGGTCCGATGATCCACGCCAAGACCTCGGTGGCGGACGGGGTGTGGAGCCGCGTGGGGTCGAGCAACCTGAACAGCGCCAGCCTCCTCGGGAACTGGGAGATGGACGTGGGGGTTCTCGGTAGGGAGTTGGCGTCGCAGCTGGAAGGGTTGTTCCTGGCCGACCTGGCCTCTTCCGTGGAGATCGTCCTTCCCGGACGGCGGAGTCTTCCCGAGCATCGGCGGACTCCCGGGGAGACGTCGACTCCGAAGGCCTCGTTGGATCCCGAGGGGAGCATCCCGCGGCGGTTGGAGCAACAGATCCGGTCGCGGGCGGGTGGAGCGGCGGGGAGCGGGCGCCTCAACATCGCGCCCCTGGTGCGTGCCGGGGCGGCGTTCGGGGACGCACTGGCCGGAGACCGGCCGCTGGGGCGGGAGGACCGGACCGTGCTGGGCACGGTATCCATCGCCATCCTCGTGTTTGCGGCGGTGTCGTGGTTCGTGCCCACCGTGATCGGGTGGACGGTGGCGACGGTCGCCACCTGGTTCGGGATGGTGACGGGCACGCGGGCGTACCTCCAGGCACGCCGAGCCCGCGCGGACGAGCAGGAGAAGGAGAAGGAACGGGAGGCTTCGAGCCGAGGTGGTGAAGCTCGGTCCTAGTGTGGTGCAGCCGAAGTCTGGTAGCGACCGAGGGAGTGACCGCGTCCGCAGATCAAGGGGCGACGACGAGGAATAGCAGGGCTATTGCGAGGAGAAGCAACGCCGAGGTGCGGGATGCGGTC
>JAOUPR010000036.1 GCA_029879725.1 Gemmatimonadota bacterium | reverse complement strand
GACACCGGAATGATCAGGGTGGCGAGCCGCCGCCTGCGTACCCCCTCGAACAGCCGTGCGATGGTCGCCATCGCCATCGCCCCGTCCGCGCGCCCTCCGTCTCTTCCCTCACCCGCTGAGCGCCGACACCGGATCCACCCGCGTGGCCCGCCGCGCGGGGACCACGCACGCCAACAAGCCCACGGCCCCCAGTACCACCGCCACCCCCACCAGCACGCGGGGATCCGCGACCCCGATGCCGAAGAGGAGCGACCGCACCAGGCGGGCCAGGTACCATGCCGCGGCGGCTCCCACCACCAGCCCGATCCCCATGACCCGAACGCCCTGCCCCACCACGTTCCGGAAGATGTCGCCGGGGGCGCTTCCCATGGCCATGCGGATCCCGATCTCCCGTCGGCGTTGGGTCACGGAATACGCCAGGGCGCCATAGATCCCCACCGCGGCCAGAAACAACGCCACCGCGGCGAACACCCCGAGGAGCATGAGGGGAATCTTCCGCCCGGCCAGCGAGTCGTCGATGCGTGACGCCATGGTCTGGGTGGCGTAGAGCGGGGACTCCTCGTCCAGGCGCCTGACGACGTCGCGCAGCGCCGGGGTGACGGCCGCGGGATCCCCGGCGGTGCGGACCACGATCGCCTGGCTTCCCGGCACCCGCTGTCGATAGGAGAAGTAGTATGCCCCGAAGTGCTCCGAGGCGGCCGCGGTCAGGTCGTTCTGCTTGATCGTGCGGACCACACCGATCACGGTGAAGTACGAGTCCTCGGGGATGCTGTCCATCCCGGGGACCGCTCCATAGATCATGCGAGCGCCCACGGGGCTCCCGTCCGGCCAGTACCGCTTCGCCAACCACTCGTCGACGATGATGACCCTGGACGCGTCGGGACCGTCCGGCTCCTCGAAGGTGCGGCCGGCGAGAAGCTCGATCCCCATGGTCTCCAGGTATCCGGGGCCCACGATGTTCTCCATGGGTGAAAGGAGCGACTCGCCCGGCGCGGGCGTGTAGCCCTCGGGAAAGACGACGCTGCTGGACAGGTTCCCCGTGAAGGGGAGCTGCGCCGTGACGCTGGCGTTCTCGACGCCGGGAAGGGCGCGAACCTCCGTGACCAACTCGTCCCAGAACCGGCGACGGGCGTCACCGTCGGGGTACCGCGCCGACGGAAGCGACACGAGTCCCGTCATGACCCCATCCGCATCGAAACCCGGATCCACCGAAAGGGCGGACCGGAAGCTCATGAGCATCAATCCCGCGCCGATGAGAAGGACGAAGGCCACGGCCACCTGCCCCACCACCAGCCCATTGCGCAGCACCACGGCGCCACGGCCGGCGGTACCCGAGCGGCCCTCGCTCCGGAACACCGGCGCGAGGTCGCCGCGCATGATCTGCACCATGGGAATGGACCCGAACAGGACGCCCGCGCCCACGGCCAGAGCCGCGGTGAAGAGGATCACCGTGCCGTTGATGCCGATCTCGGTGCCACGAGGCAGATCCGCCGCACCGAGGCTCATCAACAACTTCAGGCCCAGCGCGCCCAACGCCACGCCCAGCACTCCGCCCAGGACGCCCATCACCACGGCCTCGGTGAGCACCTGACGCGCCACCCGTGCCCTGGGGGCGCCCAAGGCCAGTCTGGTGGCCACCACGCCCACCCGGGTCTGGGCTCTGGCCAGCATCAGATTGGCGATGTTCACGCACCCGATGAGGAGGACCAGAGCCACACCGCCCCAGAGCATGAACAGGACGGGCTTGGCGTCGCGGACCAGATCTTCCTGTGCCGATACGATGCGCACGTTGTATCCCACGTCCTCCAGGAGCTGGCGGGCGTTGGGCAGCGGCCACTGGTCGATGAGGGCATCGTTCAACGCGTCATTCTGGGCCATGGCCTGGTCGATGGTGGCTCCAGGGCTCAGGCGCGCCATCATACTGAAGTTGTTGCTGTGCCAGGAGTCGAGCTGACGGTCCCCCTCATCGAACGCGATGGGAAGGAAGAAGCGGGTATCCGCTTGGCCCGGAACCACGAAGTCGGAGGAGAGGACCCCAACGACCTCTCGGCTGCGCCCGTCCACACGCAATTCCTTCCCCACCACACCCGGATCCGCACCGAAGGCCTCGCGCCAATAGGCATCGGTGAGCACGGCCTTGAGGTCGTTGCCCTCCTCCATCTCGTCCTCGGTGAAGGTGCGCCCCAGAGCCGCCTGCACGCCGAGAAGGGGGAAGAACGAAGGCGTGACGCGCAGGGTGGAGACACGCTCGGTCCCACCCGCCTCGCCGACGGTGCTCCCGGACCCTTGATAGAGAGCCACCTCCTCGAACGCGTCGACGTGGGCGCGCCGCTGGAAGAAGTCCACGGTTCCGTTGGACGCCCTGGGCGCGCCGGCGCCGGGGTAGCTGTTGAACACGGTCACCAGGCGATCCGGCTCGTGGAACGGCAGCGGTTCCAGGAGCACCTTCTGGATCACGCTGAAGATGGCCACGTTGGCCCCGATACAAACGGCCAACGTCAGGAGCACGGTGGCGCTGAAGGTGGGCTCCTTGAGGAGCAACTTGATGCCGAGCTTGATGTCGCGAACGAGGGTTTCCACGGCGATGCGTCACGGGTTGGAGGCTTGATACGTGCTCCCAGGTCCCGACGATCCCGCGCGCCTCCGTGTTTCACGGTCGCGGTCGCCGCCTGCGTACCACCTCGAACACCGGGACACCCACGGCGATGATCCCGAATCCGAACAAGGTGAGCGACGTCTCCTGCACCAAGGCGCTGACCAACATCCCCACGGACGCCACCAGGAAGGTCAAGGGCACCCACGGATATCCGGGCGTCCGGTAGGCCCGTTGGGCGCCCGGATCCCTGACCCGGAGGAGGATCACGGCGCCCACGGCCATGGCATAGAAGGGCCAGATGCCCAGCACGAAACCTCCCGCCAGCTCCTCGAAGGACCGGACCGACACGTATCCCACGCCCAGAAACGTAGCGAGCGCCACCGCGCCCCACGGGGTCCGGTACCGTGGGTGCACGGCGGCAACCGGCTTCCACATGGTGCCGTCCTCGGCCATGGCGAAGAAGATCCGGGGCCCGGTCATCATGGCTCCGTTCAGCGCCCCCAGCGTGGCGAGCACCACCAGGACCGACACCAGCCGCTCGCCCCACGCCCCGGTCAGGCGCATCGCCGCGGAGGCCGCGACCAGCTCCGAGCCGGCCATCTCGGAGACCGACAGGACCGACAGATAGGCGGCGTTGATCAGCAGATAGATCCCCACCACGACCAGGACTCCCCAGGCCAGCGCCCGGGGGAAGGTGCGGCCGGGGTCTTTCACCTCACCGGCCATGAACGTGAGATCGGCCCATCCGTCGTATGCCCACAGCGCCGCGACCAGCGCCACGCCCATCCCCGACCAATGGAATCCCTCCACCGCCGCCACCGGACCGGCGGAAGGAACGGCTCCCGGCTCACCTTCCACCGCCATCCACAACGCCACGGCGGCCACCAGGGACAGCGCCACCACCTTTGCGCCCGTCGTGCTGTTCTCCAGCCACATCCCCCAGCGCACCGAGCGGATGTTGAGCACGCCCACCGCCAGGATGGCCGCGGCCGCGATGACCCGGACGTCCGATCCCGTGGGCACCACGTCGGCCAGGTACTCGGCGAAGATCAGGGCGATGGCGCCCAGCGCCGACGGTCGGATCACCACCAGCTGGGTCCACCCGAAGAGGAACGCCGCACGGGGCCCGTAGGCTTCCCGGAGGAAGACGTAGATCCCCCCGGAGTGGGGATAGACCGTGGCCAGCTCTGCCATGGTGAGGGCCCCGAAGAGTGACACCAGGGCCCCCACGACCCACACCGCCACGATCCCGGCGACGCTCCCCATCTCGGCGGCCACGGTGCTCGGCACCCGAAAGATGCCGCTTCCGATGGTGGTACCCACCAGCACGGCGGCGGCGCTCCACACCCCCAGCTCCCGGGCGAGCCGGCCTTCCCGGACCGGCACCGGGTCCGGACGCGTGGTCCCCGAGTCGGGCTCCGTCTGTTCCACGGCGACGGACTTCCGGGCCGACGGACTCACGACGGGGTCCCTCCCTTACCCTGGTCGCGGCCCACGACCATGATGGCGATGACCGCCACCACGCTCAGTGCCAGTACGAACAGGGTCGCCGGATCGGTGGGAAACGAGTGAAGGATGGCGCGAAGAAGGCCCTTCGCCTCTGTGGACTGGGCCGCGAGGGACAAGATGGACAGCATGGACATGGCTACTCCGATCCCCTGAGGGGTGCATGTGCGCGACAGCGGACGCGCCTCGTGCGCGACCGCGAAGAACGGCAGGGGGAGGACCGGGTCGGGACCCGGCTCCGCTCAGATGCGCTGGGGAGGAGCCGTGGAGGGGTGTCCGGAAAAGCCCATCAGGGACGATGGGGCGGATCGCGGCGTGTCGGAGGCGCGGACGGCACTCTCCACCCGGACGCCGGTGTGGGCTGTCCCGTGGCGGGACCGTCTCATGGTGGAGCCACCGGTGGGGTCTGCCCCGGTGGACGGGTCCTCCACCGGCGAGATGCCCACCGCCCCCCCGGACACGTGGGCGGGAACCCCCGAAGTCGCTCTCTGGTCCGCTTCGCAGCGGGTCACCGGCACCGACGACGGAGCCCCGGCGGACCCGAGACGGGCCGCCAGGGCGGCGACGAAGAACAGGGAGGCGAACTCCCGCACGGTATGTACGGTCCTGATGGAGGTCTCTCCGAACCATCGGCCGGACAGCCGGCGCCGCGGAGATGGCTGTGAATGTAGCGTAGTCCACGACGCCGGAGGAGGGGGCCTTCACGGGGGTCCTCACGGCGACGGGTAGGGAGCCGCCGCCATCGGATCCCGGATTGCTGCGGGGACGTTGCAGGCGTTGTATCTGGTCCTATGGAACGCAAACTGGCGACCTGGGCACCGTCCGCCATTCCCTACCGACGACGGACGCCGCTACGGACCTCCAGCCTCCCCCTGGAACAGCAAAAGCCCCGCAAGGCTCAACGCCGTGCGGGGCTTCCACCTACACCAGTGGGCCTGGGTAGATTCGAACTACCGACCTCACGCTTATCAGGCGTGCGCTCTAACCAACTGAGCTACAGGCCCTGGAGCCGGTCAAGTTAACCGAGGTTCCCGGGGAGTTCAACCGGGGAGGATCCCTCCCAGGACCTCCTTGAGATCGGCGCGGCGGAAGGGCTTCCGGAGCACGGCGACCACGCCGGCATCATCGAGCTCCTGGGGCGTGACGGCCTCGCTGTAGCCGGTCATGACCACCACCGGCGCCCTGGGAAGGAGCACGCGAAGCTCGCGGGCCAACTCCACTCCACTCATCCCGGGCATGGAGAGGTCGGAGATGACGAGGTCGTACGCGCCCCCGTCCTCCTTGATGTTCTTCACGACGTCCCGGCCCGCTTCCATGCGGGTGGCACGGTAGCCCAGGGCTTCCAGGTGGAGGCAGGTCACCTCGGCCACATGCACCTGATCATCGACCACCAGCACCTTCAAGCGGGCATCGGAGATCTCGGAGGAACCCGAGGCGACCTCGGAACCCGCCTTCCCGGCGGCGGGAAGCATGACCTCGAAATGGAGTCCGACACCAGGTTCTCCGCGCACTTCTATACCTCCCCCGTGCGAGTGGATCGCCCCCCTGGCCACCGCAAGGCCGGGAAAGCTTCCCTCGTCTCGTTTCCTGGTTGAAAAGACGGGATGAATCACCCCGTCGACCGTCTCCGAGGCGGCGTCACTCGCCGCGTCGCCAACGATCATGCGGACATATTGACCGGCTGGCAATAGCTTATCCCCCAAGAGCCGGCTCTCCCACAACGTCACGTCCTCCGTGACCACCTCCACCGGGTTGGGCTGCCCGAACGGAGACTCGGTGACCGCCCGCACCATGTTCATGATCACCCCGTTCAGATGGGAACGGTCCACGCGCACCCTCGCCTGGGCGTCGAGACGCCAGCGCACGGACAGCTGGACGTCCATGGTGGCCTGGAGGAAGGTGACGGAATCCGACACGAGGCGCGAAATGGGCACGAGCTCCCTCCGCGTGCGTTGACTCCCGCTCACCCCCATGAGTTGGCTCACCAGGTTCTTGGCCTGCAGCGTGGATTCGATGATCCGATCCAGGTATCCCCTTTCGAGACCGTCTCCCCGCAACGCTTCCCTGGCCAACTCCCCGTATCCCAGGATCCCGGCCAGGATGTTGTTGAACTCCCGCGCTACGCCACCGGTCATGTTGCGGAGGTCGTTGGAGCGCTCTTCCAGCGCATGTCTCTCGGCGTCCTCCACATGACGATCCCTCAGGTCCCTGAACACCACGGAGATCCCGACATCCTCCGCTTCCATCCGGCACGCGGCCACCTCCACGGGAACCGAGCCTCCGTTCCCCGTACGGATGTCCAGTTCGGTGAGCACGGACCCACCGTCGAGCAGCTCGGCCCACACCTTTTCGAAGGCCTTTCCGCCCGACGCGTCGAAGTCCCACAGGGGCACCGACATCACCTGCTCCCGCGTGTGCCCGGTGAGGCGCAACGCGGCATCGTTCACGTAGTCGAGCGTTCCGTCGGATCGCACCCAGAAGGCCGGCTCGAAGCTCGCGTCGATCATGCGCTGGTACGTCCGCATGCTACGGACCGTCCGGCGGCGGCGGCGCTCCGACCACCACAAGGCCCCCGCCAATACCAGTGCCGGAGACAAGGACGCAATGAGAGATGGAGTCACGAAGGGAAACTTGGAGGGGTCGAGGAAGGAGGTGATCCGACCTTAGTTTCGACCCGAAGCCCGGAACGTTGAGCGTTTTCCATTCTCCATCCGGTCGCGCTCCCCGGCCGGGGAGGCATCTACGTACGATTGCGTATCCAGCCCGGACCGATGGAGCGCCACGTTGAGGACGAGATCCCGTTGCCCTCAACGATGGAGCCGATCATGAAACGGTTCGCCGCGGTAATCACCTTCGCCCTGGCGCTGGCCCTGGATCCCGGAACCGGCTGGGCCCAGCCCCTGGCCACCTCCGTCGCCTGGGACGATGCCTCCTGGGCCGCCCGGCCGGAGGGGCTCATCGGTTCCCTCACGGTTCCGGCTCGGGCGGATCGTCCGTCTTTCCGCTTGAGCCGTGCGGAGGTCTTCGCCACCGGCGTCCTGGTCGTGGCGCCGGCGTCCATCCTGACCGGCCTCGCCGGAGCGGCCCTCGAAAACACCTTCACCGAATGCGACTACTGCGAGTTCCACGGCGCCGCCGGATTCATCCTCGGGTGGGGGCTCGGTGCCGCCGTGGTCGGAGCTCCCTTGATCCACGCCGCCAACAAGGGCCGCGGGGATCTGCATTACGGAATGATCAGCGCCGCGTTGGTGGTGGCGGGGCTCGCGTTGATCGAACCGTTCTCGCTCTTCATCGCGCCCCTGACCGGCACCATCGCGGCGGCGATCGCGGAGTCCGAGACGACACGGTGAGGAGTCCGTCGGCACGAAGGGCCGGCCGCGGCATCGCCACGGCCGGCCCCGAACGTCGTCCACACGGCCGAGGCCGTCGCTACTCCACGGGCGGCACCGCTTCCATGAGCAACTCCAGCGCCCGGTCCAGGCTGCGCCCACCGGCGCGCGCGCCTTTGTACTTCCCGAGCCGGACCACGACCATGCCATGGGTGGGGATGACGATGGTGTTCTGGCCACCGGCGCCCGCCATGTAGAAGGCGCTCTCGGGGATGGGGAAGGAGCCCTCGCCGTTCACCCAGAAGAAGGACCCCCCGTAGACGTTCCGCCCGTCCGCCACCCAGGCCGGAGCCAACGTTCCCGCGTACTGCACCCACCCCTCCGGGAGGATCCGCTCGCCGTTCCAGACGCCGTCCTGCAGGTAGAGCATCCCCAGGCGGGCCCAGTCGCGGGCGGCCAGGAATTCGTACCCCTGGGTCAGGAAGTTCCCGTACGGGTCCGTCTCCATCACGGCGTCGCGGATCCCGATCTTGTCGAAGAGGTTCCGTCGCGGGAAGGCGTGGTAGTCCTCACCCCGTCCCTCGACGCCGAGGCGGATCAGGTAGTTGGTGAGCACCGGATCGGAGTTCCGGTACCGCCCCACCGTGTTCGGCGGCCACTCCTGCGGGCGGGTCGCCGCCCACTCGTACGAATCCACGGATCCCGTATACAGATAGAGATGGTCCGGGTATCCCAGGGAGGGATCGTAGTCCGGATCCTGGGGTGCCCGGATGCGGATCCCGCTGGACATGCGCATGATGTCTCCGATACGGATCTCCTGCCGGGGATCCCCGTCGGTTTGCCACTCGGGCACGGGCGCCGGCTGCCAGAGCTCGTACACGCCCTGCTGCACCAGGACACCCATGAGCGATCCGGTGAGGCTCTTCCCCATGGACCAGCTCTCCAGGGGTGTGTGCAGGTCGATCCCCTCTCCGTACCCCTCCCCGATGATGCGGCCCCGATGGACCACCACGAAGGCCTCGGTCATCCCTTCGGGGTCGAGGGCCACCCGTACGGCCTCCGCCACCTTCGCCATGTCCACGTCGGCGGGCATGGGCTCGTCGGAAAGGACGTCTCCCATGGGCCACGGGGTGGTCTCCGCCGGGGGGAGGTCCACGGTGACCACGCTGGGTGTGAAGTACACCGAGTCCTCGCCGATGGGAAGGGTCACGCACCCCTGGCTCGCGTACTTCTTCGCCGTGCGCGTCACCCCCGAGGGAAGCGTCAGGCTCACCGACTGATTCTCGTAGTCCACGACGGTGTCCACCACCTGGGCACGCTCTTCGTACGGACTCGTGAAGTACCCCACGTTCTCGGCCCCGTCCGCGGGATCGAGCCCGGTGATGAACACGGCGGAACAGAGGATCTTGGCGAAGCCCGAGGTGTGATGGTCGATGGCGTTCCCCGGCGGCGCCACCCACTCGGTGGGTAGCTCCAGGGAGTCGGCCCGGGCCTGGAGGAAGGACACTTCCTCCGCTTCGCTCGCGCCCTCGCCGCCGTCCGCGCACGCTCCCGCCAGGATGGCGGCCGATGCGATCCCGAAGATCGCGGGGATGCGCATCCCGACCCGTCCGACTTTCGTCCGACCCATGTCGCTCCACTCCGTCTGTTGGGGATGATGGGTCGGCAACGTGGGGAACGGGGGGAGGTTCCACAAGATGCCCCGGACGGCTGGTGGCCCGGCGGGGATCATCCTATGATCGTTCGCATCCCTTCCCCGTGCCGTCCCCACACTCCGGAGTTGGATCACCATGATTTCGCGACGTCGTTTCCTTGGTTCCTCCGCGCTCGCCTCCGCGGGCGCCGTGGTGGCGGGTCCGGACCTCTTCGGCGCGCCGGTGCCCCCCTCCTCGGAGACGGCATCCCCGTGGTCCGACGGCTTCCTCAGGGAACAGGATCTTCCGCCCTCCATCGCCCGCCTCACGTCGTGGGCGGATCGGGCGCGGCCCATCACCACCGCCGAGCGCGAACTTCGGGTGGAGCGCGCGCGCACCGTCATGGCGGCTCAGGGGCTGGACGCGGTCATGCTCTGCGGCGGCACCTCCATGGTCTACTTCACCAACATCCGGTGGGGTGGGGGCGAACGCCTCTTCTCCGTGGTGATTCCCGTGCGGGGAGCGGCCTTCGTGGTGTGTCCCGCCTTCGAGGAGGACCGGGCCCGTGAACAGCTCGCCCTCGGCCCCCTCGCCGACGCCGACGTGTTCACCTGGGAAGAGCACGAGAGCCCGTACGAGAAGGTGGCCCAGGGACTCCGCGGCCGGGGGATCGCCGCCGGGCGCGTCGGGATCGAAGAGACGGTGGAGTTCCGGTTCAGCAACGGAGTGGCGCTGGCGGCCCCCGCGCTGGAGGTGGTGAGCGGAACGCCGGTCACCGCCGGGTGCCGGGGAGTGAAGGACGCCCACGAGTTGGAGTTGATGAAGCTCGCAAACGAGGTGACACTCACCGCCTACAAGGCGGCGTACGAAGCCATGGACGAGGGGATGACCCAGCGCGACTTCGGTGGGCTGGTCAGCATGGCCCACACCCGCCTCGGATTCTCGGGAGGCGCCAGCGTCCAGACCGGGGAGTACGCCGCACTCCCTCACGGATCCATCACTCCGCAGGTGATCCGGGAGGGCACCATCCTCCTCATCGACGGTGGATGCAGCGTGGAGGGGTATCGTTCGGACATCAGCCGGACCTTCGTGCTGGGTGCCGCCACGGACCGGATGAAGGAGGTGTTCGAGATCGAATACCGGGCCCAGACGGCCGCCCTGCAGGCCGCCGCGCCGGGTGTGGCGGCGGAGGACGTGGACGGGGCCGCGAGGAAGATCATCGAAGACGCCGGGTTCGGCCCGGGGTACACGTACTTCACGCACCGGGTCGGACACGGGATCGGGATGGACGGGCACGAATGGCCCTATCTGGTGAAGGGGAACCGGGCACCGCTGGTGGTGGGGAACACGTTCAGCGACGAGCCCGGGATCTACATTCCCGGCGAGTTCGGCGTCCGGCTCGAGGACGACATGGTCATCACCGAAGACGGAGCCGAGCTCTTCACGCCCCAGAGTCCGTCGCTGGAAGATCCGTTCTCGAACTGGCCGCATTGAACAGAGCGGAGCCCCGGGTCAGATTGGTGACGGCCTCCCGGAAGCGTTCCAGGCAGGGGACCGGCACGCCGCAGAGGTAGGTCACGGCGCTGTCGTACCGCTCGTCGCGGACCAGCACCCGGAATTCGTCCACGATGCGGCGGAACCCGTCCACGTCGGCGTACCCGAAGGTCACCGCCAACTCGGCGCGCTCCACCCGCTCCACGGTGGGGAGGTTGGCCAGGGCGAGCTTGACCCCGGACGAATACGCGCGCGTCAGTCCACCCGTCCCGAGCTTCACGCCTCCGTAGTAGCGGGTGACCACGGCCACGATCTCGCCCACCCCGCCGTGCAGGAGGGTGGTGAGCATGGGCATCCCGGCCGTGCCGTGGGGCTCACCGTCGTCGCTCATCCCGATCCGGGCCGAATCCCCGGGGGGGCCGGCCACGAAGGCCCAGCAGTTGTGGGTGGCGTCGGGAAACTCCTCGCGCATCTCCGCGATGAACTCCTGGGCGGCGTCGACGGAGGGGGCGTGGGCCACGGTGGTGACGAAACGGCTACGCTGGATGGCCTCTTCCACCCGGTGCCGCCCCACGGGAATCCGATACCACGCCTCGCTCCCCGAACCCACTGCGATCGTCAGTGATTGCTGGACAGGCGATCCATGAACGCCCTCTCCGCGAGCGTGAGGCTCCGCACACCCTGACGCTCCGCCTTGAGGAGGAGGCGCTCCGCCTCCTCGCGGTTCAGCTCGTGGAGCCGGGCGAGTGGAATCGCCCTCCACCGCTGCAGCGTGGTGTCGTCCGGCGACCTCGTGTCCACGTGTCCCGTCGCGGCCCGGCGGAACTCCCTGCGAGCCGCTCCCCGCCACCAGTCGCGCCCCTTCAGGTATCCGATCCCGGTGACGAGCCCACCCAGGTGGGCGAAGTGGGCGATCCCCGGCTGCCCACCCGACATCCCGAAGTAGAGGCTCAGGAAGACCATCACGGTGGTGAGCAGCCAGATCTCCACCGGGAGCACCCCCCAGATGTACACCCGCTCCCGCGGCCAGAGCATGGCGAAGCCGGCGGTGACGCCGTACACCGCCCCCGACGCGCCCACCACCGGATACGCGGGCTGGAACACGAAGGTCAGGAGCGCGCCGCCCAGCCCCGCCAGGAGGTAGAGGCGGATGAAGTCCCGTCCGCCGAGCCGCTCTTCCAACCGGGGGCCGAACATGAACAGCATGAGCATGTTCAGGAAGATGTGCGAGAACCCCGCGTGCACGAACATGTACGTGATGGGGGTCCAGGGGTGTTGGAGCACCCCGGGGGGCCAGAGCGCCAACTTCAGGTGCAGGGACGGACTCCCCCCCGTCAGCACGAAGACGATGAGGTTCGCGACGATGAGGCGGATGACCCAGGGAGTGAGAGCGATCATGGTGATCCCGTACCATCGGGACGGAGCAATGTTTCGCGAAGAAGCGGGAAGGTGGCCGAAGCAGGCCGGCTTCTCCCCTCCCCTGAGACGCGCCGCGAAGGGATGACCCTAGTGCGGATCGGGAGCGGCTCCCGAACCGGGCCACGACCGGACCTGCGCCCGGATCTGCGTGACGAGCTCGGGAAACGAAAAGGGCTTCCGCAGGATCGCGTTGACGCCCAACGACACCAACCTGTCCTGCACGTCTTCGGAGACATATCCACTCGAGACGATGATGGGCAGATCGTAGGCCTTCTCCCGCACGGCGGACACGAGACCGATGCCTCCCTCCCCAGCCATCTCGAGATCGGTGACGAGCACGTCGAAGGCTCGGGGCGACGCTCTGAGGAGCTCCAGTGCGAACTCCGGCGCCGCCGCCAGGGTCACCCTGAACCCGAGGTCTCCCAGCGCTTCGTCCGCCAACTCCCGTAACATCTCCTCGTCGTCGACGAACAGGACGTGGATGGACGGCCCGCCATCGCCCTCAATGGCCAGGGAGCGCTCATCCGACCAGGTGGACTCGATGATGTCCCCTGCGGCCGGGCCGGCGGCTCGGCGGAGACCGATCTTGAAGGTGGTCCCCACCCCCACCTCGCTCTCCACGTCGATCCACCCGCCGTGCTGGTCCACGATGCTGTAGACGATGGACAGGCCCAGTCCCGTGCCCTTCCCCTGCTCCTTCGTCGTGAAGAACGGATCGAAGATCCGCGCCCGGATCGCGTCGTCCATCCCCACACCGGTATCGGACACCGAGATCACCAGATGGCCCTCACCCTCCCCGTCCGGGGGGAGCGGATGGCGCTCCCGCTCCTCAGCGCTGGGCTCCCTGGCCGTGAGGGTGATGCACCCCTCCCCTTCGATGGCGTCGGCGGCGTTGATGCAGAGATTCAGCAAGACCTGGGTCAACTGCTCCTTGTTGCCGCGCACGAACCCCTCGGTGGTGGGCGCGGCCATGGATACCGAAATCCGCTTCGGGAGCGCGTGCGCCCCGATCTCCACCACGTCGCGAAGCACCTCCACGGCGGGCAACACCCGGAAATCCACCTCGCCCTTCCGTGTGAACTCGAGCATGCGCCCGGTGATGGAACGACCGCGGTCCACCGCGCGCACGATCGTCTGGAGCGCGCCGTGGAGATCTTCGCGTTCCCGGGTCCGCCGGCGGATGATCTCCGCGCCGCTGGTGATGATGGCCAGGACGTTGTTGAAGTCGTGCGCGATCCCGGAGGCGAGCTGACCCACCGCCTCCATCTTCTGGGCCTGACGGAGTTCGCCCTCCCGCTCGCGAAGCTCCCTCTCCGCCCGCTTGAGCTCGGTGAGGTCGAGGATGCCCACCGTGACCAGAACCTCGCCGTCGATGACGACCCGGCGCAGCACGGCATGCGCGGGGAACACCGTGCCGTCCTTGCGCCGTCCCGCGATCTCGCCCGGAACGCCCATGACCTGTCCCTTCTCACCCGACGCCTTCATGAAGGCGTCCGCCATGCGATGGTGGGACGCGCGCACGCCTTCGGGAAGGAGGCACTCCAGACCCTCCCCCACCACCTCCGAGGCCTTGTACCCGAAGGTCCGCTCGGCCCCCTGGTTGAACACCGCGATCCGGTGGTTGGCGTCCACGGAGATGATGGCGCTGGGCGCGACTCCCAGGATCGCCGCGGATCTCGCTTCCTCCCGCCGGAGCTGACCGATCATCCGGGTGCGCTCGATGGCGTTGTGCATGGCACGGGAGATGTACGCCGTTTCCAGGAGGGACTTGGGGATGTAGTCGGCCGCGCCCGCCTTGGTGATCTGCGAGCCGAGTTCCACCGAGTCCTGCCCCGTCACGACGAGCACCGGAAGTTCCGGACGGAGCTCACGGACCCTCTCCAGGGTTGGAAGCCCCATGCTGTCGGGGAGCGAGAGATCCAGAAGCACCAGATCCCACTCCGAGTCCTGGAGACGCACCTCCGCGGCCGCGAGCGAACCCACTACCTCGAGCCGCCAGGAGATGGTCTCGTCCTCCGCCAGGATGACCTGGATGAGGCGCGCGTCCCCCGGATTGTCCTCCACACCCAGCACACGATAGGAGGGGATCACGGGCCTCAGCTGCTCCTGCTCCTGGGCAGTTGCACGATGGACAGCCAGAAGTCGTCGATGGAGTTCACGACCTTGATGAACTGGGAGAGGTCGATGGGCTTCGTGATGTAGCAGTTCGCGTGCAACTCGTAGGTGCGGAGGATGTCCTCCTCGGCGTCGGACACGGTGAGGATGACCACAGGAATGGTCTTCAAGGATGGATCTTCCTTGATCTCGGCCAGGACCTCCCGGCCATCCTTCAACGGAAGGTTCAGGTCCAGGATGATCAGATCGGGGCGGGGAGCCTCGGCGTACTCTCCCGTCCGGCGCAGGAAGGCCATCGCCTTCTCCCCATCCTCGACGTGGAAGATGCGGTTCTTCACCTTGGCGTCCTTCAACGCCTCCCGGGCGAGCCGGGCGTCTCCGGGGTTGTCCTCGACGAGGAGCACATCCACCGCCCGCACAACAAGTTCGTCATCCATCATCGTGAGCCCCCTGCCCGTCGTCGTGGGCCGGAATCGTAAAATTGAACGTCGTACCCTTCCCCAACTCGGACTCGAACCAGATCCGACCATCGTGCCGATCGAGGATCTTCTTGGCAATGGCCAATCCGATGCCCGTCCCCCCCCGGCTGGCGTCGGAATGGAGGCGCTCGTAGATCACGAAGGCCCGATCATGATACTTCTCGTCGATTCCCACTCCGTTGTCCCCCACCGAGATCCTCCAGGAATCATCCAGACGCTCGGCCCAGACCCTGACACGCGGTGGTGCTTCGCCGCGGTGGCGGATGGCGTTGCCCAGCAGGTTCTGCAGGAGTTGGCCCATCTGACTCGGGTCCGCCCGGACCACGGGAAGCGAACCGACTTCGAACTCGGCCCCGGCCTCCGCCGCCGCGAGAGAGAGATCGCGGACCACACGGTCCGCCACCTCGTTCATGTCCACGTCTACGAAGTCACCACCACGCGTCCCGACCCGCGAGTAGCGGAGAAGTGCCTTGATGAGCGCCTGCATCCGGTTCGCTCCGTCCACCGCGAACCGGATGAACTCCATCCCGTCATCGTCCAGCTTGTCTCCGTACCGCTTGGCCAGGAGTTGCGTGAAGCTCGACACCATGCGGAGCGGCTCCTGGAGGTCGTGGGAGGCCACGTACGCGAACTGCTCCAACTCCTCGTTGGACCGCCTCAACTCCACCATCTTCTCCGCCAGCTCCGCGGTACGCTGCGCCACCTGCTCCTCCAGGTGATGCCGGTGCGCCTCCATCTCCAACTCGTGGCTCAAGCGCTCCGTCACGTCCCGGGCCACCAGGATCACAGTCCCGGGTCCTCCTTCGTGATCGCATACCGGACTGATGGACATCTCCACCGGGACGCGCGTGCCGTCGTGGCGGGTGATCTCCGTGGTGAAGCGATCGTTCAGGTCCGACGGCCCGGAGGTCTCCTCCCTGGCCACGGACTGTGCCGCCCGGATGCGCTCCATGACACCGTCCGGCACGATCCGCGACACACGGTCACCCTCCAACGCCTCACGCCCGAATCCCGTGAGCCTGACGGCGCCGAGGTTCACGTCGACGACGCGATCCCCTCTTCCATCCACCAGGACCACGCACTCCTCCGACGCATCCAAGGCCGCCTTGAAGCGGACCAGTCCGCTCACCGCCCTGTTCAGATCGCGTTGGAGAAAGCGGGTGTGCTCGTCGTGTCTGTACGCCAGATACGCCTGTCTGGCCAGGTTCCCCATGACGGGCTCGAAGACCCGGGTCAGCACCGGGTCCTGCGCCATCCCCTCCTCACCCAGGAGAAGGAGCACGCCCATGCGCGGGATGCGCAACCTGAGGACGACGGGATACGCGGCGCCGGGAACCCCGAGCTCGGCGGATCCGTCCGACTCCGACAGATAGGCGGACGGATCGGCGACCCACGACGACCGCACGCGGAACGATCTGCCGCGAAGCTCTTCCAGGGCGGGGTCCCCCAGGGTGGCGTGGACGGCCAGCTCGATCTCCTCCGCGGAGCCCGGAACCCGGAAGTCGTCGGGGTCCATGGAATCGTCGAGACATATGATTCCCGCGGGGAATCCCGTCTGGTACAGGAATCGGCCCAGCACGGAGCGCAACAGAGGCGGGAGAGACACCTCGCTCCCCATGGCGAGCACGAGGTCGTACAGGGTTGTCAGATGGGACTGTTCCGACATGGATCAGACGTAGGACACGATGAGCGTGGCGTTGTGGAACCGCGGCAGGCGACTTCGGGAAGAGGGCCCGATCTCTCCCAACGATACCGCGCCGCTGGGGCCGCTCCCACCCAACTGCTCACCGAGCATGGAAAGCTCCGTGGCCGCCTCCTCGGCGAGATGCAGTCGCCGCCCGGCGCAGTAGAAGTGGAGTACCTCCGCCTCTTCCGTGGGCGTGTCCATGCGGGTCACCAGAGACCTCACGGTTTCCCGGGAGTCCACCACGGGCTGGTCCAGGAGGGTCAGCACGCTGTTGGCGGGCACTTCGCCCACGCAGATGACCGCGCCGTTCTCGCCCAGAGCCACCGGGATGCGGACCAGAACCTCGCCGGTGGCGAGGGTGATCCCGAACGGGTAGTGGATGGCGTACTGGTAGAAATTCCCTTCGTCGATCTGGGCGCCGTACTCCTGGGCGACCATCTCCTGGTATACCTGGAAGGCCGGCCGGCCGTCTATGGAATGGATCTGATTCCCCTCCGTGGACGTGGCCAGGATGGACCGGCCCCTGGACGCGTAGCAGTGTTCCAGCACGGCGTGAGCCGACGGTGGCAGGAGGATGGCGAGCACGGCCCGGTCCGTGAGGCGCTCCGGATCGAACAGACACGGAATGGGCTGGAACGTCTCGCTCCCGGCGTTCACGCCCATGTAGTGGACACGCCGGCCCAGGCGCTCGTACAGGTGGCCCAGCACCGTTTCGATGTCCGGCACCAGCGCGTCGAACACCAGGAAGAGCGTGGGCTCTCCGTCGTCTCGCACAGAGCCTTCCACCCAGTCCCGGATGGCGGCCGCGGAGGCCTCCGCGCCGTCCGCCCGTCCCCCGGCCCCGCCGGAGAGTGCGAGCAACCGGGCCGGCGGTCCGTGAGGCATCAGGAGGAGAACGGCGCCGAGGGGTTTGAAGACCCCCCGGAAGATCACCTCGGGAAAGATGGCCCCATGCAGAGGAACCCCCGTGTCGCGGAAGACTTCCTGGAGCACGCCCACCTTCCCCGCATCGGCTTCGGCGACGAACGCGATCACGCTGAGTCCGGGATGCTCGGCCTTCCACCCTCGCACTTCACTCCCCAGTTCCGCCCAACTTTCCGCCGGTCGGTACAGGAAGCGTTGCATGGTGGGCCCTCCGGTGGTGGGCATGGCGCGGGGGACCGGCAGCAAGGGAATCCCCTCGGAATGAAGGAATTCCGGAAAGTCTATCCAAGACAGCGCCGGGAGGCAATCACATATTTCCCCACGCCCGGACACTTCGTCCGATACGCGACACGCCGTGAACACCCCCGACGGTCTTGTGAACCACCCCGAAGTTCGAGAACGTTCTTCCCTCTTTGACACCCTTTGCCGGATAGCGGTCACACGAAATGGAAAACGCCGATCCCCAGGCACCGCGGGACGCGACCTGGACGCCGTTGCACGCGGCCGAGCTGTACGGGCTCCCCTACTGGGGTTCCGGGTATTTCGGCGTGTCGGACCAGGGCACCGTCGAAGTCTACCCGGGAAAGAACCCGGACCAGAAGATCGACCTGCTCGAGCTGGTCCAGGGGCTGGAGGCGAGGGACATCTACCCTCCCGTGGTCGTGCGCTTTTCGGGGATCCTCGAGGACCGCATGACCGAGCTCCGCAGGGCGTTCGACGCGGCCATCGCCGAAGGGGAGTACCGCGGCGGGTATTCGTGCGTGTATCCCATCAAGGTGAACCAGCAGCGACACATCTGTGAGGAGATCCGGGACTTCGGTCAGAAGCTCGGGTTCGGACTCGAAGTGGGCTCCAAACCCGAACTCCTCGCGGGGCTCGCGCTCACCGAGGGCCGCAACTCCATGCCCCTGATCTGCAACGGGTTCAAGGACGAGGAGTTCATCGAGACGGTCATCCTGGCCGCCAAGATGGGGAGGAACATCATCCCCGTGGCCGAGCAGCCGCACGAGCTCGAGTTGATCGCCCGGTCGGCCCGCACCCACAAGGTGACTCCCCGCTTCGGGATCCGGGCCAAGCTCGCGTCCGGAGGAGTCGGGCGCTGGGCGGACTCGGGTGGGTTCCGGGGAAAGTTCGGCCTCTCGGTCAGCCAGATCCTGGCCAGCGTCGAGTACCTGAAGGGCGAAGGGCTCCTGGACGGCCTCCAGATGCTCCACTGCCACATCGGGTCGCAGATCTTCGACATCCGTACCGTGAAGTTCGCCGTGAGCGAGCTGGCCCACATCTACGTGGAGTTGGTCAAGCTCGGCGCGCCCATGGGGATGCTGGACCTCGGCGGGGGCCTCGGAGTGGACTACGACGGCTCCAAGTCGGCCACGGACTCCTCGGTCAACTACACGCCGGAGCAGTACGCAACCGACATCGTATACCGCGTCAAGTCGGTCTGCGACGACGCGGGCGTGCCCCACCCCGACCTGGTGACCGAGTCGGGGAGGGCGCTGGTGGCGCACTCGGGCGCGTTGATCTTCCAGGTTCTGGGGAGCCGTGTCTTCCCCGAGAAGCCCGATCAGGCCCTCGTGGAACGCGCCATCACCGAGGGACCCGAAGACGAGACGCCGCAGCCTCTCCTCGATCTCGTGGACGCGTACCAACGCCTCGATGAGGACGCCGATCCGGTGGAGATCTACCACGACGCCGAGCACGCCCTCACAGAAGCCGTCAGCCTGTTCAATCTGGGATACATGAGCATCACCCCCCGGGCGGCCGCGGAGGAGTTGTATTGGGCCATCGGAGCCCGGGTCGTTCAGAAGATGGGGGGCGAGCTCCCCGACGAGCTCGCCGACCTTCCCGACCGGATGGGCGACATCTACTTCTCGAACTTCAGTCTCTTCCAGTCCCTCATCGATTCATGGGGGATCGACCAGATCTTCCCCATCCTTCCCATCCACCGCCTCGACGAGGAGCCCACGCGCCGCGGAACGCTGGCCGACATCACCTGCGACTCGGACGGACGCGTCGATCGCTTTCCCGGAGACGGCGAGCCCGAGCGCACCCTGGCGCTTCACGAGTTGCGCCGCGGGGAGTCCAACGGCGGTCCCGCGGGAGAGATGGAGCCGTACTACCTGGCCGTGTTCCTCACCGGTGCGTACCAGGAGACGCTGGGAGACCTCCACAATCTGTTCGGAGACACCCACGCCGTGCACGTGGCGCTGGGTGAGGACGGCCACTGGTACCTCGACGAAGTGGTGGAGGGCGACACGGTCCGCGAAGTGCTCCAGTACGTGCAGTTCGATCCGGACGGGATGCGTCGGACCCTGAGAAGGGAGATCGAGGCCGCCCTGGCCTCGAAGCGCCTCACACTCCAGGAGGCCGTGAGCATGCGCCGCTTCCTGGACCAGGGAATCGACGGGTACACCTATCTCGAATAACGGAGCCGGCGTGAGCCCACCCCCGGTGGCGGTGATCGGCGCGGGCGCGGCGGGGCTCATGGCGGCCCTCACCGCGGCCCGCTCGGGCGCTCCGGTGGTGCTTCTGGAGTCCACCCGCGACGGGGGAAGGAAGATCCTCATCAGCGGAGGAGGCCGCTGCAACGTCCTCCCGTCGGTGGTTCGCTCCGAACGGTACGTCACCGACTCCTCACCCAACACGCTGCGAAAGATCCTCCTCTCCTGGCCGCTGGAAGAGCAGCGCGCCTTCTTCGAGGACGACCTGGGAATTCCCCTGGTGCTGGAGGAGGAGTCGGGAAAGCTCTTTCCGGCCGGCCAGAAGGCCCGGGAGGTGAGAGACGCCCTGGTGGCCGCCGCCCGGGAGGCCGGAGTGCAGATCTGGTTCGAGGCCCGGGTGGTGGGGCTGTCCGGAAGCGAAGACGGCTCGTGGCGCATCGACATCCACGGTGCTCCGCCCCTCACCGCCGGCGCCGTGGTGCTGGCCACCGGGGGCCTGTCCGTCCCCGCGACGGGGAGCGACGGGGCAGGATTCTCCATGGCGCGAAGATTGGGCCATACCCTTCACCCCACCTACCCCGCGCTGACTCCGCTCCGCGCCGAGCCTCACCCCCACGCGCACCTGGCCGGCGTATCGTTGGACGTCACCATTCGCGCGCCCGGAGCCCGTCCTCGGTTCGAGTCGTCGGGAGGATTCCTCTTCACCCATCACGGGTGGAGCGGCCCCGCCGTACTGGACATCTCCCACCTGGCTTCCCGCTCCCTGGCCACGGGGCATCCCCAGGAGTTGACGGTGCAGTGGTGCCCACTCGACCGGGCCGCATGGGAGGAGAAGCTCCTGGCCCGGACGGGCGCCCTCCGCCCCCTCCTGTCACAGCACCTCCCCAGGAGGCTGGCGGACCACCTGCTCGATGAAGCCGGGATCCAGGGAGACGTCCCTCTGGCGAACCTGCGCCGGGAAGACCGGAAGAGCCTTCTCCGCAGCCTGACCGAGTACGTGCTTCCCTGGACCGATACCGAGGGGTACCGGAAGGCCGAGGTCACGGGCGGTGGGATCCCCCTCTCCGAGATCCACCCCGCCACCATGCAGAGCAGGGTGGCGCCGGGACTCTTCCTGTGCGGCGAGGTGCTGGACGCGTTCGGACCCATCGGCGGGTTCAACTTCCTGTGGGCCTGGGCCACGGGGAGAAGGGCGGGCGCGGGCGCGGGCACGGCCTGGGCCGGAAGCCCATGAAAAAACCGCCTCACCCCGCACGCGGGGTGAGGCGGTCGGAACGAACCGGATTCAGTTCCAGTCGGACTGCCGGGGACGCCGGCGACCCATCATGTCATCGTCGTCCTCGTCCCAGTCTTCCTCCTCGTCCCATTCTTCATCCTCGAGGTCGTCGATGTCTTCCTCGTCGTCGTCGTCGTCGTCCCAATCGTCGTCGTCATCCCAGTCGTCATCATCATCCCACTCGTCATCGTCGTCGCGTGCGAGCACCTGGGTGACCGCCGACTCGTCGTCCAACCAACCCGACCGACTCATCTTACTTTCTCCTCCTGGATGCTGGCCCCGGCCCACCCGACCCAGTTCGGGATCGTCCGGGTACCTGGCGCGAAAATAATCCTACCCCGGGGGGTGTCAATGGAAATCCTGCTCAACCCTCTCCTCGCTCACCCGCCGCCAGGGCTCTTCCCAGGAGTATCGGCCCACCCAGGATATTCCCGATGATGATGGACATGGCCAGGGCGACCAACTCCGGTCCGATCTCCGGAAACCTCTGATCCGCCACCAGGATCAACCCCAGCGAGACCCCTCCCTGTGAGATGAGACCCTGCCATCCCAGTCGCACGATACTCGCCTCGGTCCCGGCCCTGCGCATGGCCAGTCGCGCCGAATACCGCGTGAGAGCCACGCGCGCGGAAAAGAGAACCAGCGCGGCGAACCCGTACCTGCCCACCGCGCCGAGATCCAGGCTCGCACCCGCCACCGCGAAGAAGAAGGCGAAGATCACCACCGCGACGGCCCGGATCCCCTGGATCATCCGGTCCCCCGCCGGCGACAGGTTCTCGATCACGAAGCCCGCGGCGACACCGGTGAGGAGAAGCTCGATATGGAGCCCGGCCGCCACCACCACCAGGACGTAGGCGAAGAGGAAGGTGGCCATGGGAGACCGCGGTCGTGTGGACGCTCCCCCGAGGTACTGGGAGAACACCCACCCCAGCGCGCTCCCCACGACCAGGGCGCCGCCGACCTCCCGTGCCAGGAGCACGAAGGAGTCCAGCGACAGCCCCTCACCCGGCCGCAGGAGCGGGGCCGCCAGCACGAGGGTCAGCGTGAAAAGGAGGATCACCACCACGTCCTTCACGATGGTGACACCGAGGAGGATCTCCACCAGGGTGCCCTTGGCGTGCCTCTCTTCGATGACGGCCACCGTGAGGTCGGGTGACGAGTTCGCCGACCACACCCCCAGGAGGAGCGCCACGCCCAGGGCACCGGTCCACGGAAGATCCGCGAGGAACGGAACCACGGGGCGGACCGCGAAGACGGCGAGCACCATCCCGACCCAGACGATTCCCGTGACGCCGAACGTCGTCCAGAGGATGGTCCGCGCGTGGGGACGCAGTTGCTGGGTCTGCAACTCACCGCCGGCGAGCATGGCGATGAGGGCGAGAGCGAAGTCGTCGATGAGCTTCAGGTCTCCCACCGCCGCGGACGGGAGGAGCCCCGACACGG
Source organism: Gemmatimonadota bacterium (assembly GCA_029879725.1). GTDB lineage: Bacteria > Gemmatimonadota > Gemmatimonadetes > Longimicrobiales > Gaopeijiaceae > JAOUPR01. The sequence goes on along the minus strand of JAOUPR010000036.1, from coordinate 13,597 downwards.
ACGGGCCGGCCGCGATCCCCACCAGGATGAATCCGGTGAGCCGCGGGAGACCCATGGCCGCGGCGATGGTCCCGGCCAGCGAAGCGGTGAGGAGGAGGAACCCCACCAACACGGCGAGACGTCCGTCGCTCAGCACCGAGGCCGCGACGCCCGAAGTGAGGTGCGTCAGCCCGAAGAGAAGGACCAACATCACCGCGGCCCGCACGGCCTCGTTGGGGCCGACACTTCTCCCGGAGACGTTGGACGAGGAGTTCATGGAATTCGCGGGAAGGTGAGATGGGCGGCGAGGGGTTCGTGGAAACATACGGGACATGTCCCCCTCAACTCAACGCGGGTGACGGGCCCGACACACGAAAACCCTACCTCATGGCGCATGGGAGCATAGGTTATGCATGGTCACCCGTTCCCGATTCCATCGTATCCAAATGAGCCCGCACCAGAACCCTCTCCTCTCCGGCGACTTCCGCATCCCCTTCCATGCCATCGGGGCGGAGCACGTGGAACCGGGGATCCGGGAGGCACTCGACGGGGCCCAGGCCGCCATCGACGCACTCGCCTCCGCGCCGGCTCCCCCCACCTGGGACAACACGCTGGCTCGCCTCGAGGAGATCACGGAGGAGCTGGGACGTGTGCTCGCTCCCGCCGGGCACCTGGTGGCGGTGGCGGAGACTCCCGAGCTCCGGGAGGCGTACAACTCGGTCCTCGCCGACATCACCGCCTTCTGGTCCCGCCTCCCCCTCCACGCGGCACTCTGGGAGAGGGTGAAGTCGTACGCCGCCTCGGAGGAGGGGATGTCTCTCCAGGGGATCGAGGCCCGGCACCTCGACACCACGCTCCGGGAATTCCGCCGTGCGGGCGCGGACCTCCCGGACGAGGAGAAGAAGAGACTCGAGGCCCTCCGGGTGGAACTCGCCCAGCTACAACAGCAGTTCAGCGAACACGTCCTGGACGCCACGGCCGAATACGAGCTGCTCGTGACCGAGGAGGAGCGCCTCACCGGCGTGCCCGGCGCCCCCCTCCGTCGCTACCGGTCGAAGGCGGAAGAGCGGGGCAAGGAGGGCTGGCTCCTCACGCTGGACTACCCGTCCGTCGAGCCCATCCTCAAGTATTGTGAGGATCGGGCGCTGCGGGAGGAGATCCATCGCGCCTACACCACCCGGTGCACTTCGGGCGAGTTCGACAACACGGGCCTCGTCGCCCGCATCCTCGCGCTCCGGCACGAGCTCGCCACGCTTCTCGGATACGACTCCTTTCCGGACTACCAGCTCGAGGACCGGATGGCGAAGTCCGGCGAGAAGGCCATCTCCTTCGAAAGCGACATGGTGGCCCGCACCCGACCCTACTGGGCCAGGGACGTGGCCGAGCTGAAGGGGTTCGCACACTCCCTGGAACTCGATGAGCTCGCGCCCTGGGACGTGGCGTTTCTCATGGAGAAGCTCCGCAAGACCCGCTACGACATCGACGACGAGGCCATGCGTCCCTACTTCCCCCTCGACCAGGTTCTCGCGGGACTCTTCGAGATCGTCCGGAAGACCTTCGGGTTCCGCGTCGAGGAGCGGGACATCGGGGAGGTGTGGCATCCCGACGTCGGGTACTACGAGATCTTCGACGAGGAAGGAACCCGCGTGGGCGCGTTCTACACGGACTGGTTCCCACGCAAGGAGAAACGTCAGGGCGCGTGGATGAACAACTTCATCACGGGAGGCCCCACCGCGGAAGGATTCGACCCCCACCTGGGCGTGATCTGCGGAAACTTCACGCCGCCGGACGGGGAGGGACCCGCCCTTCTCACGCACCGAGAGGTGGAAACCACGTTCCACGAATTCGGCCACCTCCTCCACCATTGCACGTCACGGGTACCGATTCCGTCCCGAGCCGGCATCAACGTGGCATGGGACTGGGTGGAGCTTCCCAGCCAGCTCATGGAGAACTGGGCGTGGGAACGGGAAGCCCTGGACCTTTTCGCCCGACACCACGAAACGGGCGAGCCCTTCCCCGAGGAGTTGTTCGCGAGAATGATCGCTGCCCGGAGGTTCATGGGCGGCTGGGCGCAGATGCGTCAACTCTCCTTCGGGACGGTGGACCTGGCCCTTCACACGGAGATGGCGCCCCGGCTGGCGGGCCGCGTAGGGAGAGGAGACGAGGCCGACCGGAAAGCCGGAGGGGAGGTGTCCGACTTCGTGACCCGCCGCTTCGCGGATTTCGTGCCGTCCATCCGGTTCCTGGAGAGCAGCAACATCGCCACCTTCACCCATCTCTTTTCGGGCGGATACGCCGCGGGCTACTATAGCTACCTCTGGTCGGAGGTGCTCGACGCCGACGTGTTCACGCGCTTCGCCGCCGAAGGGATCTTCAATCCGGAGACGGGCCGGGCCTACGTGGACAGCATCCTCTCACGGGGGGACTCGGACGACCCGGAGGTCCTCTTCCGGGAATTCATGGCCCGCGACCCCGATCCCACGGCACTGTTGACGCGCAACCTGGGGACGCTGGACGACGTGCCCTGACCGGAAACATCGGTGCGCCGGCGACGGTAGCACCTTATCGTACCCGTGTTCACGAGTCCCTCGCCTCGAAGGCTGAGATCATGCCACGAAAGATCCTGTTGACCCTCGCCCTGCTCGCCACCGCCGGCGCTCCGTCGTGCTCGACCCGTCCGACGGCGTACGGCGACGCCAACAGCATCATCGCCGTGATGCATCCGGACCTCTGGGAGCAACTCTCGGAAGAGGTCTACGACGCTCTCGAGCCCACCATCCAGACGGTGAGGAACGAGAAGACCTTCACCGTGACCTACCAGGACCCGGAGACGCCGGAGTGGGGGATGCTCCAGCGCTTCCGTCAACTCCTGTTGGTGGGCACCGAGGACGATCCCTGGATCGCCCAGGCGCTCGAGTACGCGCGGAAGGAGATCTCCGCGCCGGGCATCACCCAGGCCTACGACGTGTGGTCCCGGGGGCAGCAGGCCACCATCGTGCTCCTCTCCGACGGGGCCGCCGCGGAGGAACTCCGGTCCTTCCTCCCCGCCGTGAACGACCTGTTGGACTCGCAGTTCCGTGAGTACGCGCGCAACCGGATGTTCATGTCCGGCATCGACTCGGCCCTGGTGGACACTCTGGCCATGCAGGCGCGCTTCTCCGTCCTCGTCCCGGATGTCTACCGGTGGTCGGCGCAGGACTCGGTGTACGTCTTCCGCAACGACAATCCCGACCCCGCGGAGCTCATTCGCCAGGTCGCCGTCACGTGGCGGTCACCCATCCCGGAGGGGATGAGCAGGACGGACGTATTGGCCTGGCGGGACCAGGTGGCCAACGGGTACTACAACCAGGGGCAGATGGTGGACACCACGGCGCTGTTCGAGGAAGCCGGTGGTGACACGGAACGGCCCAGCAACCAGATCCAGGGAATCTGGAAGAATCCGCCCGACCTCCCCTGGCCCGCCGCCGGTCCCTTCATCACCCGCGTGGTGACGTGCCCCGGACAGGACCGGATGTACCTGGTGGATGCGTGGCTCTACGCCCCGGGGAAGGAGAAGTACGAATACATGATCCAACTCGAGACGATTCTCGACTCCTTCCGCTGCTATCGCTGAGCCGTGACGGGGCGGTCCGCTACGGCCGCCCCGTCCCATCGCGGCCGTCCGACCGCAGGGCCCGCAGGCTTCCGTAGTGATGGTACGCCAGCCCCGCGAAGGCGGGGTGGCTCCCCACCGCCCGGATCACCGCCGACGCCTCTTCGCGCATCCTCGCTTCCCCCAGGCGCCTGAACGACAGTTTGTCCGCCGGCACGCCGACCGGTCCCGACAACTCCCAGTGCACGACCCGGGCCCCGTCCTCGATGATCGGCCCGATTTCGCGTTCCAGGGTGGGGACCCCGCCCGTGGGAACGAACCGGAGCGCCACGCCGCCCTCGTCGGCGATGACGACGACCCACGGGCCTCCGTTCCGCGGCGGGAGCCCCCGGGTGGACTCCCCCGCGAAATCCCACAGATCCTCGTCGGGGAGATCCTCCGTCTCGATGCCGATGAAGACCTCGGTGCCGACCTTCCGAGCCATCTCCAGCTCGCCCCATGAATGCACCACGCTCCCGTCGGCGCCGTGGGCGGACGTGCGGTACGCCATGATCCCGACGTCGTCCACCAGCCGGAGCATGTGCGAGAGGATTCCGCTTCGGCTCCCGTCCCGGGTCACCTCCATGGGACGGCCGGACTCCTCGTCGGGTGAGTCCAGCCAGAAGGGCACGTCGACTCCCACGCGCAGCCCTCCTCCATGGGCGAGTTCCCGGATCCCCGCCATCATGGTGAGCCAACCGCCGAGGATCTCCTCCCGCCGGGGCCCAGGGAACCCGGGAAGGAGGTACGGCTCGACGTCGTACCGCACGCCGTGGAATCGCTGGGCCTCCGGACGGGTCCGGTTGTGCTCCACCACCCGCCGGACGGTGGCGAACACCCCGGGATGATTCACCGGGAGCGCGTAGGCCGGATCGCCGTCCAGCGCGTACACCCGCACGCCCACCGCCCCGAGGAGCGCGATGAGGCGACCCATCCCTTCCTGGTCGAAGGGGACGAAGCCGGCCGAAGCCCGCGCGCCGGACGCCGGCACCAACTGGAGGAAGGCGCGGGTGTATCGCTCCTCCTCGAGAAACGTCACGAAGGTGTCCAGAGCCGCCGCGTCGGAGAGGAGCTCCTCGGTGTTCCACACCCAGAGGGCGCGCTCACCCTCCCCGGGCTCCGGCTCCGCGGGCCGGCCTTCCGGGAGCGGGCCGGGATCACCCCCCGCCGGACAGAACTCGATCCCCGTAACCTCCAGGGTGGTCCGCCCTTCGTCCAGGGGTTGGAAGACGAGCGACGCCAGGCTGTCGCGGGAGACCCGCGGCGGAAAGGCAGCGAGAGGAACCACCGCCCGCTGCCAACGGCCCGTCAGACGCCCCTCGGCGGTGAAGACCGACACGTCCCCCACCGGCAGCGCATCGCCGATCCTCTCCCAGCGGGCGTCGGCCGCCTTGAGGAGGATGGCCTCGCCTCCCGTCCCGCTCCGCACCCACATGGACACGGACCATACCGGGGTGGCGTCGAGGTAGACACGCTCCAGCATCGCCTCCGTGTCGAAGAGATGCATCCAGAACCCGCAGGCTCCCCCGGAGACGTCGCACTCGGATCGGAGGGCCGGACGACCCGACTCGTCGCGGACCAGCCCCACGGACGCGGTGGAGCCTCCGAACCGGAAGGTACTGAAACGGCCCCCGAGGGCGTTTCCACGCGGAGACGCCGATTCCTCCAGGCGGAAGCACCCGCCGTCCAGATCCGGGACCGCCGAGCGCACCGTCCTGGGAAACACGGGCGGCGGCGTGTCGCGGAGGTTGTGGACGGCCAGGCGATCCCCGGCGGACCCATGGGAGACCGCGATCCGTCCCCGCACGATGTCGGAAAGTCCCGAGATGCCGTAGTCGGCGAGACGGACGGGCACGGCAAGGAGGTGGGGCGCTTCCTGAGCCACCCCAGCCGGTGCGAGGGCGAACAGGGCCGCCGCGACCACCAGACATACGCCGGCGCTCGGCATCTTCAGATCTTCCTCCACCCCCGCCAAGGAGCCCCCGGTGGGTCATCGGGTCGCACGCCCCACCGCCCTTCCGGCGACGGCGCGGAGGTCCTCGCCGCGCCACTACACGTTTTCTTCCGGATCCGATTGAACGACCTCGCCGGGCGAGATAGAATCCCTCCACCGACGCGTCGGTGCGCCCCCGATCCCGCCCACGAAAACAGACGGAAACCGTGAGCTTCGTCCACCTCCACACGCACTCGGAATACTCGCTCCTCGACGGAGCGAACCGCCTGTCGGATCTGGTCCGCAAGGCGAAGGAATTCGAGATGCCGGGTTTGGCCCTCACGGACCACGGGTGCATGTTCGGCGCCTGGTCGTTCTACAAGGCGGCCACCAAGGAGGGCGTCCGGCCGGTCCTGGGGATGGAAGCGTACGTCGCGCCCGGCGATCGCCGCGATCGCTCGAAATCCGGTCAGGGGGAACGCGCCTACTATCACCTCGTGCTCCTCGCCCGGGATCTCCAGGGATACCGGAACCTGGTGAAGCTCTCTTCCATCGGCTACACCGAGGGATTCTACCACAAACCTCGGGTGGACCGCGAAGTCCTGGCAAGGCATTCCGAAGGGCTCATCGTCTCGTCGGCGTGCCTGGCCGGCGAAGTGGCCCGCAACCTCATGGCGGACAACCCGGACGGGGCCCGCGAGGCGGCGGAGTGGTACGCCAACACCTTCGACGGCCGCTACTACCTGGAAGTCCAGGGACACGACTCGGAGGGGCAGGCCGAGCTCAACCGGCGGATCTTCGGGCTGGGCGACGAACTCGGGCTCCCGGTGGTGGCCACCAACGACGCCCACTTCCTCCAGCACGACGACCACCAGGCCCACGACGTCCTCCTCTGCATCGGGCTGGGAAAGGAGTTCCACGACGACAAGCGGATGCGGTACGACGAGGGGCTCTACTTCAAGAGCGCCGCCGAGATGGCGGAACGGTTCCCCGATCGGCCCGACGTCCTCGAGAACACGCTGAAGATCGCCGACGAGGTGGATCTCGTCTTCGAGAAGAAGTACTACCTCCCCGAATTCCCCCTCCCCGCGGAGCACACCGACGAGAACGCGTTCCTGGAGCACCTCGCGCTGGAGGGCGCCAAGGAGCGGTACGGAGACCCTCTCCCGCCCGACGTACGCGAGCGGTTCGACTACGAGATCGGGGTGATCAAGGGGACCGGGTACGCCGGATACTTCCTCATCACGCAGGACTTCATCCGCTGGGCCCGTGACCACGACATCCCGGTGGGTCCCGGCCGTGGATCGGCCGCCGGATCCCTGGTGGCGTACGCCCTGGGGATCACCAATCTCGATCCACTGGCCTTCGACCTCCTCTTCGAGCGTTTCCTGAACCCCGAGCGGATCTCGATGCCGGACATCGACATCGACTTCTGCTTCGAGCGGCGGAGCGAGGTCATCGAGTACACGCGACAGAAATACGGGAAGGACGCGGTCGGGCAGATCATCACCTTCGGGACCATGAAGAGCCGGGCCGTGGTGCGCGACGTGGGCCGGGTGCTCGGATTCGAGCCCTCGGAGACGGACCGTATCGCCAAGCTCATCCCCAACGCCCCGGGACAGAGCTTCACCGTGCAGGAGGCGGTGGACGGCCTCAAGGAGGTCAAGGATCTCTACAAGCTGGACGAGCGGCACCGTCAGCTCTTCGACTACTCCATGACGCTGGAGGGGCTCTCCCGCCACGCGTCGGTCCACGCGGCGGGGGTGGTCATCGCGCCCGGACCCCTGGACGAGTACGTCCCGGTATCCATCCAGACGGGGAAGAACGGCGGCGACGGCGAAGACGCCATGGCCGTGACCCAGTACGACATGAACTGCCTCGAAGAGGCGGGCATGCTCAAGATGGACTTCCTCGGGTTGAAGACCCTCACCGTGATCCACGACGCCGTGGTCATGGTGAAGGAACGCCACGGAGAGCTTCTCAACCCCGACACGGGGGAGCGCTACGCCGACATCGACGACATCCCCCTGGATGATCCCGCGGTGTACCGGATGCTCGCGCGCGGGGGCACGTCGGGCGTGTTCCAGTTCGAATCCAACCTGGCCAACGACAAGCTCCGGGCCATGAAGTGCGACCGCTTCGAGGATCTGGTCGCCACGAACGCCCTGATCCGACCCGGTCCTCTGGATTCGGGGATGACGGACGTGTACATCCGCCGGAAGCTGGGCAGGGAGGAGGTCCGCTTCCCCCATCCCACCCTGGAAAAGGTGCTGGAGCCCACCTACGGCGTGATCGTGTACCAGGAGCAGGTGATGCGCATCGCCAGCGAACTGGCGGGCTTCACCCTGGGCGAAGCCGACGTGCTCCGGAAGGCCGTGGGAAAGAAGGACGCCGAGCTCATCAAGAAGGAGCTCGGCAAGTTCGTCGCGAAGGCCGTGGAGCGGGGCGTGGACAAGCGCCAGGCCGCCGACCTGGCCGATCAGATCGAGACCTTCGGCCGCTACGGATTCAACAAGAGCCATTCCGCCGCCTATTCGCTCCTGTCCTATCAGACCGCGTGGCTCAAGTGCCACTACCCCGCCGAGTTCATGGCGGCGCTCCTCTCTTCGGTGCTGGACAAGACCGACGACGTGGTCAAGTACATCGGAGAATGCAGGGACCTCGCCCGGTACGTCCCCAAGGTGGAGGACGCGGTGGAGGTGCTCCCCCCGAGCGTGGCCGAGTCGGGGTGGAAGTTCACCGTCACGGAGGGCAATCAGATCCGCTTCGGGCTGGGCGCGGTGCGGGGCGTGGGCGCGTCGGCGGTGCGGTCCGTCCTGGACGCCCGCGCCGAAGGGGCGGCGTTCACCTCCCTCTTCGACTTCCTGGAACGCATCGACATCCGCGCCCTGAACAAGCGCGCGTGCGAGGCGCTCATCGCGGCGGGAGCCCTCGACGCCTTCGGACATCGCGCGCAGCTCCTTGCGGGGCTCGACACGGCCTACGCCGAAGTCCAGGCCCGGCAGGCGGAGAAGGAGGCGGGACAGGCGTCACTCTTCGGCGAAGGCACCGCCCTGGAGCGGTCCGACCCTCCCCTCCCCAACGTTCCGGCGTGGGAAGAGGCGGAACTCCTCAAGCGGGAGAAGGACGCGCTGGGGTTCTTCATCTCCGGGCACCCCTTGAACCGGTTCCGGGAAGTGGTGCGGGCCTTCGAGCCGGTCTCCTCGGCCACGCTGGCCCAGTACTCCGGAGAGGCCGTGGAGCTTCCGTGCGTGGTGACCTCGGTGGCGCGTCAGATCTCCCGCCGGGACAACTCCGAGTGGGGGAAGATCACCGTGGAGGACTTCCAGGGCACGGCCACCATCCTGGCCTTCCGCGATGCGTGGCAGAGCTACAAGGACGTCCTCGTCCAGGACGCGGTGGTGTTGGTGAACGGTAAGGTGAGCGGGCGGGAGCGCGACGAGGAGGACCCACCCCTGTTCCTGGACAGCGCCCGCCCCCTGGAGGAGGTCACCGAGAAGGGTGAGGTGGCCGTGCAGATCGAGTTGGAGCTGGGCGCCCCCCTGGGTGACGACGCCTTCTCCCGGGCGAAGGAGATCCTCTCCGCCCGCCCGGGGGCGGCCCCGGTGGTCTTCCAGGTGGGTGGGGACAACGGGGAACGCGCGCCGCGTCTGCGCTCACGCTCCCTCCGCGTCGAGCCGGACGTGGACACCCTCCACGGACTCCAGAAGCTCTTCGGGGCCGGAAACGTGCGCCTGGTCCGCAGGAGCGCTCCCGCGGCGGGAAGCGAAGCCGGGTACTGAGCCGTCTACTCGCCCGGTCACAAGGTGCGAGACCGGGCCGCGTGGGTGAGGGACCCTCTACGGATCCCTCACGTCCCGCAGATCCTCGCGTAGCCGATCCACCACGTGGTCGGCGGCGTAGTTGGCGATGCTCTCCATCACCTCGGCCAGTTCCTCCACCGTGAGGTCCGCCAGCATCGCGGCGGTCACCGCGCCGCGGAGGGGAAATCGTCCCCCGAAGAGGGCCGGCGTCACCGCTTCCTCCGCCACCACGCCCGCGGCCCAGATCTCCGTACCCGAACTCCCGTCGAGGAGCACCGCGGTGGCGTCCACGAACGCCCAGGCCCGGTCTTCCCATCCGTCCGCGTCGATTCCATAGCTCCGGACGTGGACCTCGAGGATGTAGTCGGCGTGGGGGTCGCCCGGAACGGGTTCCGCGCCCAGGTAGCGACTTCCCCGGCGAAGGAGGCGGTCCTCCATGAGGGCGGTGACGTCCACCTGGTCCGAGACGGTGTCCAGCTTGGCCTCCAGGCCGAACGCATCCACCCCAGTGAGCACACGTCCCACCACATCGGCGATCCGGCCGATGGTCGATCCGCGACCGGATCTCCCGATGCCGGAGAGGAACTCCGGGGAAGGCGGCGACTCCGTCACCACGCTCAGCGTGTGCCCCGGGTACTGGAAATCCGCCAGGCGATGATGGGGACCGCACGCGCCCAGGGCGAGAGCGATGGCCGCCAGAGCCGGTACGGCCCACGTGGGGCGACGGTGGGGGTCGGCAACGATCATGATGAATGCCTCGCGATGGGAAGGGTCCGGGTCACTCCCGCCATACTACCGATATCGCGGAACCGCCGCGAGGTTCCCGCACCCGGGAAAGGGCTTCCAATCCCCTCCCATCCATGAGAGACTATGGGGCCGGCCGGCAACCCACGGGTCCGGCCCCGTCACCGACATCCACGGGGAGCCCCCGCTCCCCCCGCGAGCCTCAGAATATCAAGGTGGGACATGACCAACGAGCAGATTCTCCGATCCCTCGGAATCGAGGACCTGAACCCCGGCGGATTCTCGGGTGAATGGCTCGGTTCGGGCCCCGTGCTGGACGTGCACAGTCCCATCGACGGAAACCGCCTGGCGGGGGTACGGCAGGTCACCGAAGAGGAGTACGACGGGATCGTGGCGAAGGCATACGAAGCCTTCCTGGAATGGCGGAAGGTTCCGGCACCCCGCCGCGGTGAAGTGGTCCGGCAACTGGGGAACAAGCTCAGGGAGCGGAAGGACGCACTGGGCGCCCTGGTCACCCTCGAGATGGGAAAGATCCGGCAGGAGGGGCTCGGCGAGGTCCAGGAGATGATCGACATCTGTGACTTCGCCACCGGGATGTCCCGCCAGCTCTACGGGTTGACCATGAACTCGGAGCGGCCGGATCACCACATGAGGGAGACGTGGCACCCGCTGGGCGTGGTCGGCGTGATCTCCGCCTTCAACTTCCCCGTGGCGGTATGGAGCTGGAACGCCGCCATCGCCGCGGTCTGTGGGGACGCCACGCTCTGGAAGCCCGCGTCCCAGACGCCGTTGACGGCCATCGCGGTCACACGGATCGCGGAAGAGGTGTGCCGTGAGAACGACGTGAACCCGGCCATCTTCTCGCTGGTCGTCGGGAAGGGCTCCACCGTGGGTGACCGCCTCCTCCACGACAAGCGGATCCCTCTGGTCTCCGCCACGGGAAGCTGCTCCGTGGGGCGGCGGGTGGCCACCGTGGTGGGTGAACGCCTGGCCCGGACGATCCTGGAGCTGGGGGGCAACAACGCCATCGTGGTGACGCCCCACGCCAACATGGAGCTGGTGATCCCGGCCATCCTCTTCGGCTCCGTGGGTACGGCGGGGCAGCGCTGCACGAGCACCCGGAGGATCATCGTCCACCGCTCGGTCCGCGACGAGGTGGTGCGGAGGTTGGTGGCGGCGTACCGCACCATCCCCATCGGGAACCCGCTGGACGAAGGCACCCTCATGGGACCGCTGGTGAACGCGCAGGCGGTGAAGGACCTCCTGGCCGCGCGGGACAAGGTCGTGGAGGAGGGCGGCGAGATCCTCTACGGCGGCGAGACGCTGGAGGGTGAAGCGTACCCCGGCGGGATGTACGTGACCCCCTGCATCGCCGCGGCCCGGAACGAATTCGAGATCGTCCAGGAAGAGACGTTCGCGCCCATCCTCTACATCATCGAGTACGGCGACGCGGCCTCGTCGCCCGCGGAAGCCGTGGCCGAGCTGGAAGAGGCCATGGCCCTCCACAACGGGGTCCCGCAGGGCCTCTCGTCGTCCATCTTCACGGAGCACATGCGCGAGGCCGAGTACTTCCTCTCCCACAGGGGAAGCGACTGCGGCATCGCCAACGTGAACATCGGCACCAGCGGCGCCGAGATCGGGGGCGCGTTCGGGGGCGAAAAGGAAACCGGCGGTGGCCGCGAGTCCGGGTCCGACGCGTGGAAGGCGTACATGCGCCGGCAGACCAACACGGTCAACTGGAGCACGGAGCTTCCCCTCGCTCAGGGGATCAAGTTCACCACGGAGTGAACACCCCCCCACCGCGCACGAGCGGCAGACCCGCCATGGCCCCGGTCATGGCGCCGTCGCGGATGGCGAAGGCGCCGTTGACCAGCACGTGAACCGTGCCCTCGGACACCTGGTGCGGGTTCTCGTAGGTGGCCTTGTCCTGGATGGAGGCGAGATCGAAGACGGCCAGATCCGCCTTCATCCCTTCACGGACGTACCCCCGATCCGGGAGTTCGAGGAAATCCGCGGCCAAACCCGTCATGGACCGCACGGCGAACGCCATGTCGATCACCGGCTCGTCGATGACCAGATCCTTGAGCTTCTTCGTGAACGCTCCGTAGACGCGCGGGTGGGTGACGTTCTGGCCCGGGCCCGGGGTACGCCCGTCGGTGCACGTCATCATCCACTCCTTCGTCGCCAGATATCGGGTATTCACCGGGTCGTAGAGCCCCAGGTTCATCACGGCGGCGTTCCCCTCACGTAGGATGCGGCGCGCCGCCTCCGGCGCCGCGATACCCCATTCTTCAGCGACGCCCGCCAGCGTCTTCCCGTTGAGTTCCGGCCTCGGATCGGCGAAGAGGATGTGATCCGCGCCACCCCGGATGGCCAGCATCTCACGGGTCTGGCCGTCGATCATGCGCAGGGTGTCCGGATGGTCGAAGCGGCGTACCATGGCCGTGTCACCCCCGGCGACGGCCCATCCCGGGATCGTGTACGACCGCAGGTTCGACTGGGTGGCCGTGTACACGTGCTGGGCGGCCTGGACGTCCACCCCACGGGCGCGAGCCTCCTCGATCAGCGCCGCGCCTTCCGGCGCCCGACCGTAGTTGTGGGCACCCTGGGCATTGAAGTGGCTGAAGATGACCTTGGTGCCTCCCTCCTCGCCGACGCGGATTCCTTCGCGGATGGACTCCAGGTATCCGAACGACGGGTACGACGCGCCCAGATCCCGGTCATGGGTGTCGTAGATGGCACCCGCGTACTCCGCCGCTACCCGGTCCAGGTCGATGACCTCCTCCGTTTCGGCGTAGTTCCCGGGAAGGTAGAAGAGCCCGGAAGAGAGCCCGAAGGCGCCTTCGTCCATGGCCTGGCGCACCAGAGCCTTCATGGCATCCATCTCTTCCGCGGTGGGAGCCCGGTCGTCCATTCCCATCACCCGGCGACGCACTTCTCCATGTCCGACGAAGTGCATGGCGTTCACCCCCAGTCCGTGGGCGGCCCACCCCGCGAGGCGCTCCGCGGTCTCCGGCACGCCGCCGCCGTCCACGCCCACGACCGCGGACGTGATCCCCTGGAAGAGGAAGGGCTTTCCGTCACGTCCGTAGTCCTCGTCGAACTCTCCGTGGGAGTGCATGTCGATGAACCCCGGCGTCACGGCGAGCCCGGTCGCGTCCACGGTGTCGCGCGCCTGGATCCCCGCCTCGGCGGCGTTCCCGACGAAGGAGATCACTGCTCCCGTGACCGCCACGTCCGCGGTCACGGCCTCGGCGCCGGAACCGTCGTAGACCCGCCCCCCCACGATGAGCAGGTCGGGGAGAACGGAACCGCCACACCCGAACACGACCACCGCCACGGGCAGCACACCCCACGCACGAAACCAACTCATGAGCCTTTCCCCTTCCACAGGATCCCGACACGCGACCGGACCACTCCCCTACCGGCAGAGACGAGGGAGGCAAACTAGTGCGGCTCGTCCAGGGTGTCACGGCCCGGCGGCGTCCACCCCAAGGGACACAGGGG
>JAOUPR010000035.1 GCA_029879725.1 Gemmatimonadota bacterium | reverse complement strand
CCTCCGAACTTCTTCGCCTGCGTGAACGTGATCGCAGCCGTCAGTGTCGTCTTCCCGTGGTCCACGTGTCCAATCGTGCCCACGTTCACGTGTGGCTTTGTCCGCTCGAATTTTGCCTTGCCCATCGCTCTCGTCCTCTGGCTCGATCGATGAAACCCTTGCGGAACGACCGCATTCGTGTCGCCCCCATTCCAATGCTCCGCGAAGGAGCGACTGCAGCGCGGATGCGCCAGAGCTCTGGGCGGGGATTGAACCCGCGACCTCATCCTTACCAAGGATGCGCTCTACCACTGAGCTACCAGAGCTTTTCTACACCAACTCGCTTGCGCGGCCTCCCGGCCGGCAAGCGGGAGACGGGACTCGAACCCGCGACCCTCAGCTTGGAAGGCTGATGCTCTAGCCAACTGAGCTACTCCCGCACACGACACTCGCCGGACTACGCCGGAGGTATCGAGTGGTGGGGGGAGGATTCGAACCTCCGAAGGCTATGCCAGCAGATTTACAGTCTGCCCCGTTTGACCGCTTCGGTACCCCACCGTAGCCCCAGACCCGATCCCTCGACGGTCCGCTCACCCCAACCACACCGATCGCTCTCACGATGCGGCAAAGAGCCGCCCCCGGGCTTCAGAGACGGCCATCTATGAACGAGCTTTGAAAGGTAACCCGGCCCCAGAGGGCTTTCAACCCCTCGGAACGCGGGGTTTCGAGAGCCCTCCAGGAGAGGGTCGGGACCAGGAATCCGGTCCGTAGAGCTGGCGAAGGGACTCGAACCCTTAACCTGCTGCTTACAAGGCAGCTGCTCTGCCAATTGAGCTACGCCAGCGGGCTGCAGCAAACTATCAACGGCCTCTCCGCAGGGGAACCGGCCGGGGTGGCCCGCCCCCATCTACTTGACCACCTTCCAGCGGGTGCCTTCGGGCCCGTCCTCCAGGACGATCCCCCGCCCGGCGAGTTCGTCGCGGATGGCGTCGGCGGTGGCGAAGTCCCGTGCATTCCTGGCCTCCTTCCTCTCCTGGATCTTCCCCTCGACCCACGCGCCCAGCTCGTCGTCCACCGTGCGGTCCCGGTGCGCGACCTCGAGGAGGCCGAGAACCTGATCCATGGAGCGCAGCGCGTCGAGCACGGCATCTCGTTCGTTCGGGCGGACGGCGCCCGCGCGATCCAACTCGGCGTTCACCTCCGTGACCAGAACGAAGAGCGCGCCCATGGCGTCCGCTGAGTTGAAGTCGTCGTCCATGGCCCGGCGGAAGCCGGACAACGCCCGCTCCGCCGCCTCCGGAAGGACGGAAGGGCCCGCATCACCGGCGACGGGCGCGTCGACGAGCCGTCGTTCGAAGTCCAGGAGCCGCTGGACCGCGTTCTTGGAAGCGTCGAGGCCCGCGATGGTGAAGTTCAACTCCCGGCGGTACTGCGCGCTGATGAGCTGGTGCCGGATGGACGCCGCATCGTACCCCCGTTCCAGCAACTCCCGGACCGTGACGAAGTTGCCCAGTGACTTGGACATCTTCTTCCCGTCCACAAGAAGGTGCTTCACGTGGAGCCAATGCCGCACGAAGGGCTTTCCCGTGGCCGCCTCCGACTGCGCGATCTCGTTCTCGTGATGGGGAAAGACCAGGTCCTCTCCTCCCAGGTGCATATCCAGCGTCTCGCCGAGTTCCGTGACGCTCATGACGGAGCACTCCAGGTGCCAGCCCGGGCGTCCGCGCCCCCATGGGGAGTCCCACGCCGCCGCGGCCTGCTCGTCCTCTTCCGTAGCGACCTTCCAGAGCGCGAAGTCGCGGGCATCTTCCTTGTCGTATTCGTCCTGGGCCACCCGGGCCCCCGCACGCAGCGTGTCGGGGTCGATCCCCTTGAGCTTCCCGTACGAGGGGAACTTCGCGATGGAGAAGTACACGGCGCCGTCCTCGGCGCGGTAGGCGTGACCCGACTCCATGAGGCGCTCGATGAAGTCGATCATGGGATCCACGTATTCCGTGGCCTTGGGGTAGCCGTCCACCCGGCGGACGCCGAGCATCTCGGAGTCGTCGAGGAAGGCCGCTCCGAACCGCGCGGTGAAGTCCCGCACGTCGACCCCTTCCCGCACCGATCCGGCGATGGTCTTGTCGTCCACGTCGGTGAGGTTCATGACGAAGCGCACGTCGTATCCCGACCACTCGAGGTACCGATGCACCAGATCGTAGAAGAGGAACGCCCGGAAATTTCCGATGTGCGCGAAATCGTAGATGGTGGGCCCGCACGCGTAGACGCTGACCTTCCCTTCCTCCAGGGTCCGGAAGGCATCCAGGGATCGCGTGAGCGTGTTGTATACCTTGAGTGTCATCGGCGTTCGTCTCGGGTTGGGCGGCGCTCAGTGGTCCTCGCCGGAGACGGCTCGCACCTCGGCCAGCACCTCTTCCAGCGCACGTCTCGGGTCCGCGGCGCGGGTGACGGCGCGGCCCACCACCAGGTAGTCCGACCCGGCTTCCACCGCCGCCCGGGGAGTGGCTACCCTCTTCTGGTCTCCCTGGTCCGTTCCCTCCGGACGGATGCCGGGGGTCACCAGAAGGAAGTCGGCACCGAACTCGCGCCGGATTCCCGCCACCTCCAGAGGTGAGGCCACCACCCCGTCCATCCCCGAGGCGAAGGCCAATTCGGCCAGTCGGGACACTTCGTCCTGCGCCGACCGCACCTCACGCCCCCACACCACGCGGAGATCGTCGGGAGAATGCGACGTCAGCACCGTCACCGCGAGCAGTCGCATTCCGCCGCCGGCGGCGCGGCGGGCGGCCTCCATCATGGCCCCGCCACCCACCCCATGGACGGTGAGGAGGTCCACTCCCAGCTCCGACGCCGCGTGCACGGCGCCGGCCACCGTGTTGGGGATGTCGTGGAGCTTGAGGTCGAGGAACACCTTCTTCCCGCGAGCCCTCAATTCCTCCACGACGGCGGGGCCGGCCCGGGTGTAGAGTTCGAGTCCCACCTTGTAGAAGGCCCCGACGTCTCCCAGGGTGTCCACCACCTCCAGCGCTTCGGCCCGGGACGGCTTGTCCAGGGCCACGATGACTCCGGCCATCAGCTCTCCCCCCCGGTGTCGTGAACCGCCGTGCCGGCCCTGGGAGTCACCAGGTCGGTCCAGTGCGCCACTCCGCGGCCGCGACCCCAGCGGACGAGCCCCTCCACGGTCCGCGTGGCGGCCCGCGGGTCCGCGAACGACGCCGTCCCCAGGGCGACCAGGACCGCTCCGGCGCGGGCGTAGCTCACCGCGTCCCGAGCCCCCAGCACGCCCCCCACTCCGATCAGGGGGAGCGAGGTGGCCGCGCGCGCCGTCTTCACCGCGAGGAGTCCCGAGGGCCGCAATGCCGGACCACTCATCCCGCCGGTGCCCGCCCCCAGCTCGGGAATGCCGTCCGCCGGTCCGAGAAGAATTCCGGGAAGCGTGTTCACCAGGGTCAACGCGTCCGCGCCGGCGCTCTCGGCCACCCGTGCGGTACCACCGACGTCCGGATCGTTGGGCGCCAGCTTGGCGACGAGGGGACGCTGCGTGCGGGCGCGACACCCCTCGATGATCCGCGCCACGGCGTCCGGGTCCAGGGCGAAGGTGCTCCCCGCCCTCCGGGTATCGTTGGGACAGGAGAGATTCACCTCGAATCCGAGGAAGCCCTCCTCGCCGTCGAAGCCTTCCACGAGCTGGAAGAATTCCTCCACCCTGTGCCCGGCGATGCTCAGCAGCACCCGGGCTCGTTTCACGTTGTCGCGGATCCAGGGAAGCTTGTCGCGGCGGGTGGCCTCCAGTCCGGGGTTGGCCAGCCCGATGGAGTTGAGCATGCCGCCCTGGAACTCGGTGACCCGCGGCGCGGGGTTCCCCGCTCGCGGCTCCACGGTGACCGACTTGGTGACGAATCCACCGAGCGTCTCGAGGTCCAGAACCTCCGACAACTCCATGCCGAAGCCACAGGTGCCCGCGGCGAGAAGCACCGGGTTCTGGAACTCGGTGCCGAACAGGGAGATCTCGAGCTTCATCGGTTCCGTTGTCAATCGACGTCCGGTGGTGGCGCGAGCACCAGACGTTCCACCGTGACCAGGATGCCGGAGAGCCGGCGGCCCAACTCCTCTTCCATCTCCTGGAGCCCGGGCGCCGGCAAACCACGCGCGGCCAGAACGTAAGGGCTCTCGGCCCTTCCCTCCAGACGTCCCCGGATCCATGCCCGATCTCCGGGGGTGCGGGCGACGTCGAGGGCGGCGAGAAGTGCCTTGGGGGTCCACGGGTCTTCTCCACCTCCGTCGGCGTACGCGAGGAAGAGCCCCCGGGCCAGCTCGGGAGCCTCGAGGCGGTCCCGGGCCAGCTCTCCGGCGGCGAACCAGGCGAGCGGCTCCTCGATCCCCATCCCGGCGAGGGCGTCCACCATGGAGAGAGCAGTCAGGAGTGAGTCCACCTCCGGATCCCCGGACGCGGGGATGAGGATGGCGCGGACCATCTGGATGTCCAGAAGCTCGCCGGCCCGTCCCAGATGCCACCGGGACAGGAGGACTCTCGATTCCGCCGCCGACTCGCCGACGCCCCGCGCGATCCCCGTCACCTCGACTCGGGCCGTGGCCGTGTCCCCCGCCTCGCGCAGCATCACGGCCCGGGCCAGCCTCATCCTCGCCACGGCCCGCCGGGGCCAATCGGGCGCCTCCCCACCGAGCACGTCCGCGCCACTCGCCGGGCCGTGACGGGCTTCCCACCCGCCCATGAGCACGAGGATGGAGTCGAGGCGCTCCGCGGCGGCCGGCTCCGACCGGAGCTGCTCTACGGCACCTCGCACTCGAGCCGAATCGTCGTACTCGACGGCCCATCGCAACGCCTCCAGCCCCGCGTCCACCGCCACGGAGGGGTGGGACGCGGCTCGGTCCAGGTCCCGCCACCCGTCCCCCAGATCGCCCCGGTCCAGGAGAACCCGCGCGCGCCAGAGATGTCCCTCCGCGCGGCTCGGCCCTCCCGTGTCCTCCCCCAGGGCGCGGTCGAGGAGCGCCAGCCCCGTGGTCGCGTCACCCGACCTCACCAGCACGGCGCCGAGATAGACGCGGGCCTCGCTCGCGATCCGCCCGGTGTCGGGAACCACCTGCTCGAGAGCCGCGCGCGCCGCCCGCAGGTCCCCCAGGCGAAGGTGGGATCGGCCCATGAGGGAAAGCGCCTCCGGCGCCCACGGACCCGACGGCTCCCGTCGGTACCCATCCGCCGCCCGCAGGAGCACGTCCCGGTAGGCGGCCGCCGCCAGGGAATCCGCCCCGGCGATCCGGTATCCCTCGGCGTCCAGGTACCGGCGCTGGGCATTGTAGATGGAGTTGTAGTACGTGCACGCCGAGGAGAGGGTCAGCGCGGCGAACAGTGCTGCGCCGACACCTCTCACCGCGCCGGCCCCACCTCGTCGGTGGCTCCGGGCGGATACCGCTGGAAGAAGCGATCCACGGCCCGAGCAATGGCGATGCCGGCATCCTTCTGGAATGCGGGACGGCCCAGCACCACGGCCTCGTCGGCGTTGGAGAGGTACCCGATCTCCACGAGCACCGACGGCATCAGCGCGTTGGTCAGCACGGCGAGCGGCGTCTGCTTGACCCCCCGGTCGGGACCGGGATGCACCCGCGCCACCTCCTCCTGGATGAACTCCGCCAGGAGCACCGACCAGTGCTGGTCGTCCAGCGTACGCAGGTCGCGGAGGATGGACCCCAGGTCCGGGTCCTCGTTGGGATCCATCCCGTAGCCGGACACGGTGAGGGGCGCGTTCTCGATGGCGGCGACGCGGCGCTCGTGCTCCGTCCGGGCTTCCGCGTTGACGTAGGTCTCGAATCCCCTGGCGGCCTGCCGGGGGGGAAAGGAATTGGCGTGGATGGACACGAGGATCCCGTGCCGGTCACCCGCCCACTCCGTGGCCAACTCGCCGCGATCCCAGAGTTCCACGAAGGTGTCGTCGTCGCGGATCATCCTCACTTCGTACAGGGGGTTCTCGCGCAACGCGGCGGCGAGGGAAAGGGCCACCCCCAGGGCCACCTGCTTCTCACGGACCCCGCTCCTGCTGATGGTGCCGGGGTCGGCTCCCCCGTGCCCCGCGTCGACCACCACCACCCGCACCGGAGGAGCGGCGGGAGCCGGCGTGCGCGCGGCCGACGTGCGCGGCGCCGCCGCCCCATCGGGCCGCTCACTCCCCGCGGAAGGCCCGTCGCTCCCGCCGGCGGGAACCTCCCGCTGCGCGCCCGGTGCCACCTTCTCGGACACCGTGAGAATGGCCTCCCGGGGGCTGTACTGGTACCACTCGGGGAGCGACTCGGGGAGGAACTCGGTGAAGAACTGCACCGGGATCCACACCCCACCGCCCCTCCGGAAGGGGGAGTCGGTGAACTGCAGCACCCGGCCGTCCCAGGTGAAGAAGGGCGACCCGGGATCGAGACGCACGGTCCGGCCGTCCACGATGGAGTGGAGGACCCTACCGTCGTCGGACACGCTCCACCCGGCCATCTCCGCGATGGCGATGGGAACGGCCCCGAACCCCCGGGCCAGGTCGAGCACCACCGACGTGTCCGGACCGTTGACCGAAACCAGATGGAACTCCGGCCGCGCCTGCCCGTGGGCCGACGCCACGGCGCACCCGAAGATCAGACCGCACGACAGCATCACCTTCATCCAGCCTCCACCGCCCGGCGCGCTTCACGCTCCTGGGTCTTCTTCTTCAACGTCTCTCGCTTGTCATGGAGTTTCTTTCCCCGGGCCAGAGCCACGAGCACCTTCGCCCGCCCGCGGACGAAGTAGATCTCCAGGGGAACCAGGGTGAGCCCCTTCTCCTCCACCTTCCCCACCAGCTTGCGGATCTCGTGCTGGTTGAGAAGGAGCTTTCTCGGGCGCACGGGATCCACATTGTATCGGTTGGCCTGCTCGTACGGACTGATGTGGAGGCTGTGGAGCCACACCTCGCCCCCTTCGATCCGCGCGAACGAGTCCTGGAACGCGACCTTCCCGTCTCGAATGGACTTCACCTCGGGACCCCGGAGCACCATCCCGGCCTCGACGGTCTCGAGGATCTCGAACTCGTGCCGGGCCTTCCGGTTCCGCGCGGCCACCTTCCGACCGGCATCCTCAGCCACGCCTCAACTCCTCCCTTCGATGCCCATGCGAACTCCCACCCTGCCCGCCTTCCTCATGGTGTATACCTGCGCGATTTCACCGCCCAGGATAAACACTACCGCACCGTAATAGATCCAGAAGATGAGGGCCACAACCGCGGAGAGATTTCCGAAGGTGGACCCGTAGTCCGCCACGTCCGTGGTGTACCACGAGAACCCGAGCTTGAGCACCTCGTGGAACACGGCCGAAAAGGTGGCGGCCACCGTCACGGTACGCCACGGGATCCGCCGGGCGGGAAGGAACCGATAGACTCCGAGGAAGAGGACCCAGATCGAGAGGAACGCGACCGTGTACCCCACCATCCTCGACGCCCGGCCGATGGTCCCCGCCTCCAGCCCCAGAATTCCCACCCCATAGTCCATGACCGCCTCGAGCACCACCGTGATGCCGATGTTCAGCACCAGGAGGATCGTTCCCACCATCACGGCCTGGATATCGAAGAGCTTACCGGCCAACACGCTCCGCGCCTGCCCGACGTCGAAGATGTCACGCAGAGCGATCCGCAGGGACCCCACCAGCCGGGTGGCCAGCCAGATGAAGAAGGCGGCGCCGACGAGGGTGAAGTCCGACCGCAACTCCACGATGGTCTCCACGGGGCCGCGAACCAGGATCGTGAG
This sequence comes from Gemmatimonadota bacterium, assembly GCA_029879725.1. Taxonomy (GTDB): domain Bacteria; phylum Gemmatimonadota; class Gemmatimonadetes; order Longimicrobiales; family Gaopeijiaceae; genus JAOUPR01. The sequence goes on along the minus strand of JAOUPR010000035.1, from coordinate 28,396 downwards.
GTCCATGGCTTCCGCGGGTTCGGGGAGGATCTGGGCCACGAGGGAGAGAACCGCTTCGGTGGGATCTCCCACCCGGGCGCTCAGGACGTATCCCGCCACACCGATGGCGAGGATGACCAGGGGCACCACGGCAACCAGGAGATTGAAGGCGATGGCTCCGGCCATGAAGAACACGTCGTCCTCCACGGTCTTGTCCCACAACCGACGAAGAAACTCCTGGACGCGGTACCCCATCCGGTCATGGTGGGGAGTTTCCGGATCGGGGCTCTGCACTGGCGCGCGGAGTCCTCAGTCCTCGTCGTCTTCGTCTTCGGACGCGGAGTCCGTCGCCACCGACTGCCGCGCCGCGTCGACCCCGGCCCGATAGGCGGCCTTGGACATCTCCATCTTCCGCTCCAACTCTTCGCGGGCCTCGTGGGCCGCCTGCCGTCCGGCCTCCACGGCACTGCGCACGTCGTCGAAGCGGGCCTGGACGCCCTCGCGGGCACCATCCATCCGATCCTCGAGCTGCCGCTGGGCTTCGCGCATCCGGTCTTCCGCGAGTTCGCGGAAGTGGCGCGCGCGCTTCTTCAGGTCCTCCTGGGTCTCTTCACCCGACCGAGGCGCGAAGAGGAGCGCCACCCCCGCACCGAGGAGTGCACCCATAAGGAAGGATCCCACCCCTCCGCCGCCTCCACGGTCGATGACGATGTAGGGACCTTCGTCTCGATCACGCATACCTACCTCCCGAGTTCAAGCCAACCGGGCAGGATCCCCAGCGTCGAGAACCGGCACCTCGTGCCCCTCCCGACCCATGAGCCCGTACGTGAGTATCTTACCCAATTCCACCCCGGGCTGGTCCAACGGGTCCACCCCGTACAACGCTCCGGCATGGACCGTGGCGATTTCCAGAAGCATGAATAGCTGCCCCAGGGAGGCCGCGTCCACCTTGGGGAGGCGCAACGTCGCGTTGGGTCTCCCCTCCCTCCGCAGCGCCTCGGCCGTCGCCCGCCGCTCCACGTCGAGAAGCTCCTCCAGGGTGTGCCCCCCGAGGTACGCCAACGCGGGAAGATCCGCGTGCAGCCGCGGAACCGCCACGGACACGCCGTGGTCCTCCACGGCGGCGAACAGCACGACCTTGTCGTGGGGCCCCTCCATGAGCAGCTGGAGGAGCGAATGCTGATCGGTCGCGCCCGACGCGGCCAGGGGGGTGGGGCCCGTATGGCACGTCTCTCCGGCCAGGTTCCGGGCCTTGCCCAACGACTCGGCCCACAGCTGCTGGAACCAGAGCGCCGTGGCGCGCAGTCTGTCCGCGTACGGCATGAACACGTGGATGGCGCGGCCTTGCTCCGTGTGGGCCGCGTGGAGGAGCGTGGCCAGCAACCCCGCGGGGTTCTCCTCCAGCACCGCGCTCCGGCAGCGAGCTTCCATCTCCGCCGCCCCGAGGAGGAGCGCGTCCACGTCCATCCCGCAGATGGCGGCCGGAAGGAGTCCCACCGAAGAAAGAACCGAGAAGCGCCCACCCACGTTCCCCGGCACCGCCAGCGTCGGAATCTGCTCGGCCTCGGCGATCCTCCTCAGAACCCCCTTCTCCGCGTCGGTGGTGAAGAGGAAGTGCCCCTTCACCCGATCGGGCCCCACGTCCGCCTCGACCCGCTCCCTCACCACCAGGTACTGCGCCATGGTCTCCGCCGTGGAGCCCGACTTGCTCACCACGTTGAAGAGCGTCTTGGCGGGCGAGATCCGCTCCAGAAGACGCTGGAGCGTGAAGGGATCCGGATTGTCCACGACATGCAGGCGAGGGTAGTGCTCGCGCTCGTCGGCGGAACGCTCGTTCCACCCCGGCCCGAGGAGTGCCTCGCGAAGCGCCATGGCGCCCAAACCCGACCCCCCGATCCCCAGCACCACCACGTCTTCGAACCACTGGCCGAACCCTTCCGCCACCTCCTTGACGGCCCGTAACGATTCGTGGGCCCGAGGGAGGTCGAAGAACCCCATGTCGCCGTCGGAGCGGCGGCGCTCCACGTCCTCGTGGGCTCGACGGAACCGTGCCGCGAGCTCCCCGGCCAGCCGCTCCGCGTCGACTCCGCCCTCCACGTGCGGCCGCATCAGGTTGGCGTAGTCCACGCGGAGTGGGGGAAGGGAGGACTGCTCCTGGTCAGGCATCGAACTCCACCGTGAGTCCATCGTGCGCGGGCTCCACGCCGGAAGGAAGCCGCCGCAGCAGCTCCTCGTGGGTGACCCGATGGGTGAGGTGTGTCAGAAAGGTTCGCCGTGCCCCCACGCGGCGCGCGGCCTCCACCGCCTCCTCCACGTTGAAGTGCGACGGATGGGGACGGCCGAACCAGAGGGCGTTGAGTACCAGCACCTCGACTCCTTCCAACGCTTCCAGGGTCTCTTCGGGGAGCACCTTTCCGTCGGTGATGTACCCGAGGGTTCCGACCCTGAACCCGTATACACTCGTGAGGCCGTGAGGTACCCTCAGGGGCGTGAACCGGTGCCCCAGGATCTCCAGGGGATTCCAGGCCCGGAATTCGTTGAGTTGCACGCGCGGCTTGGAGCTTCCCTCCAGGGGGACGTAGGCGTCGTCGAAGATGTACTCGAAGTACCGCATGAGCGGGTCACGGTGCTCCTCGGCGACCCACGCGGGAAGGTCCCGCCCACCGCGCACGGTGAAGATCCGGAGGTCGTCGATCCCGTGGACGTGGTCGGCGTGGAGGTGGGTGAACCAGACCGCGTCGACGGATCCGATCCGGTTGTCCAGGAGTTGCAGTCTGAGCTCCGGGGGCGTGTCCACCAGAAGGCGGCCACCGGAGAGTTCCAGGACGGCACCGTGCCGCGTCCTGCGGTCGCGTGGATCCGGAGACGTACACGCGGAGCAATCGCACCCCACCACGGGAACGCCGAAGGACGTTCCCGTTCCCAGGAAGGTGAGCTTCATGCCGGATGGAGGGCGCTCGGGGTCAAATCCGCTCCAACCGCATGGTGTTGGTGCTCCCCGACGTGTGGAACGGGTACCCGGCGGTCACCACCACCGGCGCCCCGGATTCACCGAGTCCCGCGGCGAGGACCTCGCGGCACCCCAATCGCGTCAGGCTCTCGTAGGTCACCTCCAGATCCACCGCCAACACCGGGCGGACACCCCATACGGCAGCCATCTGGCGATAGGTCAGGTGGTCGGTGGTGACGGCGAAGATGGGCACGGGCGGGCGGTAGCTCGAAACCAGGCGAGCGGAAAAACCCGAACGCGTGATGACGATGATGGCCGGCGCGCCCACCTGCCGGACGGCATCCACGGTCGCCGCCGCCACGGCGTGCTCACGGGGCGAGGCACCTCCCCGGGCCCGCCCGATGGGAGACGTCACGTACCTCGGCCCCCTCTCCATGGCGCCACTCCGCTGTACCTCCGTCCCGATACGGACCAGGGCCTCCAGGGCGAGGAGCGGGAAGTCACCCACCGCGGTCTCACCCGAGAGCATCACGGCATCGGTTCCGTCCAGGATGGCGTTGGCCACGTCCGACGCCTCGGCGCGTGTCGGGCGGGGGTAGTCGATCATGGACTCCAGCATCTGGGTCGCCGTGATCACCGGACGGCCGTAGAAGTTGGCCAACTGGACGATGCGCTTCTGGGCCAGGGGCACGCGCTCGAAGGGGAGTTCCACCCCCAGGTCTCCCCGCGCGACCATCACGGCATCGGTCTCGGCCAGGATCTCCTCGATGTTCTGGAGTGCCTGGACCTTCTCGATCTTGGCCACCACGAGGGCCCGCCCACCGATCCGCTCCTTGAGGTCGACGACGTCTTCGGGGCGGCGCACGAAGGAGAGGGCCACGTACTCCGCACCCATCTCGAGGGCGAAATCGAGGTCTTCCAGATCCTTCGGAGTCAGCGAGGGAGCCTGGACGTTGACCTCGGGGAGATTGATTCCCTTGCGGCTCTTCAGCGTACCGCCGCGCACCACCTCCAGGCGCGTGCGCGCGCCGTCGGTTCCCACGCAGCGGAGTTCCAGGAGTCCGTCGTCCATGAGCACGGACTGACCCGCCTTGATCTCCCGGGAGAGGGGCTCGTACGTGGTGGGGATCTCTCCGGGCCCGGCTGCTCCCGCGGGCGCCAGCACCACCGAGTCACCCACCGACAGCTCGATGGGCTCCTCGAGGTCGCCCACCCGGATCTTGGGACCGGAAAGGTCCACCAGGATCGCCACGGGGCGGCCGGTCTTGTCCGCCGCGAAGCGCACGGCCTCGATGGCCCGGCGGTGATCTTCGCGCTCTCCGTGGGACATGTTGATGCGGGCCACGTCCATCCCGCCGCGCACCATCTCCAGGATGGTGGCGGGAGCGGAGCTCGCTGGACCCAGTGTGCAGACGACCTTGGTTCGAAGCATGGGAGCGATGGTTCTCGATGCAGCGGGTCGGCCCCCGGTGCCGGGAGGCGGCTTCCGCACCCGACAGGGGCGGAACGGTGGCGGAGTGCGACCAGTCCCGAATTGTGGCGCGACCCGGGGAGGCGGGCAAGGGAAGCGGGGGTGGACCGGGATTGCGGTCCGCTCCACCTTCCAGTATCAACAGGCTTCGATATGCATCCCCTACCGGAGGCACCGGGTCCGAAGCCGGACCTTCCGGGACATCCCCTGACGAGAATGCCGTATACCCTGGTCCGGACCGACACCCAACTGGAGGCTCTCGCGCGGCGGATGGCCGGAACGCAACGGCTCGCGCTGGACTGCGAAGCCGCCGGATTCCACCGCTATTCGGACGCTCTCTGCCTCGTCCAGGTCACGGTGGAAGACGAGACCTTCCTGGTCGACCCGTTCGAGGTGGACGCGGGACCCGCCATGCGCGGCCCCCTGGAGGATCCCGACGTCGAGGTGGTGATGCATGGAGCCGACTTCGATCTGCGCCTCCTTCAGCGCGACGTGGGGATCACCCTGAGGGGCCTGTTCGACACCCAGGTCGCGGCTCTTCTCCTCGGGGCGCCGGGGCTGGGCCTGGCCGCCCTCCTCGAGTCCCGACTGGGCGTCACCCTGTCCAAGAAATACCAGCGCGCCGATTGGGCCACCCGCCCCCTCACCGACGGTATGCTGGAGTACGCAGCCTCGGATACTCGGCATCTGCTGGAGCTCGCAGACCTCCTCTCCGCCGATCTCGACGATCGGGGAAGAAGCCACTGGGCCGAAGAGGAGTGCCGCGCCATGGAGGATGCCTCGGAGCGACGCTCACCCGACGGGGAGGTCGACCCCGTGACCCGGGTGAAGGGAGCGGCCAAGCTGACTCCGAGACAGGTGGCGGCGCTCCGCGTCGCCCTGGAATGGCGGGACGGCGTGGCGCGAGAGCGGGACCGGGCCGTATTCCGCGTCGTGGGCGACCCTCCGCTCCTCGAGGCGGTGCTCCTCCACCCGCGTGACGCCCGGGAACTCAGCGAAGTGAAGGGATTTCCAGGAGGGTTGGCCCGCGGGGGGGAAGGCCAGGATCTCCTGACGCGCTTGCGGAAGGTGGCGGACCTGCCCGAAGAGGAACTGGTGGGCTTCCCCCGGATCCGGAACCGCGGTCCGGGGCGTCCCCCCCCGGAGGTCGAAGAGCTGGTGGACCGGCTGAAGGGAGTCCGCAACGCCTGCGCGGAGGAGTTGGGGTTGCAGCGGGGGGCCTTCATCTCCAACTCGGTGCTCCAGACCATGGCCCTGCGCCACCCGGTCACGCCGGAAGATCTCGCCGACGTGGAAGGCCTCCGCCGGTGGCACCGGGAAGTCGCCGCCGACAGGCTCCTCACGGTGCTTCGCGACGCTCACCCGGGGTCGTGAAACGAACGTGGCCCGGCTCGCCGATGACGGCGGCCGGGCCACGTTCCACCCTGCGGTGCCGGAGAAGGATCAGCCCTCTTCCTCCTTCTTCTTGCAGTCGATGCAATAGCGCGCGTGCGGGAGAGCGTCGAGGCGCTCGAAACCCACGTCGGACCCGCACGTGTGGCACAGGCCGAAACTCTTGGGATCGTCGTACAGCCGCCGTAGCGCCTGTTCCAGGCGATACAGGTATCGGCCTTCCTTGGTGGCAAAGACCGCCGCCTTCTCCCGTTCCATGGCCTCGGTCCCCTGGTCGGCCATGTGATCGGTGTAAACGGAAAGGTCCGAGTCACCTGACTCGCGATCAGCTTTGGCCATCTCGTCGAAGAGACCCAGGGCACGAAGGGCTCTGGCCCGCTCCTCCTGGAGACGGGACTCGAGATGGGCGAGCTGCTTCTTGGTCAGGGCCATGTCCGCCTCTGGCTCAAGTGGATATATCAGCCTGCAAAGCTAACGCACTCCACCACCAGCGTCCACGGCAGCACTACCAACGAAGCAGAACGGCCCCCCATGTGAAGCCGGACCCGAACGCCACCAGGCACACCAGGTCGCCGGGATGGACTCGGCCGTCGTCCACGGCCTCCGCCAGCGCGATGGGGATGGTGGCGGCGGTGGTGTTCCCGTATCGCTGGATGTTGTTCACGACCTTCTCCTCGGGGAGATCGAGGCGGCGCCGGACCATCTCGGAGATGCGGAGGTTCGCCTGGTGCGGCACGAGGAGGTCGATGTCCGCCGTGGTGAGGCCGTTGGCCGCCAGCGCCTCCTCCACGACCTCGGGCATCCGTGACACCGCGTTCCTGAACACCTCCCGGCCGTCCATGGTCGGGTAGTGCCGCCCCTCGGCCATGGCCTCCGCCGTGATCCGGGGGTGGTGCTTGCTCGAACTGAATTCCGCCCACAGGACCTCGGCGTGCCGCCCGTCGGCGTGGAGGTGGGTGCTCAGGACCCCGCGCCCCTCCTCCTCCGTGGCGGATAGAACGGCGGCGCCGGCGCCGTCTCCGAACAGGACCGCGATGTCCCGCCCGCGCGTGGAGAGATCCAACCCCGTCGATTGGATCTCCACGCCCACGAGGAGGATGTTCCGGTACTGCCCCGCCCGGATGAACGCGTCGGCCACGGAGAGGCCGTAGACGAAACCGGAGCACTGCGCCCGCAGGTCGATGGCGGGGATGTCCGTGATGCCGAGCTCCCTCTGCAGGAACACGCCCGTTCCGGGGAGGAAGTGGTCCGGGCTGAGCGTGGCCAGGACGATGGCATCGAGGTCCCCGGGCTCCATTCCCGCGTCCTGGAGGGCATCCAGCGAGGCCCGGCGGGCCATCTCGGCTCCGCTCATCCCTTCACGCACCCACCGTCGCTCCTGGATTCCGGTACGCTCGACGATCCATTCGTCGGACGTGTCCATGTACCGGGTGAGTTCCTCATTGGTGACCACCCGGTCGGGAACGTAGAACCCGGTTCCTGTGATGGCGGTTCTGGGCACGGGCACCTTCCTGTTCGAAGACGTGGAACGCTGGCGGGTACGAACGCCTGGACCTCAGGTGGAACCGGAGGGTAGTGCTGGCCTGATCCGGATCCCGACACGGAATATGGCATGAGCGACGAAACGATCCACTGCATCCGCTGCGGCGAAGGCGCCGCTCCCCTCCCCCGACCGCCCTTCCGCAACGAGCTGGGCGAGCGGATCCACAGGGAGATCTGCGCCTCCTGCTGGAAGGAGTGGCTGCAACACCAGACTCTCCTCATCAATCACTACGGGCTGGATCCGAGGGACCCGAAGGCCCGGGCGTTCCTCTACGAACAGGTCGAACAGGTGCTCCTGGAAGGGGCTGCGGGGAAGGACGTGGACACCTCCCAGCAGGGCTCCATCGAGTGGTGACGAGCGCCCCGGGTCAAACCTCCTCGGACGGACGCACGCACTCTTCCGACACCCGGACCCGGGTCACCAACTGACCCTCCATCCGGGCCAGTAGGGCCACCGCGCCCGGACACCGGCCCTCCAGGAGATCGAGCGCTTCTCCGTGGATCTGTCCCTCCTGCTCGAGAAGGAGGTGGGTCACGCCCGTCTCCAGCCAGAGTTCGAGCTGGTCCTGGGCCGTCCCCCACACGGGAGATCCCGCGGATTCCCCCCGGGGCTGGAATCGCGCGCTGGGCACCACCTGCCATCCGCCATGGAGGTGGAGCCCCGGCCAGAACTCGGGCGCGCCCACCACCGATCCGGCTTCGGCCACCCTCTCCAGGGCGGCGACGGCCCCCGCCATCCTCTGCGCGCGAAAGCGGTAGGGAGCGTCCACCCACCCCGACGTCACCCGCCCCGCGGATACCGCCGTGTACGCGCCGATCCACAGGACCGACGCCACCGCGGCCACCCTGCGTACGCCGACGGCGGAGTTCTGCAGGAGCCGCCACCCGCCCACCACCGCGCACGCCACCACGAAGGGATGGATGGGCATGACCAACCTCCGGTCCAGGTACGGCCAGACCAGGATCATGCCGAGGTAGATGGGAACGAGGAACGGCACCACCAGGAGACGCGTGCGCAGGTGAACCATCCCCACCACCACGGGAACGGCGATCACGGCGACGAGGGGCCAGAAGACCCAACCCGTCACCCCGGGCAGGAGGAACACCCCGACCCTGGACACGACTCCCGCCAGGTGGATGGGCAGCTCGCCCACGAAGGCCACGGAACTCTCGGCGATCCGGCCATGCAACCAGGTTCCGTAGGGACCCAGGATATCCAGGAGGACCGAGGGGATCCTCGCCGCCGCGTGTTCGGACCACATGATCCACGCGAACAACACGCCCAGCCCCGGCGACAACGCCAGGGCGACCTTCCACCGCCGACGTAGCAAGGACGCGAAGACCACGGCCAGGATCAGGGCGATCCCCGCGGAACGCGTGGCGACGAGCAGGGCGATAGCGCCCGCCAGGGCACCATGGGCCCCCCGCCGCCCCTCCATCGCGGAAGCCCACGCAACCACCGCCACCGCGGAAAGGAACAGGAAGAGCGACTCGGACAGGGGGAGGAGGGCCGGGCGGAGAAGATCGGCGGACGCGAACCCGAGACCGCCCGCCATGAGCGCGACCCCGAGGGGTGCCCCACCGTAGCGGTGGACCGCCCAGGCGAGGAGCGCGGCGCTCGCCGAAAGGAACAGGATATTGGCCATCTGCGCCGCCAGCGTGACCCCACCGATGTTCCCCAGGAGGGACCACAGGACCGCGAGGAACGCCGGATACGCGGGCGGGAACTTCACGGCGGGAGGACTCCCGGGCACACCATCGTACACCAACCCGTGCCCCTGGGCGATTCCGCGGCTCACCATGAGGTACACCCCGTCGTCGTGCCAGACACCCGCGGGCACCGGCCGCCACGCCGACAGGCCCACGACCATCACGAGCACCGCCAGCCCCACGAAGGGCCACAGTCTCAGCGAAGGGGCACCGTCCGCGTGCCCGGAGTCCCCGCGCTCGGCGCCGGCGGCTCCCCATGGCCCCTCGCGCTCCGCGCCGCCCGTTTCCCCGTGATGGGGGTCCAGGCCGTTCAGGTCGGACGCCTCCGTCATGCCCTCAGCACGGCTCCGATGTGTTCCAGGGCGTACCCGAGCACGTCCTTTTCGATGGTGAGCGGGGGAGCGAAGCGGATCACCTGGCCGTGGGTCTCCTTGGCGAGGATCCCCCGGGCCTGGAGCGCCTCACAGAAGGGACGAGCCGTGCCCGACCCCCGCTCGATGACGACGCCGATCATGAGCCCCTTCCCCCGAACCTCCTCTACGTGGGGAGAATCGATGCTCCGGAGCTCGTCCATGAACCAGGACCCCAGCTCGTCCGACCGCTCCGGGAGACCCTCGTCCAGGATCACCTTCAACGCCGCGCGGGCCACAGCGGCCCCCAGTGGGTTGCCGCCGAAGGTGGAGCCGTGGTCACCCGGGGTGAACACGTCCATGTACTCCGAGTCGGCGATGGCCGCCGAGACCGGGTACACTCCACCCCCCAGCGCCTTCCCCACGATGAGGACGTCGGGGCGCACCCCCTCCCAGTCCGAGCAGAAGAGTCTCCCGGTGCGGCCGAGTCCGGTCTGGATCTCATCGGCCATGAGGAGGACCTGGTGCGCGGAGCAGATCTCCCTCGCCCTCTTCAGGAACCCGGCCGGGGGAACCACCACGCCACCCTCGCCCTGGAGGGGCTCGACGAGGAAACCCACCGTTTCGGGCGTGATGGCCCGTTCGAGGGCCTCGGCGTCCCCGTACGGGATGCGACGGAACCCCGGTGCGAAGGGACCGAACCCGCGGCGGTACTGAGCTTCCGACGAGAAACCCACGATGGTGGTGGTGCGCCCGTGGAAGTTGTTCTCGCACACCAGGATCTCGGCGCGGTCCTCAGGAATCCCTCGAGCTTCGTACCCCCACTTCCGCACCATCTTGATGGCGGTTTCCACCGCCTCGGCGCCGGTGTTCATGGGGAGCGCCCGCTCGAAGCCGGTGGCCTCGCACAGTTCCCTGAGGAAGGGGCCCATCTGGTCGTTGTGGAACGCGCGCGACGTCAGGGTGAGGCGACCCATCTGGGCCTGCGCCGCGGCCAGGATGGCGGGGTGCCGGTGCCCCTGGTTCAAGGCCGAGTAGGCGCTGAGCATGTCCAGGTAGCGGTTGCCGTCCACGTCCCACACCCAGACTCCTTCCCCCCGTTCGAGCACCACGGGGAGCGGGTGATAGTTGTGGGCGCTGAACGCATCCACTTCCTCGAGAAGGTCGGGGGCCCGGGAGGTGTGCGTGACGGACATGGTAGTCTCCTCTTGGGTAGCGGGGCGGAGGCGAACCGGCCCTCCGCCGGAATTCAACCCGGCCGAATCAGCGGCGTTCCACCGGAGGGTGGGGACGCTCGTCCACCTCCAGACGGAAGACGTCGGGGCGCGCATAGTGGCCGGTGACGTCGAAATCGAACTTGCTGCGAGGGATGGCCGTGAGGTCCAGATCCGCCACCAGCATTCCGGCCTCGTCCCAGAGAGGGCCGGCGACCACGTCTCCCAAGGGGCCGTACACGGCGCTCCCGCCGCGGCACAGCGTCTCCGGCCAGGAGAGGAGTTCGTCCTTGATCTCCAGATCCTCGGGATACATGTCTCGGGTGACGTACTGGTTGCACCCCAGGACGAAACACCGCCCTTCGAGGGCGATGTGCTGGAGCGTGGACTGCCACCGGTCACGGGCGTCGGCGGTGGGAGCGAGGTAGATCTCCACCCCTTTCCCGTACATGGCCATGCGCGCCAGGGGCATGTAGTTCTCCCAGCAGATCAACCCGCCCATCTTTCCGAACGGGGTGTCCACGACGGGGAGCGTGCTCCCGTCCCCCTCTCCCCAGATGAGGCGCTCGGCCGCGGTGGGCTTGAGCTTCCGGTGCTTCCCCAGGAGCGACCCGTCCGGCCCGAAGTAGAGGAGCGTGCAGAAGAGCGTGCCCCCGCTGTACGTGGAATCCCGCTCCACCACGCCCACGCAGAGATGCACGCCCGCGTCGGCCGCCGCCGCCGCCATCCGCTCCACCTCCGGACCCGGAACGGCCACGGAGGAGGACCAGTACCTCTCCCAGGCTCTCCGTCCGGCGTCCGAGCGGCCGCCCACCGCGGTTCCGAAGGCCAGTCCCCACGGGTATCCACCCACGTAGGCTTCGGGGAAGAGCACCATCTCCGCACCCTTCCCCGCCGCCTCGGCCGTGAGCGCGCACACGCGATCCACGTTCGATGGCGTGTCGAAGGGGACGGGGGCGGCCTGTACGACGGCGACTCGAACGGACGACTTCTCGGACATGGGGCGCTCTCCCACACGGAACGGGTGATTCGGGAGCGAGGAAGATCGAAACTGCCCGAGCCCCGGGCAAGGAGACGGGTATCCCGCGGACGTCGCCGCGCGCGGTTCAGCCTCCCGAGTACACGAATTCGGCGAGCACCTCTCCCACCATTCGGAGGGTGGACGCCCGCACGTGCTCCGGGGTGTCCTGGTGCGTGTGCCAGTAGGTGTTGTCCGGTCCGTAGTCCAGGTCGATGATGTCGATGGTGGGGATCCCCGCCTCGAGGAGCGGAACGTGGTCGTCGCCCACAGGATCCACCACCCGCGACGGAAACCACTCCCCGTATCCCAGACGCTCGGCGACGCTCCACACCCTCTTGTTGAGGGGGAGGGCGTACCCGGCCGAGTATCCCTCCATGGGAAACAGGGGGTCGGCGTCACCCACCATGTCGAGGAGGACCCCGTAGGTGGGGCGGTCGTCCCGGGAAACCGTCTCGGCGTACCGGCGGGCTCCCAGGAACATGTCGTCCGCGCCCGGACCGTAGTCCTCGCCGTCCACCAGGAGGATGTCCACGCCCACCGGGGGCGGCTGGGCGGCGAACAGTCGCGCGAGGTGGAGGAGCACCGCCACCCCGGATCCCCCGTCGTTGGCGCCGGGGATGGGGAGCGCCCGGGCGGCGGGATCGTCCTCCTGGTCGGCGGTGGGGCGGGTGTCCCAGTGGGCCAGGAGCACCAGGCGCCGGGATTCGTCGGGGCGGAAGCGAGCCCGCACGTTCACCAGCGTCAGATCCCGATCCGAAGTCGTCCGATGGATGAAGGTGTCCGCGACCACCTCGGGCGCGAGCGTGTCGAGGATGGCGAGCATCCACCCGAGTTGGGCGGCGTGTCCGGGTGTGCCGGGCACCCTGGGGCCGAACGCGACCTGGACCTCGACCAGCTCCAGGGCCGCCTCTCCCGAGAAGGGAGGGCGGTCGGGGGAGGCACTCCCCGAGGAGCGTCCCGCGTCCCCGCATCCGGTGGCGCCCGCGGCGACGGCGGCGGAGACGAGGAGCGGCAGAAGAGGGGCGCGACGTGTCATCATGGATTCCAGGCAGTAGATTCGGCGATCCGACAATCTATCGATTCAACATCTCGCACGGAGCGATCATGCGCACTGCCATCGCCCTCCTGGCCTCCCTGGCCCTCCTCCCCGCCCCGGGACGGGCCCAGGACGCCAAGGAGATGGTTCTCCAGCACGTAGAAGCCCACGCCGCGGAGTACGAGCGGGTGGCCATGGAGATCTGGGACCTCGCCGAAGTGGGATACCAGGAGCACCGCAGTTCGGGCCTTCTCCAGGGTCGCCTCGCCGAGCACGGCTTCCAGATCACCCCGGGCGTGGCCGGTATCCCCACGGCCTTCGTGGCTTCGTACGGGTCGGGTGAGCCCGTCATCGCCATCCTCGCGGAGTTCGACGCCCTCCCGGGCATCAACCAGGACCGGACGCCGGAGCGGAACCCCGTCGAGGGGAAGGGCGCGGGCCATGCCTGCGGTCACCACCTCTTCGGAACAGGCTCCACCGCCGCCGCGTTGGCGGTGAAGGACTGGATGGAGAGCACCGGCCAGGCGGGGACCCTCCGCCTCTACGGCACCCCCGCCGAGGAGGGGGGCGCGGGGAAGGCCTACATGGTGCGCGCGGGACTCTTCGACGACGTGGACGTGGTGCTCCACTGGCACGCAGGTGACCGGAACATGGCGGATCCGACGTCGTCGCTGGCCAACAAGAGCGCGAAGTTCCGCTTCACGGGAATCAGCGCCCACGCGGCCGGGGCCCCTGAACGGGGACGCTCCGCCCTCGACGCGGTGGAAGCCATGAACCACATGGTGAACATGATGCGCGAGCACGTTCCCCAGGAGACCCGGATCCACTACGTGATCACCTACGGCGGCGCCGCCCCGAACGTGATCCCGGACTTCGCCGAGGTCTTCTACTACGTCCGCAACCCGGACCCGAAGAACGTCCTGTCCATCTTCGAGCGGGTGGCGCAGGCCGCCGAAGGGGCCGCCCTGGGGACCGGGACGACCATGGAGTACGAGGTCATCCACGGGATCTACAATCTCCTTCCCAACGTGGCCCTGGCCCAGATGGTCCACTCGAACCTCTCCGACGTGGGCGGCGTCACCTACACCGACCAGGAGCGGCGCTTCGCCGAGGCCATCCGCACGACCCTTCCCGAGAACGCGCCGCCCCTGGAATCGGCGGGCCAGGTGAAGCCCTTCGAACTCCTCCTGGGCGCGCGCGCGGGGGGCGGATCCACCGACGTGGGAGACGTGAGCTGGACGGTTCCCACCGCGGGGCTGCGCACGGCCACCTGGGTCCCCGGCACGTCTTCCCACTCGTGGCAGGCGGTGGCGGCGGGTGGAACCACCATCGGCACCAAGGGGATGCTCGTGGCCGCCAAGGCGCTGGCCACCAGCGCCGTGGAGCTGTTCCTGGATCCGAACCTGATCCTCCAGGCCCGCGCGGAGTTCGAGGAGCGGAGAGGCCCGGACTACGAGTACATCCCACTCCTGGGAGACCGGGATCCGCCCCTGGACTACCGGAACGCCCCGGGGGCCCGGCAGTAGCCCCACACCCTCCGACGAACGAGGCCGCCTCCCCGAGCGGGGAGGCGGCCTCGCTGGTCAACGGGCCCCGGGAAGGCGATCCAGGAGAGCGCGGGCCTCGTCCTTGAAGGTGTCGTCCGCGGGGTGCGAAGAGGGCAGCGCGAGGGCCTGTTCGAGCCGTGCCCGGGCCTCGGCGGGACGGTCGGTGCGCCAGTAGAGCCTGCCCAGGTCCAGATGGTACAACACGACCTCGGGAGCGAGCTCGACGGCGCGGAGGAGGTACGCTTCACCCTTCTCCCAGGAGGAGTCCCGGAGCGCCTCGTTCCCCAGGATGGCCCGAGCCAGGGCACGCTTCCACCCGGACAGGTTCATCACCTCGTAGTTGAGCTTGCCCAGCACGTCGTACGCGCCGGCGTGGAGGGAGTCCAGGGCCAGGATGAGGTGGGCGCCGTCGTACACTTCCTGGGCGAGCCGGGCCGTGGCCCGGGGACCCTGTTGGAGAGCGAGACGGCCCTTGGCGGCCACCAGCCAGTAGAGCCCGGACAGCCCGTGTGGCTCCATCCCCACGGCGACCTCTCCGTACCCGATGGCCTCGCGGTACCGGGAATTCTGTTCGTCCTCTTCCGTGGCGATCATCCCCAGGGCCACGGCGGAGCGAGCCGCCATCCACTGCGTCGGGTAGTCTCCGGGGGAACGCACGAGGTGTCGGCGCAGAAGCACCAGCGACCCCTCCACGTCTCCGGCATGGAAGAGCGCGTCGGCCCGCACCGCCACGGAGCCCGAGACCTCCGGCATGGAGATGACCGCGGGCGCGATCTGGGCCGACGAACGCGTGGGCAGGCCCCCGTGGGCCAGGGCCGCGACGACCAGCGCGGCGAGTTGGAAGTGGTTTCTGTGCATGACCAACCGGAGCGGGGAGGGGCCGCGAAATGTCTCCTCACCGCTCCCGCGAGGCAACCGGGAGACCCCTTCCGGTTGCCTCCGAGGAGCGATTCGGCGAGACTCGGCGACGTGCGCGTCATGGACCACAGAGAATACGAAATGAACACTCCCGCCCGCCCGCCCTCTCCCCTTTCAGAGCGGAGCGACGCTCCATGACCACGGTCTCGGTGACCGTGGACGTGGAGCCCGACTGCCCCCCGTATCTGTGGAGTTGGCGGGGGCTGGAGGAGGGGATGCCGCTCCTTCTCGATCTCCTCGACGGAGCGGGCATCTCCGGCACCTTCTTCACCACCGGCGAATCGGCGCGCCGGTACCCGGCCGTGGTGCGGCGCATCGTGGAAGGTGGTCACGAGCTGGCCTGTCACGGGATGACCCACCGCGCCTTCACGGACCTTTCTCTCCAGGAGGCCAGGGAAGAAGTGGCCCTGTCGTCGGAGATCCTCCGGGATCACGCCCCGGTGGATTCCTTCCGGGCACCGTATCTCCGCTTCCCCGACCGCTACCTTCCCCTCCTGGAGGAGTACGGGTTCCGGGTGGATTCGTCCCGGGGACTCTACAAGCCGGCCCACTGGCGGCCTTCGGCGCCCACGGCGCTCACCCGGATCCCCGCGTCCATGACCTCGTCGGTGCTGCGTCTATCTCCCGCGCTGCGGGACCCCGTGCTCCGCGCGCTCCACTCTCCGGTGGTTCTCTTCGTCCACCCGTGGGAATTCGTGGACCTGCGGGACACCGACCTCCGCTGGGATTGCCGCTGGGGAACGGGACCCCACGCCCTGGCCAGTCTGGCCAGCACCATCGATCTCTTTCGCCGGCGTGGCGACGTCTTCCGGACGGTGCGTGAGGTGGCCCTCCATGCCTGACGCCGGGAGCCCCCCGGTCGCGGCCCGGAAGTTCCCCTTTCCGTTGACCTGGCTGGTCGCCTGGGCCGTGGTGAGCCTCTTCCTCGTCCTGGCCTTTCGCGGAATTTCGTGGGAGTCGGTGGTGGAGCCTCTCCGCGCCGCCCACCTCCCGTGGGTGGTGGCCGCCGTCGTGGCGAACGGTCTCATCCTGGTGGTGGGAACCGTGCAGTGGCGGCTCTTTCTCCCCCCGGATCGGCCGGTGGGCTTCGGCCGGATGTTCTGGGTCCAGGCCATCACGGCCACGGTGGCCAACGGGGGGCCACTCCTCACCGGGCCGGCGCTCGGCCTCCACCTTCTCGCCACCCGCGGCGGGGTGGGACACGCCACGGCGGCCTTCGTCACCGCCGTGGACCAACTCGCCGAAGGCGTGTCCAAGCTGTGTCTGCTGGCTGCCCTGGCCTGGTTCGTCCCGCTGCCCATGGAGTCCCGGGCGCCCGTCTTCACCCTCCTCGTGGGGCTCCCGCTCCTGGCGGTGGGGATGGTGGCGGCGGGAGCGAGAGCCCCGTCCCTGCAGCGATGGGCGGAGAAGATGGCGCCCGGGCGATTCCGGTCCGCCATGGATTTCCTGGCCTCGGTGGCTCGCCACCTGAAGGGGATGAACTCCCTCCGCGTCATGGGCGGAGGATCCATCCTCGCGGTGGGTCAGAAGGTGGCCGAAGTCGTGGCCGCGGCCTGCGTGGCCCACGCTCTGGGAGTCCCGGTCACGCCGTGGGTCCTCCTCCTGGTGGTGGCGTCCATCAACTTCAGCACCATGCTCTCCGTGACCCCCGGCAATCTGGGAATCTACGAGGGAGCGGCCTTCCTCGCGTACCGCGCGGGAGGGGTGGCGCCCGACACCGCGCTGGCGATGGCGGTCCTGCAACACCTGGCATACCTGATCCCCCTGGCGGGGACCGGGTGGCTCCTCATGCTCGTGGGGAGGCCGCCGGAGAAGGTGGACCCGCCGCTGGACGGAGCGCCGCCGGAGGCCTGACCCTCCGGTGTGGGGTGTCGAGAGCGTACCGGAACGGTGCGGCCGGACGCGCCCGACCGTGGATCAGGCGAGGGGCTCGCCTGACCCACGGAGTGAGGACACCCCGCGGCCGAAGCGTTCCATGGCGCGCCGGTAGAGGTCTTCGTGCGCCTCGGCCACCCGAGACCAACGCAGATGGGACGGAACGTCGGACGCACCCGCCACCAGTTCCTCCATGGCCCGCCCGCCCGTAACCAGGCGGGCCACGGCCGCCGACATCTCTGCGTCGTCGTCCACCAGGAATCCGTCCACACCGTGGCGCACGAAGGAATCCATCCCCCCTTCGCTGCGCCCCACCACGGGCAGACCGGACATCCTCGCCTCCAGCGCGGCGATCCCGAACGATTCCATGATGCTCGGCATCACGAAGAGGTGGGCCTGGTCCAGGGCGCGAGCCACCCCCGGACGATCCAGGGCCCCGGTGAAGGTGACGTGCCCGCTCACCCCCAATCGGTGGGCCAGCCGCTTCAACGACGGTCCCAAGGGGCCGTCCCCCACCACCGTGAGGTGCACGTTTCCGCCGACCCCCGGGTACGCCAGGACGTCCCGTAGAATGCGCAGGAGCACCGCGGGACGCTTCTTCCGCGTGAGCCGAAGCACGGAAACCATTCGGAATCCGTCGGCGCCCGGGACGCGCGGACGCACGATCCACTCGTCGGGATCCACGCCGTTGGGAAGAATCTCCACCGGATGTCCGGGAAGCAGCCGGCGAAGGTCCCGGGCCACCACCTCGCTCACGCCGCTGTGGATCGCCCTCCACCGGCGCCACCCCAGGAACGGGTCCGCTCCCCTCAACAGCAGCCGATATCTCGAGAGGATGGAGTGGTAGGTGAGGACCACCGGAATCCCCGAACGCGTGCCGAGGTACGCCCCCGTCCAGGCGGCGGGCGAGCCGATGCTGGCGTGGGCGTGCACCACGTCGTACCCGCCGGCGTCGAGGACCTCCCGCATGCGCCGGAGGAGCGGCGGTGGATACGCGATTCCCAGGGCGGGAACGCGCCTCACGGGAAGACGGTGCACGGCGATTCCTTCCCACTCCCCCGGTCCGGGAAGCGGCGTCACGACCTCCGCGGTGATCCCCCGGCGTGCGAGATGCCTGGCGAGATCCCGCAGGTGGACCTCGATCCCACCCAGCCTCGGGAGGAACCAATCGGACACCAAGGCCACCCTAATGGCGGTACCCTCCCTTCATGGCGTGCCGCAGAGAGAACGTCACGAAGTCTACAGCCGCCCCTCTCTCACCATGGCGGCGAGCTGGTGCCTGGACGTGATCCCCATCTTCCGGTACACGTTGGCGAGATGGGTCGTGACGGTGCGGGTCGACACACCCAACGTCCGGGCGATCCCCTTGTTCGACTCGCCTTCCGCGGCGAGCCGCGCGATCTCCGTCTCCCTCCCGGTGAGCGAACCCGTTCCCTCCACGACGCCCCGCGGGGGCGGGCGGCTCCCCAGGTCACGGAAGAGCGCACGGGTCTTCTCCAACTCCCGCTTCATCCCGAGTTGCGCCACGGTGTCGTGCACGCGCCGCAACTCCTCCAGAGCCGCCTCCCGGTCACCGAGTTCGATGAGACGGCGAGCCAACTGGCGGCGCACGCGGATGGCGTCGGGAACGATGGGGACGGCGTCGAGGGCGTCGGCCGCCTCACGAAGGAGTACGGCCCCGCGCTCCACGTCTCCCGAGAGCCATACCAGGAGCGCGTCGGCCGCCCCTGCCCAGGCCATCCCCAGGCGGTGCCCCAGACGCTCCGAGTCCTCCCGCAGACGGACCCCGGTGCGCGCGGCTCCCTCCAGGTCCCGGCTGTGGATCAGGGACTCCAGGACGATGGGAAGGAGATGGTGGATGGACCACACCACGAACCCGCTGGCATCCGCCATGGCCACGCCGGCCGCCCCCACCCTCACGGCCTCCTCGTGCTCTTCCATGGCCAGATGGTAGGCCGCCCGGCCGATGTGCGCGGGGATGGCGGTGTGAAGATCCAACCCCGGCTCCCCCCCGTCGAGTCCGCTGAGCGTCCAGGCCTCTTCCACCATCTCCCTCCCGCGCTCCAACTCACCCTGGGCGAAGTAGATGAGCGCGGTCCAGACCAGGAGGCGCGGAAGGAGGGTCCTCTGGTTCAGGGATCGTGCCCGCCCGATGGCGCGCTCACCCAGGATCACCGCCTTGTCCCACTCTCCGGTGGCATAGGCGTGCTGGATGGACAACTCCGCGGTCCAGATCCGGAACACCGGGGATCGAAGCGTATCCGCCACGTCCTCCGCCAGGCGGATCTCCTCCATCATCCGGCCGGTGTCGCCCATGAGCCCTTCCAGCGCGGCCCACGCCCAGTGGCTCCAGAACACCACCTGGAGGTCTCCGCAGCGCTGGGCCAGCTCCAGGGCCGCGCGGGCGTGCTTCCTCCCCTCTTCGGGGGTTCCCGTCCAGGTGTGGAGCATGGCGAGGGCCCGGTGCGCCCGGGCCATGAGCGGCTCCGCTCCCGACTCTTCGGCGGACCGGAGCACGCGGTGGATCTCTTCCTGGGCATCGTCGGGGCGGCCCATCTCCTGCAAGCAGACTCCGCGCGCGAGACGGATGGCGTTGGCCGTCTCCGGCGGGACCGCGCCCACGACCGCCAATCCGGCGTCGAAGTGGGCCACGGCCTCCGCGTGGCGGCCACTCCAGTAGCATGCCAGGCCCATGTTCCTGTGGATCCCGGCCTTCCTCCCCCCGTCGAGCGCGTCATCTTCCACCAGACCGGCCAGGAGCTCCAACGCCTCCCCGTATCGCCCCCGTCGCTGCTTCGCCTTGGCGAGGAGCCTGATGACCCGTCGGCGCTCTCCCTCGTCGCCTCCATCCAGCATCGCCAGGGCGGTCTGGAGGAATGCCTCGGCTTCGGGGTCCGCGTGGCGGCCCAGCGCCTTGCCCGCCGCTTCGATCAGATAGGCGGTGGCCTGGTCCACGGACACTCCACTCCCGGACCGCACCACGTGGTACGCGATCTCCTCCGCGTGGTCGAGCGCCGCGGCTCCGTGCACGTCCTCGAGGGCCGCCGCGATGGATGCATGGACGAGGCGGGCCCGCGCCTTCCCCAACTCCGTGTACAGCGTCTCCCGTAACAAGTGGTGTGTCACGTCGTAGTGGATCCGCCCGTCGGCCTCGGATTCCGTCACGATGTGCTGCGCGCGCAGCTCGTCGAGAACCTCCAGAAACCGGCCGGGGGCCGGCTCGGTCAGGCGCTCCAGGAGTTCGTGACGGGTGGGCCCACCCACCACCGCGACGTGGTCGGCCACCGCGCGGGCTTCGGGAGTGAGGGAACGCACCCTTCGCAGGATCCCCTCCCGGATGGACCCCGGGAGCCGCATGTCCGTGGCCTCCCACCCCAACCACAGCCCATCGCGCTCGTAGAGGCTGCCGTCCTCCACCACCGACTTGAGCGTCTCCCCGATGAAGAGGGGACTCCCCCCGGTCCATTCATGGAGCCTCCCCGCGAATTCCCTCACCGCCTGGGGGTCGATGCCGAAGGTCTCGCTCACCAACGCCAGGGTGTCGTCACCGTGGAGAGGCCCCAATTGCAGCGTGCCGGCGACCCCGAGCGCCCGGAGGGACGACGCGGTGGCGACCAGCGCCCCGTTGCCCGCGGAGAGCTCGTCGTTGTACGTGCACAGGAAGCGCACGTTCGATCCATCCAGGTGCCGTGCCGCGAAGTGCAGGAACTCCAGCGACGACGCGTCCGCCCACTGCAGGTCTTCCAGAACCACCAGGAGAGGCCCCCGCTGCGAGTATCCCTTCAGGAACTCCGTGAAGTTCCAAAGAAGTCGGGTCTTGAACTCTCCGGGATCTCCCCAGTCCTCCCGGGGCTGGGCTCGTCCGGAATCCTCGATCCCGGGAAAGACGAAGCGGAGTTCGTCCAACCCTCCGCGCGTCAGGGCCATGAGGGTCGCCCGGTCCAGGGTGTGGACGACGGACCGGAATGCGTCCGAGAACAGGGCGTACGCCATCCCGGACTCCGCCGGGTAGGCACGGCCCGTGACCGTGGACCACCGCCGCCGCTCCGCCTCCCCCACCACCGCCGACACGAGCCGCGACTTCCCGACCCCACCGGCACCGCACACCATCATCAGACCGTGCCGGGAATCCTCCGCCAACAGCCCGGAGACCAGTTCCTCCATTTCGCCGCTCCGCCCCACCAGGGGGAGAGCGCCGATGCGGAGGGCGTCCAGGGCGGAAGAGCCCGAGCCCGATGGAATGTGGCCGGTCATGGCGGAATCGGCGGATGAGATGGTCGCTGCGACGTGAAAAAGCTAAGGGGTGAGGAGCCCTGCGCGATAGGCGCGGACCCGCCGGCCCGTCGTGCCATTTGACTTTCGGGGGGCCCGGTGGCAATCCTCCTTGCGGAGGAGTTCCCCCCAGGGTCCGCTCCTCCCCCTGCACCCGTTCATTCACCTCCCGGCCCGCAACGCCGGAGGATGATCCTTCTACGTACATCCGGCCCGGTGCCTACGTAACCGGGCCCCGGCGCATTCCCGTGGCTACGTATGCCCGCGGGCCATCGCTCCGGATAGCCTTCACGTGCCGGCGGGGAGACGATCCCCACCGGTCGGGGTCATCGTGGACTTTCGGGCGCGTGGTAACGCCACGCGCCCACCAGTTTCCGGGAGGTGGTGGATGGTGGCTCGACTTTCCCGCTTCGACGCCGTGATCATCGGGAGCGGCATGGGCGGCGCCATGGCGGCTCGCCCGCTCATCGACTCGGGGCTTCGGGTTCTCATGCTCGAACGCGGATCCACCGTCGCGCGGACCCCGGACTGCTGGGCCCCGGACTCCGTGTTGGAACGCAGCCCGCACTATTCGGTGGAGAGTGCGTTCAGGGTCCATGGAGACGACCCCGGCACCTCCGGCTCGTACCACTGCGTGGGCGGTCCCGCCGTGTTCTACGGAGCGGTCTCCATGCGGATGAGGGAGGTGGATTTTTCCGCGCCGCTGGACGTGCGTGGAGACGCCCCGGGCCGATGGCCGTTCACGTACGCCGACATCGAGCCCTACTACCTCTGGGCGGAGCGGATCCTCGGCGTGGCCGGTCGAGAGTCGGGCGATCCCACCGCGCCCTGGAGAAGTGGGCCGTACCCTCAACGGGCACCGGACCTGCTCGGACCTGCCCGTCTGGTCTGGGACAGTTCGGAACGTCTCGGACTCACCCCCTTCCATCTCCCGTTGGCCATAGATTTCACGGGAAAGGGGGCGCGTGCCGCGTGCGTCCGTTGTGGCACCTGCGACGGACACGCCTGTGCCCTGGGATCCAAGTCCGACCCGGGGACGTCGGTCCTTCCCGACCTGGTGGCTCGGGGTCTCACGCTGGTGTCGGACACCGTGGCGGTACGACTCCTCTACCGGAATCACCGGGTGACCGGCGTGGAATGCGTGGACCGCGGCTCCGGCTTCAGATGGATCGCCAGGGGACATCACTACATTCTCTCCGCCGGAGCGCTGGCCTCGCCGCAACTGATCCTGGCGTCCGGGCTCGCCCAGGCCAATCCGGCCGGTGACTCCGTGGGGCGGACGCTCATGCGTCACAGCAACGCCCTGGTGTTCGGACTCTTTCCGGGGGTACTCGAGGGATCCAGGAGCTTCCACAAGCAGGTCGGTATCCATGACCTGTACGGCGGCGAACACGACCGGCCCAAGCTCGGGTGCATCCAGTCGATCCATCCGCCGCCGGTGGGGATGGTCCAGGATCGTGTACCGTCGTGGGCCGCGGGGCTGGGAGACGTCATCGCCGATCACTCCACCGGACTCCTGGTCATCGCCGAGGACGAGCCCTGCCGGGACAACCGCGTGACGCTCAGCCGCAAGCACAGCGATCGGTTCGGCGTTCCCCAGGGGGTGGTCCACCACAGCTACACCCAGCGCGACATGGACGCCCGGCGGTCGCTCGCTCGCGTCGCGGGCCGGATCCTGCGTGGAGCCGGAGCGGTGTTCACGACCTGCTACCGCATCAAGACGTTTTCCCACGCCGTGGGCACCGTCCGCATGGGTGAGGACGCGCGCACGTCACCCCTGGACGGCTTCGGCCGGTTCCGGGGAATCGACAATCTCCGGGTCGTCGACGGGAGTTTCATGCCCCGCGCCGGAGCGGTGAACCCCAGCCTCACGATCGCGGCCAACGCCCTGCGATGCGCGTCCCACCTCGCCGGACGTGCCTCGCTCACCGGACCGAGGGACGCACGTCAGGACATGTGGACGGAACTCCGGATCCCAATGCACGTCCACGGCGAGAACGGACGGGAGGTGTCACGATGAGTACGCGATCCGGGGAGGCGGATCTCTCGATAGCGTTCCTGGGGTGCGGCGCGGTGGCCCGAAGGCACGGCCGCACCCTGGCCCGCCACTTTCCCGCGCTCCGGCGATTCTACGCGAGCCGCGACCCCGACGTGGCGCGGGACCTGTGCGCCGAAGTGAAGGGTGCCGGGCACTATTCGTCGTACGCCGATGCCATGACCAGCGCCGCCGTGGACGCCGTGATGGTCACCACACCGCCGGACCGACACCTCCCCCTGACGTTGCAGGCACTGGAAGCGGGAAAGCACGTGATCGTCGAGAAGCCCGCCTTCCTCCACGCCGAGGACTTCGATGAAGTCGCCCGGGTCGCGGAGCGTGCGGGACGGACGGTCCTGGTCGCGGAGAACTACTTCTACAAGCCCACGCTGGAGAGAATCCGGGAGACCGTCGGTTCGGGCGTCCTGGGGCAGGTGCGGTTCGTCCAGCTCAACGCGGTGAAGCTCCAGACCACGTCGGGGTGGCGGAACGACCCGTCGGCCTCAGGGGGAGGAGCGCTCTTCGAGGGCGGGGTGCACTGGGTGAACTTCATGGCCAACCTGGGTCTGGACCTCACCACGGTGCGCGGCTTCTTCCCCGGCTCGCCGGCCACCTACGAACGGAGCGCCCTCCTGGTGGGCGAGTACGCCCAGGGGGCAGTTGGAAGCCTCTCCTACTCGTGGGAGATCCGCAGCACGTTGAAGGGGCTCCGTCTGTCCCGCATCTGGGGAACGAACGGGTCCATCCTCTTCGAGTCCAACGGGCTCTTCCTTCTCCGGTCGGGGCGCAGACCGTCGCTGACCATTCCGGGGCCCACGGATCTCCTCGGGTTCCGCGCCATGTTCCGCGACTTCATCGAAGCCTTGACCACGGGGCGGACGCCTCGTATGACACTCGACATGGCCAGGCGAGACATCGCGCTCGTCGAGCAGGCGTATGCAACCGCCCTGCAATCACCCCCTCCCTCCACAAAGGAGAGTCTCTCATGACGTACCTCATGGACGTGCTCATCGGAATGGCGGTGGGCGCCCATATCTCGACATGGGGGATGTACAAAGACGCCATCCACGAAGGGTTCACCGTGCCCAAGTACCTCCGGAGCACCATGGTGGGGCTCGTGCTGGCGCCCGTGGCCGCGACGGTGACGGGGATCCATGCCACCAGTGCCGGTGGCGCGCTGATACTCTTCGGGATGACCTACGCCCTGGAGCGGGCCGTAACCGAGTTCTACAAGACCTACCTGCGGAACGAAGATCAGTCCAAGTACTTCATTCCCATGCAATTCCACGTCATGGGGCGGGTGATCCAGAGTCTGATGGTCCGGGTGGCGGTCGGCGTGGGGATGGTCTGCCTCGCCCTCGTCCTCCTCATGGCGGCACGGGCGCTCCAGCCCGCCGAAAATCCCCAGGCGGCCCTCGGTCGCATCGCCCTGGTGGCGAGCTTCGGTGGGTGGTTCTCCGCGTTCGGAGGCGCCTTCAAGGATGCCCCCATCGAGGGATTCGAGACGTTGAAGTTCTTCCGCAGCCCGGTGTCGGCGCTCCTCTGGGGCCTCCTGATCTCGAGGTTCACCCCCTCCTATCCGATCATCGCCTTGAGCGCCATCGGCTTCACCGTGGCCACCCTGGAGACGTACAAGACGTTCTTCTTCCCGTCGGTTCCCCGCGGCAAGTTCGCGGGCAAGCCCATTCTCCATCCGGAGATGCTCCAGAAGCGTCAGTACTTCGTACCGCTGTACGCGTCCATCTGGGTGGGAATCCTGGTCACGGTGGTGTCGGCGATCCGGTCCCTGGACCCGGGCGCCTGAGGTCTCCGACGATGAAGTCCTCGTCACCAGGCCCCGGAGGTCGCCTCGTCCGGGGCGTGGTGACGAGCGCCGCCGCACTGGCCGTCCTGGTCGGGCCCGCCCGTTCGCAGGACGTGGGAACGTCGCGGGACACGCTCCGGATGACCCTCCCGCCCATCGGGGCCGTGGTTCCGCCACGGGTCCGGTTGTCGTTGGCCACCCACGAAGCCGAATTCCGCGCGTTGGAACAGCGGGTTTCCGAGGATTCCACCGACGCCCGGCTTCAGGCCGCCACGGCCCGGGCCGGCACGGAATTCGCCGCGGCGCTCACGGACGTGGAGGCCGCCAGGGAAGCCCTCGCACGCGCTCGCGGATACGCCCTCCGCGCCGTCGCCCTTCAGCCCGAAGGGATCGAAGGACACTACTGGCTGGCCGCCTCGTCGGGGCTCACCGCCGACATCGAAGGTGGGCGCACCAAGATCCGCATGGCGGACGCCGCATGGAAGGAATCGTCCTGGGTCCTCGAACGGGACTCCCTACACGCGGGCGCGCACCACCTGCAGGGGCGGCTCCACGCCGCCGTCATGCGACTGGGACGGATCACGCGGTTCCTCGCCACGACGCTCCTGGGCGGGGACGCTCTCTCCGACGCATCGTGGGACAAGGCGGAGCACCACCTGACCCGGGCAGTCGCCCTCGCGCCGGCGGAGCCCATGCATCACTTCGAGATGGGGTCCCTGCACTACGACCGCGACCGCCCCGAAGAGGCGGCCGCGTCGTACCGCAGGGCCATGGAACTCGAACCGATCAGGGCCGCCGACGTGCGCTACCAGCAGCGGGCCGCGCAGCGCCTGGAGGCGATGGAGCGCTGACCGCCGTCAGCCGCACTCGCTGTACCCGCAGATGTGACACTTCACACACCCCTCGATGTACGCGAGTTGTCCCGCGCTGCACTCGGGACACGATCCGAGGAACGTCTGCTGCTGGTGGTCGTGGAAGGTGTTCGACACCTCACGCTGAGCCTGCGTCGCGCCCCGTGGAGCCGTGACCTTGAGGGGAAGCGCTTCCTGAACGCCTTCCTTCTCCCCCAGGTAGCGCTCCACGGCCTGCCCGATGGCGTCGGGGAGTGACAGGACCTTGTTGGGGCCCACGCCCACCGCGCGGTCGCACGAGATCCCCCGCAGCTGGTCCCGGACCTGCCCGATGGAGATACCCGACCGGAGTGCCAGCGAGATGAGCCGCCCGATCGCCTCGGCGTCGGCCATGGCCGCACCTCCGGCCTTCCCCAGCGTGCAGAACACCTCGAACGGACGCCCGCCCTCGTCTTCGTTGACGGTCACGTAGAGGTCGCCCAGGGGCGACATCATCTTCATGGTATGTCCCTTGAGAACCGCCGGGCGCTGACGCTTGTGCCGGGCCGCGGCGGCGTTGCGGTCGTCCTGGGCGCTCTGCTGACGGACGGCTTCCAGATCGACCCGAAGGCGATGGGCCTCCTCGCGGGCATCCGCGAGTTGGTGCTCGAGATCGGCGATGCGCTGCTCGTTCTCGGCGGAGGACCCCTCTTCCTGCTTCCCGGTCTTCCCGGTGGAGAGCACCTGACCCTGGCGCGAGCCGTCCCGGTACACCGTCACACCCTTGCATCCGAGATCGAAGGCGAGGCGATAGATCTCGCGCACGTCCTCCTCGGTGGCCTCGAAGGGGAAGTTGGTGGTCTTGGAGATGGCGGAGTCGGTGTGCTCCTGGAACGCCGCCTGCATGCGCACGTGCCACTCGGGCGTGATGTCGTGGGCGGTACGGAAGGTCCGTTGTACCTCCTCGGGCACTTCGTCGAAGTGGATGTGCCCTTCGGCGGCGATGCGCTCCATGAGCTCGTCGGAGTACCAGCCCTGGTCCTGGGCGATCCGAACGAAGTCCGGGTTCACGTCGGGCATCATGGCGCCCGCCTGGTTCCTCATGAACGCCACGGCGAAGAGGGGCTCGATCCCGCCGGAACACCCCGCGAAGATGGAGATGGTCCCCGTGGGCGCCACCGTGGTGAGGTTGCAGTTCCGGAGCGTGCGCCGCTCCCGGATGCGCGAACCGTCTTCACGCCGCGCACATGTCTTGTCGGGACCCCAGATGGACTCCTTCCAGGCGGTGAATACCCCGCGGGACTCCGCCAGCTTCTCCGACGCCCTGCGCGCCTCCTCGTCCAGGAAGCCCATGACCTTGCGGGCGAGATCCACGCCCTCGGCGGAATCGTAGGGGATACCGAGGCGGACGAGCATGTCGGCCCAACCCATGACCCCCAGCCCGATCCGGCGGATGTTCTGCGCGAGATCGTGGATGGCCGGGAGAGGATAGCGGTTGGCGTCGATGACGTTGTCCAGGAAGTGGACGGCCAGGTGTACGACGGTCCTGAGGTGATCCCAGTCGATCCCCTGATCCGGATCCACTCCGGGGCGGGCGTCCTCGCGGACGAACCGGCCCAGGTTCACGCTACCCAGGTTGCAGACGTCGTAGGGAAGGAGGGGCTGCTCCCCGCACGGGTTCGTGGCCTCGTAGCTCCCCAGCCTGGGGACCGGGTTGTACTCGTTGGCCCGGTCGATGAAGAAGGTGCCGGGCTCGCCGGTGAGCCACGCGCCGTGGACGATGAGGTCGAAGATCTCGCGCGCGTCCTCCTGGCCCACCACTTCGCGGGTGCGCGGGTTCACCAGGTCGTACTTCGCGCCCGCGGAGACCGCCTCCATGAAGGCGTCGGTGATGGCCACAGAGATGTTGAAGTTCGTGATCTGGGTCGTGTCGTTCTTGCAGGCGATGAACTCCCGGATATCGGGATGGTCCACCCGCAGGATCCCCATGTTGGCCCCCCTGCGCGTGCCGCCCTGCTTCACGACCTCGGTGCTGGCGTCGTAGAGCTTCATGAACGAGACCGCCCCGGAGGCGACCCCCATGGTGGACCGGACCTGCGACCCCTCGGGGCGGAGCCGGGAAAACGAGAACCCGGTGCCTCCACCCGACTGGTGGACGAGCGCCATGGACTTGAGCGTGTCGTAGATCCCGCTCTCACCATTGGAGAGCGCGTCCTCCACCGGAAGGACGAAACAGGCCGACAGCTGCCCCAGCGGACGACCGGCGTTCATGAGCGTGGGCGAGTTCGGCTCGAACCGGCCGGAGATCATGAGGTCGTAGAACTGGCGGGCCACCTCTTCCACCGCCGCCTCGGACGCGCCGTAGTCGGCGTCCACGTCGGCGATGGTGCGCGCCACCCGCCAGAACATGGTCTCGGGCGCTTCGATGGGGGTCCCTTCTGCGTCCTTCT
>JAOUPR010000034.1 GCA_029879725.1 Gemmatimonadota bacterium | reverse complement strand
CTCCCCCCCACCCCACGCGCACAGACACGCGCGGCACCACAACGCCGCCCCGAGTCCGCCTCGCCTGTCCGTCCGCTACGACTCCCCGACGTCCCGCCCCGACGTCACTCCCCGCCCGGCTCGAAAATCCAGACGCCGTGGATCGACTGGCGCACGGTGAGATCGGATGGGATCAGTTGTACGCCCTGGCCCGGGAATCCCCCTGAGAAGAAGCGGTTGCCCATCATCGACCGATCGTACTCCGGAAACGTGCTGATCCCCACCAGAGCGCCCAGGCGACCTCCCGCTGCCTCCGCTATCGCTTCCGCATCCGCACGGGCTCGGGATACGGCAAGCCGCGTGGCTCTTCGACGTGCATCCTCCTCGTCGGCGACCTGGAAGAGCACCATCGGAACGGCCTTCACACCTGCGGCCATCGCTGCCGACACGATCTCGTTCAAACGCTCGACAGGCTCCACCGTGACGCGAACTCCGTATCGCACTTCATAACTCGGCACGATCTCGGATCCTGGAGGTCTCGCGCCTCTCATCATGTCGTTGCTCTGTCCGGCACCGTAGCCCCATGGGACGACCTGATCCCGGGAGTACCCGAGCCCCTCCAGCGCCTCGGCAACGGCTGTGTGGAGCACCTCGTTCGCCTGGGCCGCGGCGGAAGGCACGCTCTCCCTCGAACTGAGCTCGAAGAATACGATCGCGCGCGAGGGCGGTACGATCACCTCGCCCATGCCGGACACGTTGATCACCGTCGTGTCACGCGCCGCACTGTAGTAGCCCCCGAAGGCGATCTGTGCGGTCGAGCTCTCCGGAAACACCATGACGAGACCGACCAGAGCGACCATTGTCCGAAGCTTCATCTTCATCACTCCTCTCCAGAGCCGACTCGTCCTCCAGACATCCCCGACATCCACCACCACGTGAGTACCACACCACCCCCACCCGGCACCTTCCCCACCGCCGCGATGAGCGGACGACGCGCTCATACCTCGCGCGCCGTCCGCTCACATGCGGACCTCAGGCGGTTGCGCGTTGCGCCGAGGGCCGGTTGAGCACCAGAAGGACGACTCCCACCACGATCAGGGCCGGGATATCGCCGTACATGTTCGCCCTCTCCATCGGGTCCCGTAGCGCTTGCACCAACATGACGAGTCCATGGACGAGGCTCGACCACGCGGCGAATCCGATGAGACTGCGATGCTCCGACGGTGCACGCGATGCGATCATCAGGTAGACCCCCAGGACCGCGAAGGTCGCGAGGATCATCTGCTCGTACTCCGCTTGACGGGGCATCCACATGAATCCGTCCGGCCACACTACGGTCATGGGGTACAGGCCGAACACATAGACGATGCCCACGGCCATCAGCGTGATGCGTAGTGCCTTGTCCTGGCTGGAAGTCTGCATGTGAACACTCCTCCTGAGGGTTGCGTGGCCGACCTCCATCTTCCCTCGGGTCGGGTGGCCACCTCGAGCCACGCTCGCCCAGTCACCCACACCCATGGGTCCTTGGCTCGGCGCCGCCAATATGCTGTGGCATCACCTTGGTCGCCACCCTTCCGTACGCGCCGCCCCCCCCACTCCGCTACGTCGGCCGGCCCCACCCGTCCCACTCCGCCATGTCCGCGCCCGATTGACGGCACGACCGTTCCCGTCATGGACGTGAACTCCGGCAACGGCCCGCCCGGGGGGCCCGCGGGCTCTCCCTCCGCTCGGGGGGTTCGAATCTCGTTGGCCAATGGCGAGATCCATCTGCGCTTCGCTCCGTTCGACCCCACCCTGGTGGCTCGCGTGCGCTCGATCCCCGGACGTCGATGGGACTCCGCCCTCCGGGCCTGGCGCATCCCCGACTCTCCGTCCCATCGCGCGGCGGTCGCGTCGGCGTTCGGAATCGAGGTGCGCTCAGTGGTGGGTGGTGACGGTGGGGACAGCCCGGGTGCGGCGGCCGAGCCCACCGGCTACGCCCGAAATCCGGACGCCCTCCTTCTCCGCTTCGAAGAGGAGATGCGCCTGCGCGGCTACGGCGTACGCACGCGCAAGGCATACGTGGGCCATGCCCGCCGATTCCTCGCGGACGCAGGCGACGGATCCGACCTCGACGGAGACCTCCGGCGGCACGTCCTCGCCAAGCTGGATGGTCGCGGAATGTCCCGTTCCTACCACAGTCAGATCACCAGTGCTCTGCGCCTCTTCTGCTCGCTCGTACTCGGGCGTCCCGTGGAGGAACTGCCGCTCCCCCGCCCCCGGAAGGAGCAGCGGCTGCCTGTGGTGTTGGG
The DNA here is from genome assembly GCA_029879725.1 of Gemmatimonadota bacterium. Classification (GTDB taxonomy): domain Bacteria; phylum Gemmatimonadota; class Gemmatimonadetes; order Longimicrobiales; family Gaopeijiaceae; genus JAOUPR01. Next base: position 34,647 of record JAOUPR010000034.1, on the reverse strand, counting down.
TCGGGAGGAGTTCCGTCGTTTCCTGGCCGAGGTCCGGAACCCGAAGCACGTGGCGATCCTGGCGCTGGCGTATTCGGCGGGTCTCCGGGTGAGCGAGGTGGTGCGGCTCCGGCCCGAAGACATCGACCGCGACCGCGGGCTCATACAGGTGCGAAGGGGGAAGGGCCGCAAGGATCGGCACACACTCCTCTCCCACACTGCCCTGGCGCTGTTGGATACCTACCTCGACGGGGCGGCGCCTGGAGAATGGCTCTTCCCGGGTCCTCGCCCGAGCCGGCACCTGACCAGCCGCAGCGTGCAGAAGATCACGGCGACGGCCCGTCTACGGGCGGGGATCACCAAGCCCGTGACCCCCCACGTGCTCCGGCATTCCTTCGCGACCCATCTCCTGGAGAGCGGTACGGACGTGCGCCTCATCCAGGAACTCCTGGGGCATGCCAGCGTGCGTACCACGGAGATCTATACCCACGTATCGCGGAGTCAGATCGAGCGGATCCGGAACCCTCTGGACGAAGCGACGGTGGCTACCTCTCCCGGCGAGCCACCCATGCCCGGACCTCCTCCGCCACCGAGAACGGCATAGAGCCCCGGGTCCAGAGGGAGGGTGCGGACATGGGTTCCAATATGCACGCGGGCTATACGAAACGAAACAAATCGGCCCACCGCCGGACGCCCACCTTCCTCCATGTCCTCGTCGGACGTGGTGATGGCGGGGTCCTTGAGGACCTCGAAGGGACGGGTCCGGCTCTCCCCGCCCACGGCCCGGTGGTACATCTGTCCGTTGGGTAGGCGCACCATGGAGTAGTTCTCACCATGGTTGGTGGTCCACCCGGCGCCTCCGTCTCCGGTGACGGCCCAGTGGTCGCCATCGGTGGGGTCCATCCACACGTCGTGGCAGTCGCCGCACCTTCCGGCCCGTTCGGACCACGTCAGCCCGCCGTCCAGGGAGCGGTGCGACGAGGAGTTCATCACCACGACCTCGTCGGCGTTCTCCGGGTTCACCGTGATGCGGATGTAGTATCCGGCCCGTCCGATGAGCGTCCGGTCCCAGCTCACCACCCGCCAGTGCCGCCCGCCGTCGGTGGACTTCTAGACCCCGTCGCCCATGATGTCCGCGTCTCGGATGGCCCACGCTTCCCCCTCCCCCCCCAGATCACGTCCGGATCGGATGGGTCCACGGCGAGGGCGCCCACCGCCTGCACGTCGGCCTCGTCGAAGATTGGGTCGAAGGTCTCGCCGGCGTCCGTGGTCTTCCAGATCCCTCCCGACGCCGAGCCGAGATCGTACGCGCCGGGGTCTCCGGGGATGCCCGCGATGGCCGAAGATCGCCCCGAGCTCGGCGGGCCCATGTCCTCCCACCGCAGCGGACCGGGCTGGGACGCCTGGGGTTCCGCGGGACCTCGCTGTTGGGTGTGGAGGGGAGCCGCCAGCGCGAGGATCAGCGTCGGGACCAGGAGTCCCTTCACGCTCTTCGAAAAGGCAGGGTCGGAATTCCGTCGCATCATGACGTCCTCTGGTGGGCGACGTGCAGGTCGATAATGGGGTACGGTACGGCGGGTACGCGCGCGCGGCGAGGGCGTATCCGGCCGTCGCGACGCGCGGGGAGCCCGGACATCCGAACGTCGCACACGTACCGGCCTCGGGTCGGATGCGATCCCTATGGCGGAAAACCTCCGTCGCCCGCAGTCTGGTCGGACTCGATACCCACCTCCCGACACCACTCTGCACGGAGAGCTCGATCATGCTCAAGCGCACGACGCACCGGGGCTCAATGGCTCTCGCGGCTCTCACTCCGCTGATCATCGTCTCGTCTCCCCTCCCGGGTTCCGCCCAGAGCGGTCCCTACACGGCCGCCCGAGCCGCGACCACGGCGCCGCGGCCCACCGGATTCGCGCCGGCGGTGGAGCGTTTCATCACCGTGTCCGAATCCGTCGTCGCCATCCGGAACGTCGTCCTCGTGGACGGAACGGGAGCCCCCGCCCGATCGGGGATGACGGTGATCGTCGAAGGCGACCGGATCGTGGGCGTGGGTCCGGAGGCCGGCGTGGAGATCCCGGAAGGGGCCGCCGTCATCGACGGTACCGGCCGCACGCTCACACCCGGGTGGGTCATGCTCCACGAGCACATGTTCTATCCCTCCGGCTCCGCCCGGTACAACACGAACGAGATATCCTTTCCTCCGCTGTATCTCGGAGGGGGCGCCACCACCATCCGCACCGGCGGAAGCATGGACCCCTACACCGATCTCCGTCTACGCGACCAGATCAACCAGGGAGTGGTGGCCGGTCCGCGGATGGACGTGACGGGACCGTATCTGGAGGGAGCCGGCGGCTTCGTGCGCGCGCTTCCCGAAGTGCGCACCCCGACCGAAGCCCGGGCGCACGTGGCGTTCTGGGCGGACCGGGGGGTGACCTCGTTCAAGGCGTACAACCTCATCGACGGCGTCACGCTGGGGGCGGCGATCCAGGAGGCCCACGCGCGCGGCATCAAGGTCACCGGGCACCTCTGCTCCATCACCTACCGTGAGGCCGCCGACCTGGGGATCGACAATCTGGAGCACGGCTTCCGGGCCGCCACGGACTGGGTCGAAGGCAAGGCTCCCGACGTGTGCCCGGGGGGGCAGGCGCGAGCGAGGAGCTACGAGACTCTCGACGTGGAGAGCAGCGCCTTCCTCGACGTGGTGGACCACCTGATCCGGAACGGAGTGGCCATCACCGCGACGCCCACGGTGTTCGAGCGCGGCGCCACCGGACGTCCACTTCCTCCACGGGCGGCTCTCGACGCCATCCTCCCCGAGTTGCGCGAGCGCGTCGTGGAGCGGTCCGTGCGGTCGCGCGACAATCCCGACCTCCAGGCCCAGGCGCTCTTCACCAGGATGTTGAAGGCGCTCTGCGTCTTCGTGGAGCGCGGGGGCACGCTGGTGGTGGGGATCGACCCCACCGGCGGTGGGGACGTGGTGGCCGGATACGGGAATCAGCGGGCCGTGCAACTCCTGGTGGAAGCCGGGCTGAGCGTGGAGCAAGCGGTCATGGTGGCCACGCTGAACGGAGCACGGTACCTGGAGGCCGCCGACGTGATCGGCTCGGTCGAGGTGGGGAAGCGGGCCGACCTGATCCTACTGGAAGGAGACCTCCGGTCCGACCTGGAGGCGCTGCGGCGACCGACGCTCGTGTTCAAGGACGGGGTGGGCTTCGACGCACCCGCGCTCCTGGGGTCGGTTCAGGGCACCGTGGGTCTCAGATAGCCGGCCCCCGCCGACCCACCACCATCCGCGCGTGATGCGCATTGTGGTACAGCGTGAAGTACAGCATCTCCCGCGCGGTGAGCTTCCCCAGAGCGGGGTGGGGCATGCGCAGGTGGTCCAGAGCGCGTTCACCCCAACGGCCGGCTCGGGCCACCAGGGAGTCCGACTCGTCACGCCAGCGACGGAGCACCCCCGCGCGCCATTCCTCCGTCGCGTCCTGTGGACTCGCCGCGGACGGGGCGAAGCGGCCGGCGTCCACTCCGCGGGCCAGGGCTTCGCGGTAGTACGCCGCCACCTCTTCGAAGGGGCGGGATCCCCTCAGGGTGGGGCCGAAGCGCAGGGCCAGTGCCACCTTGGGCACGGCCAGCCCTCCGGACACGCCCTTCACCGACCGGGCCAGGTGCCGCAGGTGATCCGCCGGAGACCACTTCTCCCCCTGGGGAGCGAGGAACTCCTCCAGGGGGAGCGCGGCCATGTAGTCGGCGATGGCCGCGGCCTGTGTGTCCAGAGCCGCGAGGAGTTCACCGGTTCCGGTGGGTGAATGGATGTCGAAGGGGCTTCCTCCGGACGCCTCACCCATTCGAACAGGTCTCTCCCACCTCCCGAGGCGTGCCCGACACCCGATCGCCGTGGCGCGCATGAGCGTCGGCCGCCGTGATGGGCACCCTCAGCCACGCCGTGGCCTGTCCCCGCGTGTGGCATACCCACCGCCAGGTGGGGTCGTCCTGGGGCGGCTCCGGATCCCCTCCGCGGCGCTCGTCGGGATCCCTCCGTTCTTCGCCGCCCCTGCGGTCGTCGGTATCGCGGTCCCGGTCGCGCGCATCGTCGCGATCACGATCACGGTCCCGGGCGTCGTCGCGGTCGCGATCCTCGTCCCGGCCCGTGTCCCGCCGGGTGGCGGGCTGGTCGGTGTTCCGGCACTCGGACCCGATCTGACGGGGATCCCGGGAAAGCCGATCGCCGTGGCGCGCGTGCACGTCCGCCGCCCCTTCCACCACCCTGATCCACGCGCGCCCGTCGCCCCGCACATGGCAGGCCCAGACCCACCCCGCGTCGCGCTCACGCTCCACGTCCTCCCTCCGGCGCGGGGGCGGCGCGTCACGCATTCCGCCACACTCGTCGCCTTCGTCCTGGGCATAGAACGACACCAGGTCGCCATGGCGCGCGTGACCCGACACGGCGCCCACCGGCACCATCATCCACGCGGACCGCTGGCCACGTTCATGGCAGACCCAGGCCACCGAACGGCCCGGGTCCCGGGGCTGCGCGCGGACGGGAGGCCGTGGCGTGGCCCGGCGCACGCCACACGACGTCCCTTCGTCCTGCGGCTCGAGGGAGACCCGATCGCCGTGCCGCTCGTGGGCTCGACCCGCCGACGACGACACTCGCAGCCACATGGACCCACCTCCGCGCGCGTGGCAGACCCACACGGGCGGAGGAGCCTGCCGCGCGGGCTGCGGAGGGCGGTGCGATCCGCGGCCGCCACCGCACGCGGAGGCCCCGACGAGGCCCAACAGGAGGGCGAAACGAACGTTCATGGCTTGATCTCCCACGGGTGGACACCATTACGCCGAAAGCACGGCTTCCCCTGATATCCACAAGAATCGGGCCAGGTTCCGATGTCTCGGGATCGTCGGCCCCTCGGGCGGCCTTCCCCAGGGGGTTGCACCTCACGTAACGTGAGGACCTACCCTGGGAGGGTGGAGAGGAGCCCATGAGGAGGATCCCGTGCCCGAGGAATACTGGAAAGTAGGAGATCTCGCCCGCCGCACCGGTCTTTCCGTGCGGACACTCCACCACTACCACGAGATCGGACTCCTCGTACCCGCCGCCCGCACCGCCTCGGGGCATCGCCTGTACGGGGGGGAGGAGTTGGCGCGGCTGCACCGGATCACGACGCTCCGCCACCTGGGGCTCTCCCTGGACCAGATCGCGGCCTTCCTGGACCAGGAATCGTCCTCTCTGGAGGACGTTCTCGAACTCCAACTCCAGCGCCTCGATGCCGTCCTCGAGGAGACGCGAACGCTCCGCGACAGGGTGGCGGAGATGCGCGCCCGGGTCGCCTCGGAGGGCGAGGTGTCGGCGGACGAGCTCACCGCGATGATCCAGTGGACCGTGACCCTGGAGCGGTACTACGAGCCCGCGCAGCTCCGCACCCTCGCGTCGCGCCGGGAGAGCCTGGGCGACGCCCACCTCGCGGAAAAAGAGCAGGAATGGTCCGAGGTGATGGCCACCTTCGGAAAGGCCATGGAACGCGGCCTCGCGCCCTCCCACCCGGCGGTCCTCGACCTGGCCGCCAGGGCGGCCGGTCTGGTGGAGGAGTTCACCGGAGGCGATCCGGCCATGAGGGAGTCCCTCGTCCGGATGTACCGGGAGGAAGGCCCGGACCAGGTGTTCGGCGGGCACGGCGCCGCCTTCGCACCGGGGTTGTGGGAGTACATTCAGGCGGCGGGCGCCGCCCTCCGCGCCACCGGGACGGCCGCGAACGAAAGGGGGTGACGGCCGCCGGCCGTCACCCCCCTGCCCCCTCGGCGCGCCGCCCGTCCGACGGGTGCGCGCTCCTGGATCAACCGCCGTGGTGACGGCGCACCGGATTCCGCCCGGCCAGGGTGGCCAGATCGATCTCGAAGGTCTCGCCGTTCACCACCGCCGTGACGACGCTCGTCCCGTTGAAGGTGATGACCACGTCGATGACGCGCACCCTGGGCTCGTCGACGCCGTTGTCGATGGTCACCTCCAGGTGCCGGGTGATGGTTCCCGACACGGGCCAGCGCGACTCGGCGCCGGGCGCGGGCACCACCACGTCCTCCTTGGTGAAGGTGCCGTTCAGGTCGTAGTTGCGGACCGTTCCGTCCTCCAGGTGACGGCTGCGTGAGATGTCCTCCTCACCGGTTCCGTTCCACGTCCGGAACTCCTCCTCGCCCAGCAGCCCGGAGACGATCATGTCCCGGGAACGGGAGATGGTCGCCGTCCACCCGTCACGGGAGACCTCGCGGTCGATGTCCAGCAGGAAGTGGACGTAATCCGTGAGGAGCGGGTCGTACGCGCTCATCTCGTTCCCGTCGGCGTCGTAGAACGTCACGACCCGGTGGCTCTGGAACATCCCTTCCATTCCCGCGGCGGCCATCGGTCCTGCGCCCAGGGACAACCCCATGACGGCCACGTCTTCGATCACGGCGTCCGCGGCGATCAGCGCCATGTCCGCCAACACCGCGTCGTCCAGGGCGCCCGGCCCCGTGGCGTCGTCGCACGCCGCCGCACCCAGGAGGACCATCCCCGCCGCCACGGGCCGGATGAACCACCGTTTCATCGTCTTCATCATCGTGCTCCTGCGTCTCGTTGTGGGTCGGTCACCCTTCTCCGGCCTATGAGACGCGCCTGGGTGGAGAACGTTAATCGCTCTCCGGCGGCCGCGCCGAATACTCCCGCCCGATCTCCTCCGCCGAGCGGAGCGAGAGAGCCGAGAAGGTGAGGGTACCGTTGTTGCATCCCCCGGACACCAGCGTCGGCGCGCCCACCACGAAGAGGTTCTCGTGGTCGTGGGCACGCCCCCAGGAATCCACCACGCTGTCTCCCGGATCGTCTCCCATGCGGCATCCGCCGCCGGGGTGGTCCTGGGTGTCGTCCACCGCGGTGCGGAGGATGCGCCCGCCTCCGGCCCGGGTGACCTCGTCGAACACCCCGCGGATGCGCTCCTCCGTGTGGGCCCGCAACTCCCGCGAGGCGGGCGCGTCGCGAAACTCCAGCCTGGGCAGGGGATCTCCGAACCGATTGGTGGCCCGCGGGTCCAGCACGAGCCGGCTGTCCCGGTCGGGGATGACGTCGTAGTACGCCCGCAGCCGGGTGGTCCCGGTGGCCGTGCGTGCGCGCCAGTCCTCCATGGCGGCATCTCCCAGGAGGAGGGCGCCCCCGTCGTCCCGAGCCCGTGGACCCCGTGCCACCGTGGACTCCCACACGCGGAAGTCGTGCCGCACGTACCGCCCTCTCGACAGCCCGGGGCCACCCTCCACCGTGGGCCGCTGGAACCGCTTGGAGAGAAGGCTGTGCCCGTAGTACATCCCGGGAAGGAGTCTCATGGGGAGTTCCACGTACGCCTGCACGTTCCGGTGCCCGGTCATGTACCGCCCGACCGTCCCCGAGGAGTTGGCGAGCCCATCGGGATATCGGTCCGTGGCGGAGAGGAGGAGGAGATGGGGGCTCCAGGTGTACCCCCCGGCCAGGACGAACGTCCGGGCGCGATAGACCACGTCCTCGTCGGGCGCGTCGTAGCCGCGGGCCACCGCCGCGTGGATCCGGTCGGTCCCCTCCTCCAGCTCCAGGCGCCGGACCAGGGTGCGGGTCTCGAGGCGCACGCGCCCCTCCGCGGCAAGGCGTGCCAGGGTGAACTCGGGCGTGTACTTCGCTCCGGTGGGGCAGATGTTGCAGGTGTCGCAGCGCTGGCAGACGTTCCGTCCCCGCCAGGGGACCGTGTTCTTCGCCATGGGATTCGCCCAGGCCGGGATCCCCACCTTCTCCACCCACTCCCGCAGACGCTCCAGCGTCCAGGTGAGGGGCATGGCGGGCATGGGGTACGGCGCGCCGCGGGGATCCAGCGGCGCGGGCCCCTGCACCCCGGCCACCCCCATCCGCTCCTCGGCTTCCTGGTAGTACGGGTCGAGGGTGTCGTAGTCGATGGGCCAGTCCTGGTGGACTCCGAACATGGCCTGCAGCCGGAAGTCCTCGGGAGAGAACCGGGGCGTGGCCCCACCCCAGTGCAGCGCCTGCCCGCCCACGGCCATGGAGCGGGACATGATCCCCTCCGCCGACTGGTCGTGGATATGGTCCTCCACCCAGGGATTCTCCCCGTAGTCCATGTAGCGACGGCGGCGGTCGAAACGGTCCTCGAAGGGGGTGGAGTGCCGCCCGGCCTCGAGGACCACCACGTCGGCTTCGCGCTCCTCGGTGAGCTTCTCCGCCACCATGGCCGCGGTGATCCCGCCCCCGATGATGAGCACGTCGGTTTCCACGATCCTGGCCATCAGAGGGCCTCCGGAATGCGGGGGAGCGATTCGATGCCGCGACAGGTCACGGGAGAGATGCGCACCCCGTAGCAGCGGTCCACCGCCTCGGGAGAGCGGAACCAGTGGGCCATGAGCGCCGACGCCACGTGTTCGGCGCGCACCGGGTCGGACATCCCCTCCGGCGCTCCGGCCAGGTGGGCTCGAAGCAGCGCCTCCCGCCGCTCCCGGTCCAGTTCGGCGAAGCCGGCGTCGTGGCGCTTGCGCGCCTCCACGTCCAGCGCCTGGAGTTGCGCCCGCCACCCGGGCACGGGGTCCGGCGGCCCGTAGCGGATCTCCGAGGTCCCGTACCCGTGGTTCACCTCGAACACGGGCTCGTAGGCCGCGCACCACTCGGCGAAGGCGGTCACCGCGACCACGCGCCCCTCCGCACCCAACTCCGACGGAAGGACGATCTCGGCCACCGCGCCCAGGACATCGGCGTCCAGCGCCCGCGCGACTCCCTCGGTTTCGCCGGCCGCGTCCGGCCCACACCCACCCAGCGCCGCCACCGTGGCCGCCGCGCCGGAGCGCTTGAGGAAGCTCCTGCGATCGTGGGTCATGGGGTTTGCTCCTCGGAGAGAGAGAAGACCACCAGCGTTCCGCCGTCGGTCCCGCCCCCCGTGGCGATGGCCACGAACTGGCGGCCGTCACGGGTGGCGTACGTCATGGGGTTGGCATACCCCCGGCCCGGGAGCGCTCCCTCCCAGAGGACGGCACCGGTGGCCGCGTCGAAGGCGTAGAGGACGTCCCCACCCCCCGTGACGAAGACCAGCCCCCCCGCCGTCACCATGGGGCCGGGGGCGCCCGCCACCCCCAGCCGCTCGGGGAGCTCCACCCCCGCCAGCGCCGGGTTGCCGCGCACGCCGGGGTCGTCGCCCACCACCTCCTGCCAGACGATGTCCCCGGTGTTCATGTCGATGGCGGTGACCGTCCCGTAGGGGGGATCGATGATGGGGATCCCGTCCACGCGGGTGAGTCCCCGGGCGGCGCGGTCGATGTCCCATTTCGCCACCACGCGGCTCGTATCCGCTTCGGCGAGCTTGAAGAGCGCCGGACTCTCCGTGGACTTCACGTAGAGGTACGCCGTGGCCGGATCCACCGCCGCTCCGCCCCAGTTCCCTCCGCCGATGATCCCGGGGAGGCCCAGCGTCCCCTCCATGGACGGCGGCGTGTAGAGGGGGCCGAAGCGCAATCCGCGGGTGAGCTCCCGCGCCTTCCGATTCAGCTCGGGCGTGAGGGAGACCAGGTCCTCTTCGGTGAACCCCTGACGCGCGAAGGGCGCGGGCCGCGTGGGGATGGGCTGCGTGGGAGAGGCACGCTCTCCGGGAACGTCGCTGGGCGGGACCGGAGCGTCCTCCATGGGCCAGACGGGCTCTCCCGTGACGCGGTCGAACGCATAGACGAACCCCGTCTTCCCGGCCACCGCCACCGCGTCCACGGACCGTCCGTCCACCTCCGCCGTGTACAGCACCGGACCGCCGGGAAGGTCGTAGTCCCAGAGCCCGTGGCGCACGGTCTGGAAGTGCCATACCCGCTCGCCGGTGCGGGCGTCGAGACAGAGGAGCGTCTCGGCGAAGAGGTTGTCCCCCTTCCGGTCCCCGCCGTAGTAGTCGTTGCTGGGCGTCCCCATGGGGACGTAGAGGAGCCCGCGTCGGTGGTCCGCCACCATGGGCGCCCACGCATTGGTGTGCCCGGTCACGCGCTCGGAGCCGTCCTCCCACGTCTCGTTCCCGAACTCCCCCGTCTGGGGGATGGGGTTGAAGTTCCAGACGATCTCGCCCGTGCGGACGTCGAAGGCCTGGATGTTCCCCGGCGGATCCTGCGGATACACGAAGCCGTCCCACACGCCGTTCCCCACGATGACCAGGTCCTCGAACACCAGGGGCGGAGACGTCTGGGTGTAGTGGAGACGGTTGGTGGGCCAGAGAAGATGCTCGGTGAGGTCGATCTCGCCGCGGTGGCCGAACTCCTCCACGGGAATCCCGGTGGCGGCGTCCAGGGCGATGAGCCGCCAACGCGTGTTCAGGAAGATCCTCCGTCCCCGGGGACCGTTCCATACCGCCACGCCGCGATGCACGAGCCCGGTGCCGTTGGGCGGGCGCCCCCACTGCGCCGTCCCGGGATCGTACGACCAGTATTCCTCGCCGGTGGCCGCGTTCAGCGCCACCACCCGGTTGAAGGGGGTGGAGAGGTACATGGTATCGCCGAGAACGAGGGGGGTGGTCTCGAAGTTCCCGGCACGAACCTCCTGCCCCGGGATCGGGCGCACCGGCCCGGAGACGGGGACGTCTCCTGTGGCCCACGTCCAGGCCACCTCCAGCCCGGACACGTTGCCGCGGTCGATGGAGGCGAGGGCCGAGTGCTTCGTCCCGTCCGGAGCCCCGCCGTACGTGGGCCACTCTCCGGGGCGGGCGCCGTCTCCCGGCGCGCCCGAGGGGCCGCACCCGGCGGCGATCACGGCGGCCAGCAGCGCGGCCCGGGCCATGGCCGGCACCGGAGCCACCACCCTTTCTCCCCACCAGGACGACGGGTTCATGAAGCCATCTCCAGAAGCTGAAGTAGGCGGGACACCTCCACCGTGGCCTCCCGCACGGCCTCCAGGATACGGTTCCGCTCCCTCACCAGCGAGGCCATGGCGAATCCGTACCGGTCCGATCCCGCGTCCTCGTCCGTCAGGATGGAGACGGGCTCCAGGCCCGGGAGGGGGCGGCCGTGGATCCCCGGGTCGGGGTGGTGGTTCGATCCGGGAACGAACATCACCCGGTGGATGGGGCGCAGCGCCCGCAGGAGCATCCGGTCCGCCTCGGCCCACCCGGCGCCCCGGCCACGCGCGGCCTCCACGCGCCGCGCCGCGGAGGCCAAGCGCTCCGCCTCGGCCACCGCCTCCGAGAGGTCGAGGGCACCGCCCGACAGGGACTCCCTCCAACGCAACGCCTGGATCATCGCCTCCGCCTCGGCCACCAGGTCCACGGGGAGGACCTCGGCTCCCACCAGCTCCCCCAGGGCGTCGGCGTAGAGATCCGTGTCCACCTTCAGGACGTCCACGTCGATCTTGTCGTACGTGTCGTCGGGGGTGTGCCACCACCAGTACCCGCCGTCCTCGGCGAGACGGGAGTGGTTGATCTGGAGAAGGGGGAGCCCGACGCCGTTGAAGGACTGATCCGAGTTGCGCCCGGGGCGCCCCGCCTCGACCTCGATCCCCGCCCCCGCGGCGATCACGGTGCGGGCCAACCCGGCCAGCCCGGGGGACGTGACCGCCCCGAAGCGGCGGGCGCCCGACTGCCCGATCCCGTCCACGTTCACGTACGCCACGCCGCGCTGGCGCAGCTCCTCGAAGTAGTGGTCGGCGAACCAGGTGGACCCGGCGTAGCGCGCATTGCTGTGCCCCGGCCACCACGCCACCACCAGGCCCCGCCGCATGAGATCGCGGTGGGCGTGGAAGGCCAGGGCGAGCTCCAGCATGGCGGCGTTGGAAGCCCCCTCGTCCGTCCCCCCGTGGTACCACGCGTCGATGTGGCCGCCCAGGAGGGCGTACGGCGCCCCGGCGGAGCCCTCGGGCTCCACCCGCGCCACGGCCAGGCGAAGGGGCTTCCACCCCGTGTCCACCTCGGTGGTCACGCGCACCGTCACGGGGCCGTCCCGCAGCATGGCGCGCAGGCGGTCCCCGTCGCTCCTGCGGATCTGCGCCACCGGAAGGGTGGGGAGGCGGTGCCCGCTGCGTAGCGAGGGCGTCCCCCAGGTGGACGTCACGATGAGGTCGTTGAGACGCTCCTCCGGGTTCACGAAGATCACCGCCGCGGCGCCCAGCGACTCCAGCACCGTGGTGGGGACGTTGCGCGGCTGTCCGGTGACCAGCGCCACCCTTCCCCGGACGTGCTCGAGCCCGGCGGCGGGGAGAGGATCCAGACGCTCGTCCGTTCCCACCTCCAGTCCGGGGAGGTCGTCCAGGGTGCCCACGTCCACCAGCGCCGCCTCCACCCCCGCGGTGGCGCCGGAGAAGGCCAGGGTGATGGCCGCGGGGGCGAAGTCCGTCCCCGGCACGGTCACGGACGCGGAGACGGGGTTGCTGGTGTAGGCCATGAACTCGTGGACGTCCACCGGAACCCCGGCGGCCGTGAGCACCGACACCACGTAGTCGACGGCGGCGTTCTCCCCGGGGCTCCCGGAGGGGCGCTCGTGGCGGGTGATCTCCAGGGAGTGGCGATCCAGTGCCCCCGCGGTGACCGCTGCCTTCACGGCCTCCGCGAGCTCACCGGCCCTCGTCTGGGCGCCCACGGCGCACGGCTGGCACGACGCCAGGAAGACCAGTGCGGCGGCGGACCGGCGCGCACGGCTCGAGTGGATCCCGGATGGCATGGGGGTCGCTCCCTTTCCACGATGGAAACACCGGGAGGACCGGATCGCGGCCGCCTACCGGCCGGACGTCTCCTCCACGAACACCGGCTGCACCCAGGCGGCGTATCCCATGGAATCCACCACCTTCGCCCGCACGTACGTCAGCGGTCCAGCCGGTTCGTAGACTGCGGGGTTCTCCCCCGTCACCGCCAGTACCCGCCCGGAATCGCCGATGAAGGTGGTGGTGTAACGGAAGCTCTCCCGGGGACGGATGTGGACCTCGATGCGCGTGGGCGCCACCACCACGGCGTCCAGCTCCACCCCGGTGCTGGCGTAGAAACGGCCTGCGTCCAGCGCGTCGACGATGGACCCGGCCTCCAGGGCGTCGGAGCGCACCCCCACCCACCCGCGTCCCGGGTTGGCCCGATCGCGGGAGAACTCCCCCTGGAAGTGGTGCGCGTCGTCCACGGCGATCCCGTAGATGCGTTTCCCCGAGGTCAGGAGCGCGTCCCAGGCCTCCTCCATCCCCGGAGTCCCTCCCCCTCCCTCGTTGTGGACCAGAGGATGCCCGTTGTGGATCTCGAGGAGACGGTCGCCGCGCACCTGGCGGAGCTCCTCCACGCCGAAGGACCACCCGAAGTTGGGATGGTTGACGTGGGGCACCGCCTCCACCTCGCGCACGGCGTCCACGTTGGCCTGGATGGTGGCCACCATGCTCTCCGCGGTGCGCGCCTCCACCAGGTGCGGAACGTTGAGCCCGTTCACGTGGACCGGACGGCTTTCGAAGCTGGACGTCACCTCCTCCCCGGGGATGAGGAGGAAGGTGGAGTCCACCAGATGGGCCAGCGCGGCCGGATCCGTGAAGACGTTGTGGTCGGAGAGGACCAGGAAGTCGTACCCGTGCTCCTTGTACCAGCGCGCCACCACCTCGGGAGGGGAATCGCCGTCGCTCTCCATGGTGTGGGCGTGGGTGTTTCCCTTGAGCCACCTCGGCGGCGGCGTGGAGCCGTCCGTGTACGGGCCCTCGAAGCGGCGGGCCTGGGCGGACGCGGGCGCCGAGAGGAGGGTGGCGCCCACCACCGCCAGCGCCGCGCACCTCACCGCCACCGCAACGTCCCCACGGACCTCCATGTCAGCGCCCCGCCGGGGCGGCCGCCGTGTCGGGAGCGGCCGCGCTCGTGTCCGGCACCGCGCCCGGAGACGCCTCCGTCTCCTCTCCTACCGCTCCTTCCGAGGGCTCCTCCACGCCCCTCAGCGTCACCGCTCCGGTCCGCAGGTCCACCTGAACCGGCGTGCGGACCATCACGCGGTCGCTGAGGCGGCGGATGTCGGGCGCCAGGGACGCCGGGCGCCGGAACACGTCGGGTCCCACGACCTCCGACGGTCGCAGGATGTGCTCCACGAGGTCGACGGTGACCACCTCGGACCCCGCGCCCACCTTCATCGTCAACGTGGCCACGCTGTCGGGCGTTCCCCAGTACTCCAGCGTCATGTCGCCGTCACCGCCGTTCCCCGCGTCCGCGACCGGGGGAAGGGGACGTCCGTTCACGGCCACCAGCTCGGGAGGGTTCTCCCCGGGGAACCGGACCATGAACATCTCCGCGCCCGCGGCGGAGCGGAACGCCAGATCCACCATGCGCCCTCCCTCCGTCACCGAGTCGGACGCCAGCGCCACCACCGGAGCCCGCACGGGGAGCACGTCCGCGGCGCTCACCACGTAGTCGGGAGCGGGGCGGGAGAGGAAGGCGTCCAGCGAACGGGCGACCTCGAAGACCGTCCCGGTCTGGTCCTGGGCCCAGTCGAACGCCTCCTTGTCGAGGCGGCCTTCCTGGTCGGCCTGGGTGGCCCAGAAAGCCTGGGCCTCCCCTCGGTCGAGGGTGTAGATGAGGGTGGAAGGGGCGGGGTTGGAGGGCCCCGCCTCCGCCCGGTTGATCCCGAGTACGATCGCGATCCCGGCCACCACCACGCCCACGGCGGGAAGCCACCAGCCGTTGGGTTCTCCCAGGCTGTCCAGCGCCGGAATCAGGAAGAGCGTGGCGAAGACGACCAGCACACCCAGCCAGGGTGCCATCCCGAGGCCCATGGAGAGCCAGAACGTCTCCACCAGGGGCACCATGAAGGCCATGGCCCCCGACAGGAGGAGCATGAGCGCCAACCATACGCCGGTGCCCGGCCGCCGGTTGGGCGCCACGCCCAGCGAGAGCGCCGTGCCCCCGAGAAGGAAGATCGCCGGCCACTGCACGTTCATGGCCCCCATGGGGAGCACGAACCCGAGAACCAGGGCGGTCAGGGACACGAGCACGGCGGCGCCGAAGGCGAGGGCCCCGGGCGCGAACCACCTGCGCGCCAGGGTGAACAGGACGACCGTCACCGTCAGGACCATGGCGATCAGAGCGATCACGTAGGTCCCCTCGTGGTGGAACATCCCCGCATGCAGTGCCCCCACCTCGGCATGGAAACCCGCGAGCCACCGTACCAGGTATCGGCCCATGGCCCACGCCGCCCCGCCCGAAACCAACGTCGTGACGATCCCCGCCAGGATGCCCGCCGGGCGCATCCCGCCGCGCAGCGCCAACCAGCCGATGAGCCCCGCGAGCACGAGGACGACCCCCGAAACGGCGAGGACCCAACTGCCGGGATAGACGACCAGGCCCAGCACCGGAACCGTGAAGTACACGCTGTTGGGGCCGTCGACCTGGGTCAGATCCGCCTGTCCCAGATAGCGGAGCATCCCCACCAGGTGCATCCCGTGATGTTGAAGCGTTCCCTCGGACACGTTCTCCGGAATGTCGTAGGCCTGGTGATACACCGAGGCCCGGTCCACCCCCGCGAAGTTCAACCCCTGCACGCCGGCTTCCCTGAACGGGGTGAAGTCGGTGTCGTTGGGCATGCGCTCGTAGACGTCGAACATGATGGAGTTGGCCTGGGGGAGCGGATCCGCGGCCTTCAACGCCCCCACGATCCACCCGTTGTCCTCCCCGGTCTCGAACATCACGGACGGTCCACCTCCGCCGCGCATCTCCACCGAGAGGGCCACGCGCACGTCGGCCATGGCGGGGTGCTCCGCCACGAAGGCCCTCGCACCCAGGAGGCCCAGCTCCTCGGCATCGGTGATGAGGACGATGACGTCGTTCTTCAGCGGCGGCCCCGTCCGTACCGTGCGCAGCGCCTCGAGTATGGAGACCACGCCGACGCCGTCGTCACCGGCGCCCCGGGACAGCTCCCGGGAGTCGTAGTGCGCCGTGACCAGCACGGCGCCGGTGGACGCTTCGCCGGGGATCCGCGCCACGATGTTGCGCACCGTGGCGCTCCGGACCCACCCACCCCTCCGGATGGTCGAGGTGGTGGTCTGCACCGTGGGGTCGACACCCAGCTCGCGGAGGTCGTCCAGCAGGGATTCGCGCACCCGGGCGTGCTCGGGCGAGCCCGGAGCGTGGGGGCGACGGGCGATCTCGACGAGATCGGCCATGGCCCGTCCCGAAGAGAAGACCGAGTCGGGCGCGTTCACCGGCTGGGGAGAGGGGATCGACCTGCGGGTGCTGAATCCCCACCCCATGAACGCCAGGAGGAGGAGGGTCACGGGACCACGCCACGAGCCCCCGGGCGGGGGAACAGCCGGTCCGGACCGCCGGGGCCTGGGGGTCGGTGCGCCACCCTTGGGGCCGCCCCCGCTCTCCCCGGCCTTCTTTCCCGTTCCGTATTCGTCGCTGAGGAGGGAGAGGAGGTCCGCGTAGGAAGAACTCCCCTCGTCCCGGTCCTTGGAGGTGATTCCCAGTTCCTCGTCCGAAGGGAGTTCGGGCAGGTCGAACTTGCTCATCGCGCCAATGCCTCCACGACCTGATCGATGGCCACCCGCACCTCGGAGGCGGGGAGGCCCGATCCATTGGTCAGTATGCTGAAGATGATCTCCCGCCGGTCGGGCCGGACGAGATACCCGGAAAGTGAATTCACGTTGGAAATCGTGCCCGTCTTGGCGAACACGCTCCCCTCCAGCCCGGTCAGGCGACGCCTCAGTGTCGACCCGTCCCTGCCGGGCTCCGCCAGAGCGGAGCGGTAGACCTCGCCGTGGGGTCCGGCATCCATATACCGCAGGATGCGAACCATGGCCCGGGGCGTGACCAGGTTGTACGCCGAGAGCCCGGATCCGTCCCTGGAGAGGATGTCGAGGGAATCGACACCGACCTCGCGGAGGAGGAACTCCCGGATCACGGCGATCCCCTCACCCCAACTCCCGCCGTCGCCCAACTCCCACCCCAGGGTATGGATGAGTTGCTCGGTCATCCAGTTCTGGCTCGGCTTGAGGATCCCCGCCACGATGGCCGAGAGCGGAGGGGACTCCAGCACCGCCAGCACGCCGGCGCCCGGGCACAGGGCCAGCGCGCCCACCCGGCACGATTCGCCCACGGGCTGGCCCTTCTCCCACTCCACGCGCCATCCACCCTCGACCTGGATCCCCCGTTCCTCCAGGCGACGCACCACCACCGCCGCGGCCTGACGCACGGGATCCCGCACGGCGAAGCCGAGGGTGTCCACCGTCCCCGCCGGCACGGATCCCGTGAAGGAGAGCCGCCTGGACTCGGGAAGGTACGACGCCCTCACGCGGGCGGTGCTGTCCGCCGGGCCCGTGAGGAGCACCCCCGACACGTAGTCCACCGTGCCCACGGGGCTCCACGTGAACGTCGCGGTGTCTCCCGGCGTTTCGCCGCCGGTCACCACCAGACGGAGCTCGCCCCGGTCCACGGCGAAGGCTCCGCCGGTGGCGGCGTACGTCCACGGGAGATCGGCGACCTCCCAGGTGTCGGCCACGGTGGTGGAATCCCACGCGGTGGCGTCCACGACCACGGATCCCGTGACCCTTCGCACCCCGAGGCTCCAAAGCCTCTCCGCGAGGGTGCCCATGGAAATCCCGATGGAATCGTCGGCGGAGTCGATGAGGGTGGGATCCCCGCTCCCGGAGAGCACCAGGTCGCCCTCCACGGTGCCCGTCTCCCGGTCCAGCCTCCCGGTGCGCCACACGTCGGTGCGATACCGGTATTCCGGGCCGAGCAGGGAGAGCGCCGTCGCGGTGACCAGAACCTTCTGGTTGGACGCGGGCACGAACTTCCGATTGGCGTTCCGCTCGAAGAGCACCCGTCCCGAGCGCGCGTCCACGGCGAGGATCCCCCAGTGGACCTGATCGAAGGGCGGGGTATCCACCGTCTTCCGGATACTCCCACCATCCACTCCGCCCCCACCCAGCGTGGCGCACGCCGACTGAGTGACCACGAGGGCACCGAAAACGACTCTACGGATCACCGCAACACTCCTCGCTGGCCCCCCTCCGGATCATCAGACGTACGGGAGGTCCCTGTTCGTCCCGACTGCACACGACTGTACCTGGGGGGGCGTCACTCGCTGGACGGCTCCAGCCGGACGGCGGTTCCGTAGCAGAGCATCTCGGCCGCGCCCTGCATGATCATGGAGGTCTGGAAGCGCACGCTCACCACGGCATCGGCATCCAGCGCCTCCGCCTCCTCCACCATGCGGTCGATGGCCTGCTCCCGGGCCTCCGCGAGCATCTTGGTATACTCCTTCACTTCGCCGCCCGCCAGGTTGCGGAGAACGGCGAGGACGTCGCGACCCAGGTGCCGGGCGCGAATGGTGTTCCCCCGAACGAGCCCGAGGGTGCCGGTCACGCGCATCCCCATGACATCCGGTGTGGTGACTACGATCATCGATAGACGTCCCTGTACGGATCGGTGAGCCACTCACGGTAGCGCTCCCAGATCACGCTGGCCAGAAGCACGAGGATGCCGATGACGATGGCGCCGGTGGCCATCTTCTCCCAGGGGTCCACCGGCGAGAGGGTGAACACGTACACGCCGTAGGCGGACCACGCCAGCGTCCCCAGGACCACGAGAAGCCATCCGATGGGGCGGGTGACCGCAGTGTTGACCCGGTCCCACACCGAGCGTTGGAGGGTGCCCGGGTGGAAGGAGAGCTCCCGGAAATCGCTCTTCATGGCCCGGAAGATGGCCAACTCCCGCTGCAACTCCGTGGACGCGGCGATGCGCGCCTCCATCCGGACGTGTTCGTCGGGAGGGAATTCACCGTCGAGGAACCTCATGAGATCCTCGTGGGAGATCGGTTCAGTCACGGCCGGGTCCCTCCCCGTCGTAGTCCACGCCCATCTCCTCCAGGGCTTCGCGGAGCGCACGACGCGCGTGGAAGAGGCGGCTGGCCACGGTCCCGTCGGGAACGTCCAGGATGCGTGCGATCTCCCCGTACCGGAATCCCTGCAACTCCTTCAGCACCAGAACCTCCCGGTGATCCTCGCCGATGTGCTCCAATGCCTTCCACAGGACCTCCTTGGCGGCCGACCGCTGGCGCGCCCGCTCGGGGCTGAACTCGACCCCCGCGGGACGGGCCTCCAGACGTTCGTCCAGGGCCTCCACCTTGAAACGGGCCTTGCGGCTGCGGAGCACGTCACGGCAGTGGTTGCGCAGGATCTGGAAGAACCATGGCCCGAAGGGCCGCCTCAGGTCGAACCGGTGCAGGGACTCCCACGTCTTCACGAAGGCCTCCTGTAGGGCGTCGTGGGCATCGTCCACGTTCCCCAACATCCCCACCGCGAGCCGCAGCCCCGCGGGCTCGTAGGCCCGGACCAACGGTTCGTAGAAGCGTGCGTCACCGCTCTTGCACTTACGCACCAACTCCCTCTCCAGCTCCGGCTGCAATGAGGCTCCCATGGTCGTGTGGAATCCGGGCGCTGCTCCACCGATAATGGCGTGCCACCGCCCGAAACACCACGCTATGTGCTCCTGTACGGCGGGCACCCACGATTCCTTCATTCCCCGGAGACGGCTCCCGGCCCGCGGGAACGGAGATCGCGGCGGGGACTACTCCCCCGTCAACTCCGCCAGAGCGCCCACCACGGCCGCGATCTCGTCGTCGGTGTTGAAGTAGTGGGGCGAGATCCGCAGCGCCCCGTCCGACTCCTTGGCATCGTAGTCGATGACGGCATCCACCCGGGACTGCCCGGTGGTGTTGATCCCCCGGCGCCGCAGTTCCATCACGAGGTCCGGCGGACGCCACCCCCGTACCTGCGCCGTGACGATGGCGCACAGCTCCGGCCCCCGATCCAACACACGCACGCCCGGGAGACCGGCCAGTCGTTCGCGGAGGTCCGCCGCCATCCCCGACACCCGGGTGCGGATGGCCTCCAACCCGACCTCCCCGGCGTAGCGCGCCGCCTCTCCCGTTCCCAGGACGAGGGCCCACGCGAACTCCCAGGTCTCGAACCGGCGGGCGGTGGCGGCGGGCACGTAGCGGTCGGGCGCCACCCAGTCGGCGCTCCGCAGATCGGGAAAGAGGGGCTCCATCCCGCCCTCCAGCACGTCGTCGGACACCCACAGGACTCCCGCGCCCCGCGGTCCCCTCAGGAACTTCCGGGCCGTGGCGGAGAGGAAGTGGCACCCGATCTCCCCGGGGCGCACCGGCATCTGTCCCAGCGACTGACAGGCGTCCACCAGGAACAGGACCTCGTGCTCGCGGCAGACGCGGCCCACCGCGGCCACGTCCTGGACGAGCCCCGAATTGGTGGGGATGTGGGTCATGGCCACCAGCCGCGGCCTGCGCGTTCGCACCAGGTCGGCCAGGGCCTGGACGTCCACTCCGCCCTCGGGCGCGTCCGGCGCGCGCACCACCTCCACGCCCATCCGCTTGCCCAGGGAGATGTACTGGATCTGGTTGGAGACGTAGTCGTGGCGGGTGGTGAGGATCACGTCCCCCGGCTCGAACGGGACGGCCGAGAGCGCCTGCACGAACGACGCCGTGGCGTGCTCGGTGAAGGCGACGTTGCGGGCCTCGGTCCCCAGGAGCGCCGCCATGTGCCGGTAGCTCTCCTCGATGGCGGGAGCCGCCTCGGCTTCCGCCTCGTACCCGCCCACGCGGGACTCGAGATCCAGGTGTGCCCGGATGCGCTCCAGCACCGGATCGGGAGCGAGGGAGGCCCCGGCGTTGTTGAGGTGTACCCGGTGGGCGCACCCCGGTGTCTCACTGCGCAGTCGGTGGATGTCCATGGTGTGCGGTATCCGTGCCTGTGATACGGGGTGGGCCCCGCCGGGTCGTCCCGGCGGGGCCCACGGTCCTTCGCGTCGTGCCGCCCGGGTCAGCCCTGGGGCTGAGGGTCGTTGGAGACGGGTGTCTCCTTGGCGGCGCGGACCATCTCCCGGACGTCGGCCAACATCTGGCGCGCGTCGTAGACGATCCCGTCCTTGATGGTGTACTTGACGCTCCCGACCCGCTCCACCTCGCCGGTTTCGTCGTTGAGACGCACGGCGCCGGTGCCATACAACACCTTCAGATTCTGGATCGGGTTCTCGTCCACCACGACCATGTCGGCACGCATTCCCGGCCGCAGGATCCCGAACTGGAGGTCGTCCTCCATCCCGAGAGGCTTGTGCAGTTCGAGCGCCCCGTGGTACGTGGCAGACCGGAGCACCTCCAGGGGGTGGAAGCCGGCCTCCCGCAGCAGCTCCAGCTCACGGATGTAGGCGAACCCGTAGAGCTGGTAGATGAACCCCGAATCCGACCCCGTGGTCACGATGCCCCCGGCGTTCTTGTAGTCGTTGACGAAGCGCATCCACTTCTGGTAGAAGCGGCGCCAGTGGAACTCGTCTTCGCTGGTCCAGTCGTACCAGTAGGCTCCATGGGCCTCGCGGCTCGGCTGGAAGAAGTCCCACTGCGACGGAAGGGTGTACTCGTCGTGCCACTCGGCCTCCCGCGTGCGCATCACGTCCCGTCCGGCCTCGTAGATGTTCATGGTGGGATCGATGCCGAAGTCGAGCTCCAGGAACCGCTCGATGAGGTCGTTCCACTGCTCCGATCCGGGCTCGGCGGCCTGGTACCAGAGCCGGGCCACGTTCCCGAAGCGGTGCTGCTCGTCGTTGTAGTTGTAGTCCAGCGGCCAGTCCTGGATGGAATACCCGGTGAGCATGGACTCCATGAGCCCGTAGTAGTGGGTCATCATGTCCAACCCGGCCTCGGCGGCGTCCATGGCCGTCATGCGCGCCACCCCGGTCTGGGCCAGATGCGCCACCGTGCCCAGGTCGTGCTTGTGGGCCTCGTCGATGAGCGCCTCCATGATGGGCGGGTCGAAGGAGCTGAGCTTCAGCCCGTCGATGCGCTGGCCGTCGACCTCCACCCGCGCCGCCCAGCGCACCCACTCACGGGCCTTTTCGGGCGAGTCGATGCGGCCCCGGTCCCAGGCCTCGCCGGGGCGGGCGTAGACGACCATGTGGGGCGCCACGATCTCGTTGCGCGCCGCGCGTGCCTTCTCCTGGAGCGCCCAAAGCATGGGGCCGTGTCCCACCCCCCGCGTGGTGGTCACGCCGTGCCCCATCCAGAGCTTGTAGGTGTACTCGGGCTGGGGAGCCTTCCCGGCACCGCCGGTGTGCACGTGCATGTCGATGAATCCCGGCATCACGAAGTGCCCGGTGAGATCCATCTCCCGGGTGGCACCCTGGGGCCGGTTCCCCTCGTTGATGGGGACGCCGGGGTACCCCACCGACCGGATCTCCGCGATGCGGTCTCCCTCGATGACGATGTCCACGGGGCCCATGGGCGGCGCGCCCGTTCCGTCGATGACGGTCACCCCCCGGAGGATGAGGCGCTCGTGGGGACCCTCCCCCTCGTCGGCGCGGCGGGGGTTGGTCTCCTCCATCCCGCTCTGCTGTCGGGCCACCGCCAGGTCGTTCACGTCGGCCTGCTGCGCGGCGGTCGGTCCTGCCCAGGCGGAGAAGATCGCCGTCGCCACTCCGAGGCGAAGGAGAGGGTGGTAGCTCTTCATGCTTCCTCCTTTGGGTGGCCGCACGTGGAACGCGCCCTCTGCCGGCGTGCATCCGTGGGCCTGTGGTCATCGAGAAGGGGTTATTATTGATTCTTTGCTGCCGCAGCGCCACGGGCAGACGTCGGTATCCGTTGTCGTCGGGTTGGATCGTTTGGATCGAGCGGAGGCATCCGGAAACGTGGATCGAGACCTCGACCTGAGGAATGATGCGGGCTCACCGAGCCTGGAGGAGGCGCGCGAGGAGGCCGAAAGTCTCCGCGCCCTGATCCGTCGGCACGATCACCTCTACCACGTGCTGGCGCGCCCCGAAATCTCCGACGACGCCTACGACCGGCTGTTCCGGCGGTTGAAGGAGGTGGAGGCCGCCCACCCGGCGCTGGTCACCTCCGACTCCCCGACCCAACGCGTGGGCGCCGAGCCGCAGGACCGCTTCCGTACCGTCGCCCACCGGGCGCCCATGCTCTCCCTGGATTCGACCCAGGACGCCGACGAGGTGCGCCGATTCCATGACCGGGTGGTGAAGGCGCTGGGAGAGGAAGCCCCGGTCGGGTGGGTGCTGGAGCCGAAGCTGGACGGCGCGTCCATCGAGCTGGTCTACGAGGACGGCGTGCTGACCAGGGCGGTCACCCGGGGGAACGGACGCGAGGGCGAGGACGTCACACGGAACATCCGCACCATCGCCAGCGTCCCCCTCCGCCTGCGGGAGGAGGAGCGGGCCGCCCCTCCCCTCCTGGCCGTGCGGGGAGAGGTGATGATGTTCATCTCCGACTTCGAGGCCTTCAACGCGCGCCTGGCCGAGCTGGGGGACGAACCGTACGCATCCCCCCGGAATTCCGCCGCGGGCTCCATCCGCCAGCTCGACCCCAGGGTCACCGCTTCGCGGAAGCTCGACGTGCTGGCCTACGACATCCTCGCCCTGGAGGGAGACTCCTTCACCTCGGACAGGGCCGGCGTGGAGGCGTTGGGGCAGTGGGGGTTCCGGGTGCCCGACCGCATCGAGGGGACCGACTCCGTCGAGGGGATCCTGGCCTATCATGCCGCCTACGACGCCGACCGCGACCACCTGGACTACGAGATCGACGGCGTGGTGATCAAGCTCGACGATCTCGGCGCCCGGGAGCGGCTGGGGATGACGTCGCGCCACCCCCGCTGGGCGCTGGCCTTCAAGTTCGAGCCCCGCAAGGAGGTCACGCGCATCGAACGCATCGGGATCCAGGTCGGGCGCACGGGTGTCCTCACCCCGGTGGCGTTCCTCCTCCCCGTCGTGGTGGGCGGTGTGACCATCTCCCGTGCGACGCTGCACAACCGGGAGGAGCTGGTCCGAAAGGACATCCGCGAAGGAGACATGGTCCGTATCCAGCGTGCCGGAGACGTGATCCCCCAGGTGGTGGAGGTGGTGGAGCATCCCGACCAGCGGTCGGAGCCCTTCTCCATGCCCGTCACCTGCCCGGCCTGCGGATCGGAGGTCCACGTCGACGGACCCCGCACCATCTGCCCGAACCGCTTCGGGTGCCCCGCCCAGCTCAAGGGCCGCCTGGTCCACTTCGCCTCACGCCACGCCCTGGACATCGAGGGGCTGGGCGACGAGACCTCCGGCCTCCTGGTGGATCGGGGCCTGGTGCATACCCTCGGTGAGCTCTTCGATCTGACCGTGGCCGACCTCGTGGATCTCGACGGGTTCGCCGACAAGTCCGCCACCAACCTCGTGGAGGCCATCGCCGCCCGCAGACACCCCGACCTGCATCGGTTCCTCCACGCGCTGGGGATCCCCGAGGTGGGGGTCACCGTGGCCCGCGATCTGGCCAACCACTTCGGTGACTTCGACCGGGTGCGCGCCGCCACCCGGGACGAGCTCGAGGAGGTGGACGGGATCGGGCCACGGATGTCGGAGGCCATCACCGGGTTCTTCGCCGACGCGCGCAACGCGGCCGCGGTGGACGGGCTCCTCTCGCGCGGCGTGGCGCCCCGAGTCACCGACCCCGTGCGAACGCCCTCCGGTGCCGCGGGGAAGATGGTCATCACGGGAACACTGAGCTTTCCCCGGGCGGTGGCCCAGGCCGCCTGGGAGTCCGTGGGGGGAAAGGTGGTGGGCTCGGTGAGCGGCTCCACGGACTACGTGGTGGCCGGCGACTCCCCCGGGAGCAAGCTCACCAAGGCGCAGGAACTGGGTGTCCCCGTCCTCGACGAGGAGGCCTTCGTGAAGCTGGTGGAGGGATTGGGCGGGAGGGTGGAATCGGAGTGATGGAGAACCTGGACATCGCGCGCGTCCTGGACGAGTTGGGAGACCTCCTCGAGCTCCAGGGGGCCAATCCCTTCCGTATCCGGGCGTACCGCAACGCCACCCGGACCGTGGAAGGGCTCACGCGTTCCCTGTCCTCCATGGTCGAAGCCGGGGAGGACCTGACCGAGCTCCCGGCGATCGGCAAGGACATGGCGGCGCACATCGAGGAGCTCCTCTCCACGGGATCCCTGGGCCGGCTGGACGAGGTGGCCCGGGAGATTCCGCGGACGCTGGTGGAGCTCATGCGGCTGGACGGCGTGGGGCCCAAGAAGGCACGCCGTCTCTTCGAGGAGCTCGACGTCGAGACGGTGGACGACCTGGAGAGGGCCGCGCGGGCGGGAACGGTGGAGTCCCTCGGCGGCTTCGGCGCGAAGAGCGTGGAGAAGATCCTCCGCGCCATCGACGATCACCGGAGCCGGCAGGGCCGCTTCCTCATCGACGAGGCCGAGAAGCTCGTGGCCGGCGTCCTCTCCCACATGGCGTCCGCCCCCGGCGTGGAACGTATCGAGGTGGCCGGATCGCTCCGCCGCCGCCGGGAGACCATCGGCGACGTGGACCTCCTGGCGGTCTGCGAGGGAGACGGGACCTCCGTGGTGAGCCACTTCGTCTCCTTCCCCGGAGCGGAGCGGGTGGCGGCCGCCGGCGGGACCAAGGGGAACATCGTCCTCCGCTCGGGGCTCTCCATCGACCTGCGCGTGGTCCCCGCCGAGTCCTTCGGCGCGGCCTGGCAGTACTTCACCGGCTCCAAGGAACACAACGTGGCCGTCCGAGCCCACGCCGTGAAACAGGGGCTGAAGGTGAACGAGTGGGGGGTGTTCCGCGTCTCCGGGGATGGCGACCCCTCCGGGGGGGAGGGGGAGCGGGTGGCCGGCGCCACGGAACAGGAAGTGTACCGGGCCCTGGGGATGCGTTGGATGCCCCCCGAGCTGCGGGAGAACCGGGGCGAGGTGGCGTTGGCCCTGAAGGACGACCTCCCCCGCGTCGTTTCGGTGGAGGACATCCGGGGCGACCTCCAGATGCACTCCACGTGGAGTGACGGGAAGGCGTCGGTGGAGGAGATGGCCCGGGCCTGTCTCGACCGGGGCTACGAGTACTTCGCCCTCACCGACCACAGCCCGGCCATGGCCATGGTCCGGGGGCTCACCCCGGAAAAGGCCCGCGAACAGTGGAAGGAAATCGACCGGGTCCAGGAGCGCGTCCCCGGGATCCGGATCCTGAAGAGCTGCGAGGTGGACATCCTCCGGGACGGATCCCTCGACCTCCCCGACGACGTGCTGGAGGGACTCGACGTGGTCGTGGTGTCGGTCCACACCCTCATGGACATGGACCGGTCCACCATGACCGAAAGGGTGATCCGAGCGCTCCGGCACCCCCGTGTGGATATACTGGCGCACCCCACCGGACGTATCTTGAACAGGCGTAACCCGTTCGAGATGGACGTCGAGGCGGTCCTGGAGGCGGCCCTCGAACTGGACGTGGCCGTGGAATTGAACGCGAATCCCCACAGATTGGATCTCAATGACCTGCACGTGCACCGCGCCCGGGAACTCGGAGTGAAGGTGGTGATCAGCACCGACGCGCATTCTCCGGAAGGACTCGGAAACATGCGCTTCGGCGTGGACCAGGCCCGCCGCGGGTGGCTCCGCCCCGACGACGTGGTGAACACGTGGCCCTGGCCCCGTTTCAGCAAGTGGCTGGGCCGCCGCGGATGACCACTCTCGCCACGCAGGTCGCTCTACTGGTCGCGGGCATCGGGATCCTCTACTTCGGAGCCGAATGGCTCGTGCGCGGCTCCGCCCGGATCGCGGCCACGCTGGGCGTCAGCCCCATCGTGGTGGGGCTGACCGTGGTCTCCTTCGGCACCTCGGCGCCCGAGCTGGTGGTGTGTCTCGTGGCGGCGTTGGGGGGGAACAGCGACCTGGCCATGGGGAACGTGCTGGGCTCCAACATGGCCAATATCGGGCTGATCCTGGGGATCACGGCCATGGTCCGTCCCCTCGACGTGGCGGCCCGCGTGGTCTGGCGTGAGGGCCCGCTCATGGTCCTGGTCACCATCGCGCTCTACCCCATCCTCTGGGACCACGAGATCCAGCGCTCCGACGGGGTGCTCCTCCTCATCGCCCTGGCCGCCTACCTCTTCTTCGTATTCCAGTCCGTGGAGGAAGAGGCGCCGGAGATCCTCGACGAATACCAGGCCTTCGTGCGCAACTCGGTGGAGGGCAACGGAACGGTGCGCCTCCACGACCTGGGACTCCTGGTGGCGGGGAGCCTGGGGTTGGTGGTGGGCGGCTATGTGATCGTGACGGCGGCGGAAACGGTGGCGGTGGCGCTGAACATTCCCCAGGGGGTCATCGGCCTCACGCTCGTGGCCGTGGGGACGTCACTCCCGGAGCTGGCCACCTCGGTGGTGGCCGCCATCCGCAAGGAGACGGACATCGCGGTGGGGAACGTGATCGGGTCCAACATCTTCAACCTGGTGGCCATCCTGGGGACCACTTCCGCGGTCCACCCCATCGGCGTGAGCCCCGCCGTGCTGTCGCGCCAGCTTCCGGCCGTGATCATCCTCTCGGTATTCATGCTACCGATCCTCCGGTCGGGATGGTGTATCCGGCGCTGGGAGGGTGGACTCCTGGTCATGATGTACCTCGGTCTCTTCGCCTGGCTCCTGTAGCGACGCTCAGCGCGCCCGCCACGCCGCCGTACCGAACCCGGTGAGGGCCGATCCGGCGATGAATCCCCCCGCGGCCACGTACATGGGAGCCTCCGCCTCCTTTCCGAATCGGCGGAGAAGCACCCCCCGCGCGGCCAGCGCCACCAGAGCGGTCCACCCCGCCGAAGCGCTCACGATGAGCAGCCCGGTGGCGAAGAGGATCCCGAGCTGCCGGGACGACCCGCCCACCATCTGGATCAAGGCGCCCGGAACGGCCCACACCAGGAGGGACCAGGCCAACTCCGGGCTCGCCCCCGCCGCGATGGTGGCGGCGTACACGCGGTCCACGGGAGGGAGGAGGTCGGCGGCGAAGTAGCGCGTGTGCACCACCAGGACGAAGACCGCGGCCACGGCGAAACCGAGGAGCTCGGCATACAACTGCTGCCGCCGTCCCTCCGCCTCGTAGGCCGGGTCGGCGCCCCGCCCCCGGAGGATCCACCCCGCCTTGAGGTCGTACCCCATGTCGGCGAAGGCCGGCCCGGTGGCCGCGGTGAACCCGGCCAGGAGCGCCAACGGCGTGGACGGGAACCCCAGGAGCATCCCCAGCACCAGGAAGATCAGCGCCGTGGCGAAGGCGGGAAACCACCCCGCGTGCATGGCGGATACCCCCACGATGAGCTCGGACACGAGCGCGGCCACGGCCGCGAAGCACACGAACAGGGCCAGTTGACCCAGGGGCATCTCGCCGGCCACCCCGGATACGACGGCCAGGAGGGTGGCCACCCCCATGAAGGCGAAGAACCCTCCTCCCAGCGCGCGCCCGAACGCCTCCGGGGACACCGTGGTGCCCGGCCGGGCGGAGGCGGCCGCTTCCGCACTTCCTCGCCTCCTCCCCACCATCATCCCCATCTGGACGAGCGCCACCAGCCCCGCCCCGATCATGACGCCGTGGGGCACGAAGCGCTCTCCCAACTCCATCCCCACCACGTCGGGGGCATACGCCCGCGCCAGAAGCCCCAACGCGAACATGGTGAGGGCCCAGACGTTCCCGATCCAGCACACGCCGAAGATGTCCATGGGGATCCCCAGGAACTGCCCCACGCCCCCGGCGACGGCCCCGGCGGTGAGGAGTCCGGCCCGCCGTCCCCCCTGGTCGCCCGCGATGAGGACCTCCGCCGTGGCGACGCCCGACGGCCAGAGGGCGGCCGCCGGGTACGCCGGCGAGTCGAACACCCGGTACAGGATGACGGCGTCCAGGGCCAGCGCCACCAGCGCTCCCGCGAACATGGGAAGCACCAACTCCGGCTTCCCCACCAGCCACAGGATCCCCATGGGGAGGAGGAGGGCGTTGGCCCCGCCGAAGGTCGCCCCGGAGATGACCGTCTGCATGAGGTTCTGGCGCTCCAGCGAGGCGAAGGGCCGGAGCACCGCCAGCGGGATGCGCGCCACCGTCAGCGCCAGGATGGCCGCGATGACCGAACTGTTGGGGGTGATCCCCACCCGCGTGAGGAGCTGGATCCCGATGATGGAGCCCAACACCGCCAGGGCCAGCCCGAATACCAGGGTGGCGGGCTCGAAGATGGAGGGATGACGTCGGCTCATACCAGTTGAGCCAGGGCCGCGGCCACCAGGCGCCGGGCCAGGAGCACGGGACGCCCGGACGCCTCCACCACCTCGCGGCGCATCCCCTCGGTGTACCCCATGCAGTGCATCACGATGACGTCGCACGCGGCCAGCTCGGCCCCCGCCTCGCGGAAGCGCGGCGACGCATACGGCGACGAATGGGTCAGGACCATGCGCTGCCCGGCGGGGGCGTGGTAGTGGAAGTCGTCGGCCTGCTCCGACAGAGGGAGGATCACCCCGAGAGAGCCGGCCCGCTCGCAGATGGCCTCCACTCCATGATCCACCAGGCTCTGGGAGTCCATGAACAGACCCGGGCCACGGAGCCCCGGGAACGACCCGGTGCAGAGGAGGACCGTGGCCGCCACCTCGGCGGGGTCGATCCCGTCCAGGATGGCCTGGACACGCGCCTGCGTGGGCGTATGGGCGAGAACGACCTGGCTCCCGTCGCGGAGTCGCGTGACGAGCCGGGCCTCCCCGGCCGCCGGCCCCAGCGCCGCGATCTCGGCCGCATCCAGCCCGTCCAGGGCCCCCAACTGCACCACCGGGAAGTCCTCACCGATCCAATCCAGCATCTCCGGGACGAGATCGTTCCGGGGCGTCTGCCCGATGGTGAGAAGGGCGATGGGCTTTCTCGGCGGCACCACGCATCTCCGGCGCGCGGGTGGACTGGATTCGGGGAGGGGGGAGTGTGTGACTTTCCCCGCCCACGCGCTAGGTTGGGGACGTTTTCCAAGTGCACCCCCGTCCTGGACCGGCCCGACGTGACCGACTCCACACCGAGCATCGCCCGTGCCTACGCCCCCGGCAGCATCGGGAACGTGGCGTGCGGTTTCGACGTCTTCGGGGTGGCGCTGGAAGCCCCGGGGGACGAGGTCGTCGCGCGCCGGGTGGCGGGGTCGGGGATCGTCTCCGTGGCGGTGACGGGAGACGACGGGCGCATCCCCCGGGATCCGGCCCGCAATTCCGCCGCGGTGGCGGGGGCCGCCGTGCTGCGCCGCCTGGGCTCCGATACCGGCGTGACGCTGGAGGTGCGCAAGGGACTCCCCCTCTCCGGAGGGATGGGCGGGAGCGCGGCCAGCGCAGTGGCCGGCGCCGTGGCGGTACACGCCCTCCTGGGCGGCGACCTCACCGAAGAGGATCTCTTCGCCTGCGCCCTCGAGGGGGAGGCCGGGGGCTCGGGAGCCGCGTCTCCCGACAACGCCGCCGCCTCCCTGGCCGGGGGGATCGTCCTGGTTCCTCCGGGAGAGCCGCTGCGCATCGTCCACCTCCCCGTCCCCGCGGGGCTCACGGCGGTGGTGGTGCACCCCCACCTGGAGATCCGCACCGAAGATGCGCGCCGCCTCCTGGGCGACACCATCTCCATCCGGGCGGGGGTGACCCAGTGGGGGAACACCGCCGGGCTGGTGGCGGGGCTGTACGAGGAGGACTGGTCCCTCATCGCCCGCTCTCTGGTGGACGTGGTGGCCGAGCCCCCGCGCTCCACCCTGGTGCCGGGGTTCGCCGCGGTGAAGGAGGCGGGGATGGCCGCCGGGGCGCTGGGAATCAGCCTCTCGGGGTCGGGTCCCTCCATGTTCGCCCTCACCCGGGGGCGTGCCGTGGCGGAGTCGGTGGGCACCGCCATGGTGGAGGCATTCCGCACGGCGGGAGGGGTGGAGGCGGATCTCACCGTGTCGTCGGTGGCACGGGGGGGCGCGCGGATCGTGGAGCCGGCGTCCGCGGGCGGCGCGGGAGCGTCCCAGGGCGCGGAGCCGGGATCCCGAAAGGGACCGCACCCGGCGGAGGGCGGCTCCCGTCCATGAAGCTCGTCAGCACCCGCGGCGGCGGCGCGACGCCCCCGGTACCCTTCGCCGAGGCCCTCTTCCGCGGGCTCGCCCCCGACGGGGGGCTCTACCTCCCCGACGGGTTCCCCCCCATCCCCAGGAAGCTCCTGGAGCGCCTTCCCGGAGGGAGCTTCGCCGACACGGGGGTGGTCCTGGCCCGCCATCTTCTGGAAGGGGTCCTCCCCCCCGAGCGCATCGAGGCGGTGGTGCGCGACGCCCTCGACTTCCCCGTCCCCCTCATCCCCCTGGAAGACGGGATTCACCTGGCGGAGCTCTTCCACGGCCCCACCCTGGCGTTCAAGGACGTGGGGGCGCGCTTCATGGCGCGCATGTCCGCCGCCCTGCGCCCCGACGACGCGCCCCGGGTGACCATCCTGGTCGCCACCTCGGGCGACACCGGGGGCGCGGTGGCCGACGCCTTCCACGGCGTCCCCGGGACGCGGGTGGTGGTGCTCTTCCCCCGGGGGCGGGTGAGCCCCCGCCAGGAGGCCCAGTTCACCACCCTGGGCGGGAACGTGACGGCGGTGGAGGTGGAGGGCGCCTTCGACGACTGCCAGCGCCTGGTCAAGGAAGCCTTCGCCGACCCGGAACTCCGGCGACGCGCGAACCTCTCCTCGGCCAACTCCATCAACATCGGGCGCCTGGTTCCCCAGATCTTCTACTACGCCCACGCCTGGGCCGCGCACCCGGCCCACCCCGAGCCCCTCACCGTCTCCGTTCCCTCGGGGAACTTCGGGAACCTCACCGCCGGACTCATGGGGTGGAAGATGGGGATCCCCGTGCGCCACTTCGTGGCCGCGACCAACGTGAACGACGTGGTCCCGGCATATCTGGCCACGGGGAGCTTCGCGCCCCGCCCCTCGGTGGCCACCCTCTCCAACGCCATGGACGTGGGCGACCCCAGCAACTTCGAGCGGATGCGCCACCTCTTCCGCGACGACGCCGACGCGATGCGGGGCATGGTCACCGGATCGGCGTGGTCCGACGAGGACACCACCGCGTGCATCGCCGACGCCTGGCGGGACCACGGCGTCCTCCTCGACCCCCACACGGCCGTGGGCGTCCTGGGGATGCGCGCCCGGCGGAGCGTGGACCCCCGCACCCCCGGGGTGGTCCTGGCCACCGCCCATCCGGCCAAGTTCGCCGAAACGGTGGAGCCGCTCATCGGGGCCGAGATCCCCCTCCCCCCCGCCCTGTCCAGGCGCCTGGACGCCCGGCGCCTGGTGGAGACCATCCCCTCCCGTCTCGACTCCCTGCGCCCCATCATCCTCTGACACGCCCCACGAACGACGCCGGGAGCACCGAGACGGGACCGACATGACACCACCGCGCGAAATCACCGAAGACGAGCTGGATCCCCTCGCCACCGGCGCCTGGATCCTGGGCGCGGGAGGGGGCGGCGATCCCCACCAC
Source organism: Gemmatimonadota bacterium (assembly GCA_029879725.1). GTDB lineage: Bacteria > Gemmatimonadota > Gemmatimonadetes > Longimicrobiales > Gaopeijiaceae > JAOUPR01. The sequence continues at coordinate 2,413 of JAOUPR010000034.1, read as the reverse complement.
GCCCTCCTCAACATGAAGCGGCTGTACCGCGAGGGGGTGCGGGTGAAGCTCATGAGCCCCGACGACCTGGCCGACGACGCCCTGGTGGCGGTGGTCTCCACCATGGGCGCGCCCCTGGTGGGAGAGGAGCGCCTCACCGATCCCCGGGTGGCGGCGCTGGCCGTGGACATGATGGAGGAGTACCTGGGACGCCCCTTCGATGCGGTGATGTCACTCGAGATCGGGGGAGCCAACTCGTTGCAGCCGTTCATGGTGGCGGCGGTGAAGGGGCTCCCGGTGGTGGACGCGGACACCATGGGACGCGCCTACCCCGAAGCGCAGATGAGCAGCTTCGCCATCGGGGATCTCCAGCCCTGGCCCCTCACCCTGGCCGACGTGCGCAACAACGCGGTGGTGGTGTCGCGGGCGGCCACGTGGAAGTGGATGGAGCGCCTGAGCCGGAAGGCGTGCACCGAAGTGGGATCCCTGGCCGCCACCTGCAAGGCGCCCCGCACCGGGCGCGAGGTGAAGGACTGGGGGATCCTCCACACCGTCACCCAGGCCATCCGCCTGGGGCGGGCCGTCCTCGACGCCCGCGCCCGCAAGGAGGATCCGGTGGAGGCGGCGGTGCGCGTCGAGGGGGGGAAGGTCCTCTTCCATGGGAAGGTGACGGACGTGGAGCGCCGCACCACGGGGGGCTTCCTCCGCGGGACGGCGAAGATGGAGGGGCTGGGCCCCGACCAGGGGCATGGATTCGTGGTGGACTTCCAGAACGAGTTCTCGGTGGGGTGGCGCGACGGGGAGCCGGTGGTGTTCGTCCCCGAGATCATCACCATCATGGACTCCACCACGGGAGACGCCATCGGGACCGAGTCCCTCCGCTACGGGCAGCGGGTGCGGGTGGTGGTATTCCCCGCGCCGGAGCTGCAGAAGACGCCCAAGGGGCTGGAGCACGTGGGGCCCCGGGCCTTCGGGTACGACCTGGATTTCCGCTCCGTCTTCGACGGCGCCGCCCCGGGAGGTGCGTCATGAGGCGCATCGGGATCGACGTGGGGGGAACCAACACCGACGCCGTCCTCCTCCACGACCGCACGGTGGAAGGGGCGGTGAAGACGGCCACCACCGAGGACGTGACCAGCGGGGTCACCAACGCGCTGCGGGCACTGGTGGACTTGGTGGGCGGGTCGCCGGGCCCCCTGGACGCGGTGATGATCGGGACCACCCACTTCACCAACGCGGTGGTCCAGCGGCGGGACCTCACTCCCGTGGCGGCGGTGCGCATCGGCCTCCCCAGCGGGGCGTCCCTCCCCCCCTTCTGCGACTGGCCCGAGGACCTGGCCGAACTGGTGCGGGGGGACGTCGTGATGCTGGAAGGCGGCCACGAGTACGACGGCCGCCCCCTCGTCCCCTTCGACGAGGCGGGGATGCGCGAGGCCGCCGCCCGCATCCGCGACGCCGGGATCGGGTGCGTGGCGGTGTCGGCGGTGTTCTCCCCCCTCACCCCCGAGTGCGAGGAGCGGGCCGCCGAGATCCTCCGCGAAGTCATTCCCGGGGTGCAGGTGACCTGCTCCCACGAACTGGGGCGCATCGGCCTCCTGGAGCGGGAGAACGCCGCCATCCTCAACGCCACCCTCACGCCGCTGGCGGACCGCACCACCCGCGCCTTCACCGAAGCGCTGGAGCGGAGCGGGATCGAGGCCCCCCTCTTCCTGACCCAGAACGACGGGACGGTCATGCGGGCGGAGTACGCCCGCGCCTTCCCGGTCTATTCCTTCTCCTCGGGCCCCACCAACAGCATGCGGGGTGCCGCGTTCCTCTCGGGGCTCCACGACGCCATGGTGGTGGACGTGGGGGGAACCACCACCGACATCGGGCACCTCAAGGCCGGGTTCCCCCGGGAGGCCAACACCGTGGTGCGCATCGGCGGCGTGCGCACGCTCTTCCGCATGCCCGATCTCCTCTCCCTGGGGCTGGGCGGGGGAACGCTCGTGGACGCGGAACGCCGCACGGTGGGCCCGGCGAGCGTGGGGTACCGCCTCACCCGCGAAGGGATGGTGTTCGGAGGGAAGACGCTCACGGCCACCGACGTGGCCGTGGCCGCTGGGCTCGTGGAGATCGGCGACACCGAGCGGGTCCGTTCCCTCGACCCCGAGCTCCTGGCGTGGGCCATCCCCCGGATGCGCGCCATGGTGGAGGAAGGGGTGGACCGGATGAAGGTGGACGCCCACCCCCTCCCCCTCCTGGCCGTGGGGGGCGGAGCCTTCCTCGTCCCCGACCGCGTCCCGGGGATCAGCGAGGTCGTCCACGTGGAGCACCACGCCGTGGCCAACGCGGTGGGGGCCGCCATCGCCCAGGTGAGCGGCGAGGTGGACCAGGTGTTCAGCGGAGTGGGGCGCGACGTGGCGGTGAACGAGGCGGAGGCGCTGGCCCGCCA
>JAOUPR010000158.1 GCA_029879725.1 Gemmatimonadota bacterium | reverse complement strand
TCTGTCTCCCACACCAGCCGAACCGCACGCTCCCGCGTCTCCGGGGAGTACTTCGCTACTCTTTTCATGACCCCATTCTCTCAACTGTTGGGGTCTCCGGTAAACCCGGGGCGGTTCAAAGTACCTCTGGGGTGAGGAAGCGTCTCCTTCTCTCGACGCGGAGGTTCGGTAGGCGGTGGGCCCGCCCCCTACGCGCTTCTGAAGAGCGTGGGGGTGAGGGGAGGCGGACGCGGAGAACCGCCTGGCTGAATGTGCTAAGGAGGTTGTTCACTGAGGGTCCCATCGAACAGGCTGGTGGTGTCTAGACACAAACCGGTCCGATGGGAGATCCTCAGTGGACGTGCACAAGAATGCGAAGTTGACGCCCGCGGGTCGAGCCCTTCACTGGGCAGGCCGGAGCGCGTGCCCTCCAGGTCACCACCCCGCGGTGCAATCCTATACGTTTCGCACCCTACCCCACACGAAGGATCGCCGCCTACGAAGCTCTCCGCCTCCTCACCCGGAGATCCACCGCTATCACAATGCACCAAACGAATACCAGTACAGCGAAGAGCCCGATCTCCCGAATCATCGATCCAATCCAATCATGTCGGGCGGCGCGGGCAGCGACGATGGCTGCGAGAGCAACCGCCAACGAAATAGAGACCCAAAGTCGCCCCAGCCAAACGAACCCGATGGGGCTGATTGCCCCACGCTTTCGGTCCGCTTCCACCGGTGCACCGGCTTGAGCCCCCTCTGCATATTCGCTATCCCGGCGCGCATGAAACAACCACTCGCACGCCGCAACCAATAGGAACACATCAAGTCCAGGAATAAGTCGGTCCCCAAGCGCTTTGCCCAGTCCCCACACAATCCTCAGACTGTTCACACACGAAATGACGACTCCAAGGGACACAACCATCAAGCGTTGATCGTGACCCCTCATCCGCTTGTCGACGATTCGACCAGCAACCAACCCCGGCATGAACAATAGTCCGAAACCCACCGCCAAGAGGGTCCAAACCGAGTACGAGTCGACTAGCATCGTACGCTCCTAGAATCTGCTGATAGCGGGTGGACCACGAGCGGAACGCGATCGAGCTCCGCGAGGGCAACGCCTCAACCTCTGCCGTTGCCGGCCACTCCACAGAACACCACACCCACACTCAATGGCACGTGTGGCCTAGTTCCGATCCTCTGATCTGACCTCCCTCCTCTCATCTGGACCGGCCAAAACCTCTATCTCGGTCCCGTCTTCCTTCAGTGGGTCGGATCAACCCCATCTTCTCCGATGCGGCGAAGATCCGGGGCAGAGTTCGCCGACCTGCCGGATGGGCCGGTGAGACGTCGGGCGGATTGGTGGAACTCGGCAAGCAGAGAAACCCGGTCACCGTCCTGATTCGCTCAGCGCCTCCACCACCGCCCGGCGCCAGTTGGTGACCACTTCGATCTCGCTATCGGGGAACCCTGAGGGTCGGCCACTCCGGAAGACGAGAAATCGGCCTGTGGACTCGTCGAGGCCCCACATCTGGTCTCCGGGCTGAAGACCCAGGACGCCTCGTCTCACCGGTTCCGCGACGAGTTCGCCGTTCGACACGGAAAGCCCTACCGACCGGACCTCGTCGGCCTGAACGAAGTACAGCGTGCCCGAGTCCGACGACCAGACGAGGGCGCTCAGGCCGAACCCACCGTACACCGGCCCAGCACCGGAAACCAACAGCTTGTCTCGCCTCAGGTCCGGCCAGCTGCGCACGTACACCCGGAAGTCACCGTCCTCGTCGGAGGCGTATGCAATCCAGTGCCCGTCCGGCGACACGCTCGGAGACTGCTCGGCCCACCCGGGCGCGGTCAGGATCGGAACCATCTCCGGGGACGGGTCGGTCGCGTCCAGCGTGTAGATGTCGCCATCGAATGTGGTCACGAGCAAGGTACGGTCGTCGAGCCACTGGTTGGCACCTGCAATCCCCGGCACCTCCATCCGGCGTGCGGGCTCGGACCCGTCGGCCGCGACCACGAAGATCCATGGCGCCTCTCCCACGGTGGCGCGGAAGGCGATGCGCGCACCGTCGGGAGACCAGACCGGGTTGTGCGTCCCCGTGGGGTCGATCTCAAGACCTCCGGTCAGCTCGACTTCGTCACCGAGGTCCATGTCGAATACCCTCACCCTCCCCGCCAAAACGTACGCGAGGCGACGGCCATCAGGCGAAACGGCGGGATCGGCGTGCGGCACGAGGGGGATGGGAATGCGCTCGACGCCGCCGCCCTCCCCCATCCACACGACGGGAAATCCATCGACCTGCTCCCTCTCCACCCGCCGGGTCAGGAGGAGATCGCCCCCGGGTCCGACTTCGAAGGACTCGACCCGGTCCGCCACCAGAAGATCTTCACCCACGAGTCGGCCGCGCGCCTCGTCCCAGCGGGATCCCCTGAGGAGCCGGCCGTTCCTGTAGAGGAGAACCCCAGGCACGATCTCTCGGGCGGAGGCCAGGCCGGGCACCAGCGTCTCGAATCGGCCGGTGCGGAGATCCACGCGGCCGAACCCCTCCGCGCTGCTCGCATACCACACGCCTTCGTCGTCGGTGGGGCCGGCAAGCTCTCCCAGCGGCACCGTCGAAGTGGCAAGGGTGTCGAGCCGTCGCCGGTTCGGATCGATGAGGACGAGTACGGACGCAGCCGCCTCCGCGCCCATGCCGGCGTCGGTGCGGATGGCAAGGATCGAGTCGGGACTCCACCAGTGCAGTCCCTCGACGAAGGGAACCTCCGGAAGCCGCACGGGCGCGCTCCCCCCGCCCACATCGACGATGAACACACCGTCGCGACGGCTGAACACGAGGCGGCTCGCGTCCGGGGAAAAGTCCGTGTCCTCGGCGCCCGCCGTTCCCGGAAGCGGATCGAAGGCGGCGGCGGCAGGGCGCTTGATCAGCACGGCGCCCTCGTGCACCATTCCCGTGTAGGGCACGTAGGCGACCGAGCCGTCGCTGGCGAGGGAGACGGCGGATGCGTCGATGGGTTCGGGTGAGACGAGCGCGTAGGTCACGGACGGCTCCACGGTGCTCTCGGCCGCGGGGCCGCCGCGCCCCATCGCCCACCCGGCCCCTAGGAGAACGATCGCACCCAGGGCGAGGGTCGCACCCTCCCTGGCACCGAGTCGGGCTCCCGTGCCCACGCGTCCGATTCGGCTTCCCGCGGCCCGGGCCCCATAGCCAGGGTCCGCCAACGCATCCGCGAACGCCTGCGCCGAGCCGAACCGGTCCGCCGGGAGCTTCTCCAGCGCGTGGAGGAGCGCCGACTCTACGTTCGGAGGAACGGCCTTCCGGACCTCGGTAGGCGGCCGCGGCTCACCCGTCAGGATCCGTCCGAGCACCGCCTGCGCGGTGGCGCCCGTATGGGGAGGCTCACCCGTGAGCATCTCGTAGAGCACGCACCCCAGCGAGTAGACGTCCGAACGGGCG
>JAOUPR010000033.1 GCA_029879725.1 Gemmatimonadota bacterium | reverse complement strand
CACCGACAACGCCGCGGGCTCGGTGGTGATGATGGAGGCCATGCGCATCCTGAAGACGCTGGGCGTGACGCCGCGCCGTACCATCCGGATCGCCCTGTGGAGCGGTGAAGAGCAGGGACTCCTGGGATCCCGGGCATGGGTGTCCAACCATCCCGAGCTCCACGACCGCATCTCCGCGTACGTGAACGTGGACAACGGGACGGGCCGCCTTCGCGGGGTCTGGGACCAGTCCAACGAGGACGCGATCCCGGTCTTCGAGCAGATCCTCTGGCCCTTCCGGGACCTGGGGGTCGTGGCCGTGCGCCACGGGAACACCGGCGGGACGGACCACCTCGCCTTCGACGCCGCGGGGATCCCGGGGTTCAACTTCATCCAGGATCCCATCGAGTACGGGATCAACACGCACCACACCGAGCTGGACTCCTACGACCATCTGGTCATCGAAGACCTCCAGCAGGCCGCGGTGGTGGTGGCGTCCACGGTGTACGCGCTGGCCATGCGTGAGGAGATGATGCCCCGCAAGGCCGCGCCACCGGTTTCGGACGGCCGCTGAGGAAGGACAGGGCGTGGCTCGGGCTTCCCCGACGGGACGGAGAAGCCCGGGCCTTCTCCGTCCCGTCGGCGCCGCGTCAGCCCAGCAGCACGAAGTACACGCCGACGTACAGACCCACGAGGGCCATCCCGGTCACGCGGGTGTGTCTCCGCGCCACCACGGCCAGGAGGGCCACGAAGACCATGACCCCGATGGCCGTCAGGGACCCTCTCGTCACCAGCGTGGCCGTGACGGCGGACGGGAAGAAGAGCGGCCCGATCCCGATGGATAGGGTCGCGTCCACGAAGCACGAGCCGACCACGTCGCCGAGTGCCATGTCCTTGAGCCCCGCCCGGAGGGCGGTGACGTCGAGCACCAGCTCCGGGAGGGAGGTGCCGATGGACGCGACGAAGAAGGAGAGCACGAACTCCGGTACGCCCAGGAGGGTGGAGAGCCGCACGAAGGCCGAGACCGCGCCTCCCGCTCCCAGCCCCACCAGGGCGAGCCACCCCAGGGCGGCGGCGGCGTGGTGGACCTTTCCCCTCACGGGCACGAGGTCCGCGGGTCCGGCGGCCTCCGCGGCGAGGTGCCGCCAGACGATCATCGACCCGAGGAGCCAGCAGCCCAGGAAGGCGAGGGCGTCGACCCGCCCCACGTCGCCGTCCCGCATCATGAGGATGCCGCAGGCCAGCCCGGCCACCGTGACCGCCGAGATCACGACGACGCGCCGTCTCTGGAAGTCGAAGGCGCCTCCCACGAGGGGGAGCAACCCCAGGACCAGAGAGGCCTGGGTCATGGCCGACCCGATGGAGTCCCCGGCGTTGAGGTCGCCGTGTCCCGCCGCGCAGGACACGATGGAGTTGGCGATCTCCGGAAGGTCGGTGCCCACCGCGAGGAGGGTCACTCCCACGAAGAACGGGGGGATGCGGGAGCCCTGGACGAGGGCACGAGCGTGCTTCACGGTGCGCATGCTGGCCAGAACCGATATCACGATCCCGACCGCGAGAAGTGCGATCCACCCGAGAACGTCCATGACCCATCAAAGGTATCCACGCGCGGATGACCCGACGAGGCGTCGGTACACCCGCCCGGGAGTTACATTCGAGACCTCATGTTCGACTTCACGCTTCACGACACGGACGGTGCCGCGCGCAGGGGCACCTTTTCCACACCCCACGGCGACGTGGAGACTCCCGCGTTCATGCCGGTGGGGACTCTCGGAACGGTCAAGGCCCTGACGCCGGAAGAGGTGGAGGCCACGGGCGCCCGCATGGTCCTGGCGAACACGTACCACCTCTACCTCCGACCCGGGCACGGGTTGGTGCACCGGCTGGGCGGGCTGCACAGCTTCATGCGGTGGAGCGGCCCCATCCTCACCGACTCGGGGGGATACCAGGTCTTCTCACTGGGCGCCATCCGCGAGATCCGGGACGACGGTGTGATCTTCAGGAGCCACATCGACGGATCGCGGCACACCTTCACTCCGGAGTCGGTCATGGAGGTGCAACGCGCCCTCGGCGCGGACGTGATCATGGCGTTCGACGAGTGCCCGCCGGGAGGGTGCGACCGTTCCCAGGCCGTGGAGGCCAACCGGCGGACGCTGGCCTGGCTGGAGCGCTGTCGGACCCGCTTCGCGGAGTTGGGTGCCGAAGGCGGCGTTCCCGACCAGGCGCTCTTTCCCGTCCTCCAGGGGAACGTCTTCGACGACCTGCGGAGGGATCACGCCCGGCAGTTCGGCGAAATGGACGACTGGGTCGGATACGGGATCGGCGGACTGAGCGTGGGGGAGGCCAAGCCCGACATGTACCGGGTTCTCGAGCTGCTGAACGGAGAGATCCCCGTCCACCGGCCCCGCTACCTCATGGGCGTGGGATACCCCGACGACCTCCTGGAGGCGGTGGCCCGGGGATGCGATCTCTTCGACTGCGTCGCGCCCACACGGAACGCCCGGCACGGGACCGTCTGGACTGTGGCGGAAGGCCAGGTCAATTTGAAGGCGGCACGCTTCGCCGAGGACACGCGTCCGGTGGACGAGGGGTGCGACTGCTACACATGCTCCCGGTACGATCGCGCGTACCTGAGGCATCTGGTGGCGTCGGGGGAGTGGTTGGTCCTCCGGCTCCTTTCCATCCACAACCTGCGCTTTCTGGCGCGTCTGGCGGAAGAGGCCCGTCGCCGGATCGCCGACGGGTCCTTCCACGGCTGGAAGGATGCCTGGTTGGAACGATACCGCGGCGGCGGGGGGTAGACCCTCGGCGCGAACCCGAACATTCCACGACTGGAGAATCTGTGGTGACCATGCCGATGCTGGCGCTCCTGATGACCCCCCGCGAGGGGGGGAACACGACCATGATCTTCATGGTGGAGATGATGATCATCTTCGCCATCTTCTACTTCCTCCTGATCCGGCCCCAGGCCCAGGAGCGGAGGCGCCACGACGACATGCTCAAGGCGCTGAAGAAGGGCGACGAGATCGTCACCAGCGGAGGAATCATCGCCACGGTCGTGCACGTGGACGAGAAGCGACTCACCGTCCGCACCGGGGAGAACACCCGGCTCACGGTGGACCGGTCACGGGTGGCGCAGGTCATCTCGGCGAAGGGCACGCAGGAAGGCAGCTGAGGGATGGCGATCCGGGACATCGTCCTCATGGGAGACCCGGTCCTCCGCACCGAGGCGGAGGAGGTGACGTCGTTCGACGACGCGCTCCGCAAACTGGTGGACGACATGTTCGAAACCATGTACCACGCGGAAGGGATCGGACTCGCGGCTCCGCAGATCGGGATCTCACGGCGCGTCATGGTCATCGACCTTCGCCGCGAAGACGAGCCCGAGGCCCGGCTCGCGCTGGTGAACCCGAGGGTGGTATGGGCCGGGAGTGACCGGGACAAGCAGGCGGAGGGTTGCCTGAGCATCCCGGGGATCGAGGAGGTGGTGGAGCGGCCGTGGGAGGTGACGGTGGAGGGGCTCGACCCGGCGGGTCGGCCCGTGACCGTCGAGGCCGACGAGCTCTTCGCCCGGGCCCTCCAGCACGAGATCGATCACCTGGACGGGATCCTCTTCCTCGATCGGATCAGCCCGCTCAAGCGCCGCATGGCGCTCAAGAAATGGAAGAAGCTCCAGGACGGGGAGGTGGGATGAAGATCCTCTTCTGGGGCACGCCCGCCTTCGCCGTACCATCGCTGCGGGCGTTGGACGACGAGGGGTTCGATGTGGTGGGCGTGGTCACGCAGCCCGACCGTCCGGCGGGGCGGGGCCGCCGGTTGCGCCCCTCTCCGGTCAAGGAGGTGGCGGAGGACCTGGGGCTCACCGTGCTCACGCCCGAGCGTCCGTGGGGAGAGGAGTTCGAGGCAACGATCCGCGCGCTCGAGCCGGACGTCTCGGTGGTGGTGGCCTATGGGCACATCCTCAAGCAGGAGATCCTCGACGTTCCCGCCCTCGGTTCCATCAATGCCCACGCTTCCCTCCTTCCCGAGTTGCGGGGTGCGGCCCCCATCCACTGGGCCATCGCCCGCGGCCACGCCATGACGGGCGTCACCGTCATGCGGATGGTGCTTGCCATGGATGCGGGACCCGTCATCCATCGCGTCGAAGAGCCCATCCTGCCGGACGAGACCGGTTCCGAGCTCACCGTGCGTCTCTCGGAGTTGGCGGCCGAGGCGCTGGTGGAGGCTCTGGCACTCCTCACCGCGGGAGTGGCCGAAGAGGTCGAGCAGGATCCCTCCCGTGCCACCTTCGCGCCCAAGGTGACGAGGGAGCTGGCCCGCATCGGTTGGGCCCGCCCCGCGCCGGAGGTGGCCCTCCACATCCGGGGAATGGACGCCGTGCCGGGTGCGTGGTCCGAGGTGGATGGCGAGGCGGTGAAGCTCTTTCGTCCGGTCGTGGTCGAGGAAGCGGATCAAGGAGGGCCGGGCGAGGTCGTCGCGGCCGACGACGACGGGCTGGTGGTCTCCTGCGGGAGCGGTGCCGTGCGCCTCGGCGAGGTCCAGCCGCCCGGGAAGGTCAGGATGCCTTCCTCGGAGTGGATCCGGGGCCGGGGGATCTCGCGAGGGTCGTGCTTCGTCTGAGCGATGCCGCGCAGCGCCCTCACCCTTCCGCGCCTGCACGTGGTCACCGACGATTCCGTGCTCGCCCTCCCGGACTTCCCGGTTCGTGCCGGCGAGGTCCTGACGTCGGGGGCCGCGGCGGTGGCCCTGCACCTGAGGGGAGCCGCCGTATCGGGAGGCGCGCTCCACGCTCTGGGGATGGAGTTGCTCGAGGTGGCCGCGAGGAGCGGGGCGCTCCTGGTGATCAACGACCGCGTGGACGTCGCCATGGCCCTGGCGGCGGAGGCCGTCCACCTGGGAGCACGCTCCCTCCCTGCGTCGCGGGTCCGGCGACTCGTGGCTCCCGGGGTGCTCGTCGGGGTATCCATCCATGGCCCGGGTGAAGTGGCTTCCGAAGACCCGGTGGACTATCTCTTCGCGGGTCCGGTGTATCCCACGGCTTCCCATCCGGGCGGGCCGGGGCGGGGCGCCGGGTGGCTCACCCGCATGGTGGAAGTCCACGCAGGTACGCCCGTGGTGGCCATCGGTGGGATCACGCCCGCGCGGGTGGGCGAGGTGATGGGCGCCGGCGCGGCCGGAGTGGCCGCCATCCGGGGAGTCTGGCAGGCGACGGACCCGGGGGCCGCGGTGGCATGCTATCTTGAGGCGATGACAGGATCAGACCATGAGTGACACGTCGAACATCTCCATCCATCTCAACGGCCGGGACCGGGAAGTGACGGCGGGTCACACCGTCCGGACGCTCATCGAGTCGCTGGACCTCCACCCCTCTCTCGTGGTCGTGGAGTACAACCGCGAGATCCTGGAGAGGGACCGCTACGGCACCGTTTCGGTCCAGGCGGGAGACCGGGTGGAACTGGTGCACTTCGTCGGCGGGGGTTGATCGATGACGGAAACGAGAACAGGAGCCGCATCCATGACCACACCATCCATCCCCCAGAGCGGCGAGGGAGCCGACGTCCAGCCCCTGGTGATCGGTGGAAAGCCCTTCGTTTCGCGCCTCATCGTGGGGACGGGGAAATACGCCACCAACCGGATCATGGTCGACGCAATCCGGGCGTCGGGAGCCGAGATGGTCACGGTGGCGGTGCGGAGGGTGGACCTGGACCGCCGCGCGGAGGAAGGGATCCTCCACCACCTGGACCCGGAGGAGTTCTTCCTTCTCCCCAACACCGCGGGGTGCTACACCGCCGAGGACGCCGTGCGGTACGCTCGCCTGGGGAGGGCGGCGGGGCTCAACGAGTGGGTCAAGCTGGAGGTGATCGGGGACGAGGCGACCCTGGTCCCCGACGTCCAGGCCACCATCGAGGCGGCTCGCACCTTGGTGGGTGAGGGCTTCAAGGTCATGGCCTACACCAATGACGACCTGGTCACGGCCCTGCGCCTGGAAGACGCCGGGTGCGTGGCGGTCATGCCCCTGGCCAGCCCCATCGGGAGCGGCCTGGGAGTGGTGAACCCGTACTTCATCAGAGAGATCAAGCGCCGCCTGGAGGTTCCGGTCATCGTGGACGCAGGGGTGGGAACGGCGTCCGATGCCACCCGGGCCATGGAGCAGGGTGTGGACGGGGTGCTGATGAACACCGCGCTGGCCGCCGCCACCGACCCGATCCGGATGGCCCACGCCATGCGGCACGGGGTCATCGCCGGCCGTCTCGCCTACCTCGCCGGGAGAATGCCCGCGCGGGAGATCGCGGTGCCCTCTTCTCCCACCGTGGGGATGCTCGACTGACGGACGGAGCGGGAGCGCCGGCGCGGCGCGTGGCGTTGCGCGTGTTGGAGGCCACGGCTCGCGGCCGGCGGTTGGATCTGGCTTTCGATGAAGAGGCGGCCCGCCTCGATCCGAGGGATCGCCGGTTCGCCCGGGAACTCACCTTCGGGGTGACTCGGCTCCGGGGCCGTCTGGACCACATCCTGGCCGCCTTCACGTCGCGTCCCCCGGGGAGCGTGGATCCAGGGGTGCTCCAGGTGCTCCGACTGGCGGCGTACGAACTCCTCTACATGGAGGGGGTCCCCGCGTACGCCACGGTATCGGAAGCGGTGGATCTGGCCGGGAGCGTATCGCGCGGGCGGGCCCGGGGGTTCGTCAACGGAGTGTTGCGGGCTCTGGGCTCATCCGACCATCGGGCCACCGGGACTCCCTTTCGGGATCTCTTTCCGTCCGGAGAGGGCGAAGCGGAGTCGTTTCTGACGCAGTGGGGATCCCACCCGCGTTGGTTGGTGGAACGATGGCTGCGGAGATGGTCTCCGGACGAGGTCGGGCGGCTGGTGGAGAGGAACAACCTCCGCCCGCCCATCACGCTGGCGCCGCTGGACGTGTCCGCGGACGAAGCCGTGGAGATCCTGGCGGGTCTCGGGGTAGCCGGTCGAGCGGTGGGGATGGGCACGGAGTGCCTGGAACTCGAACACACCGCCGACGTCGTCCAGGCGCTCCAGGCGCTTCCGGCGGTCGTGCAGGATCCCGGCGCGCACCTGGTCATCCGCTATGCGGATATCCCTTCCGGCATGAACGTTGCAGATCTATGCGCGGCACCGGGAGGGAAGGCGGTCGCACTCTCCCGGCGTGCGGCCTATACTTTGGCCGCCGACGTGTCGTCCGTGAGACTCCGGTTGGTCCGGGAGAACGCGGAACGGACGGGGGCGGACGTAGGGCTGGTCGTGGCCGACGCCCGTCACCCACCCATCCATGGGATGGATGCGGTGCTTCTGGATGTCCCGTGTTCGGGTACGGGTACGCTACGACGGCACCCCGACGCGAAGTGGCGTCTGCGGGAAGTGGAGATCGGGAGGATGGCCGACCTGCAACGGGAGATGCTGGAGGCGGTGGCTCCCCGGGTACGGCCAGGAGGGTTGCTCGTGTATTCGACGTGCACATTGGAGCCTGAAGAGAACGAAATGCAGATACAGTCATTCCTCGACCGTCATCCGGAGTACCGCGTGGAGGACACCGGGGTGGTCCCCGGATCCCATCGGACGCCGGAGGGCTTTCTCCGGGTCCTCCCCCAGGCGACCGGGTTCGACGGGGCCTTCGCGGCCCGTCTCAGGAGGCTCGGATGAAGCTCGGGAGTTCATTGCGACGGAGGCGTAAGCCGCGGGCGAGCGTCGGGAGGCGGTGGCTCCGGAGGAAGGGTCGCCGGTTGTTGCGGATGGGGAAGGAGACCGTGGGCATCGGCATCCTCCTCGCTTGCGTGGGATGGCTCTCCGGATACCTGGTGTCCACCCTGGTCCTCTTTCCAGCCCCGCCCACACCCGACGATCTGGTGGTGGTGCCCTCCTTGTGGGGACTGGACATGGAACAGGCCGGGGGGCGCCTGGGCCACGCGGGCCTCGTGTTGGGGAGCGTGGATTCCCTGACCCACCCCGGACAGGAGGCGGGACGCGTGCTCGGGCAGGCCCCGCTTCCCGGTCAGTTGTGGGCGGCGGGCGGGCCGATCCGCGTGACGATGAGCCTCGGACCCGAGCGCCAGCGGCTTCCCGACGTCGTGGAGTTGAGTGAAAGCCGCGCCCGCGTGGTGCTCGAAACCATGGGACTGCGCGTCTCCGTGGACACGGTGCGCGCCGAGGTCCCCCGCGGCCGGGTCATCGCCATGAGCCCTCGGGCCGAGACCGAGGTCACGCTTCCCGGAGCGGTTCGTCTCCAGGTCAGCGCCGGTCCTCCGCTCGTGGCCATGCCCATGGTGCTCGGGCTCGACGAGGAGGAGGCCAGGGCGGTTCTGGATTCCCTGGGCTTCATCGTCGAGGAGGTCGAGGAGCTTTTCAGGTTCGGTCGGGACCAGGGCCGGGTGGTGGAGCAGGAGCCCGGCGCGGACGTTCTGCTCCAGCGCGGAGCCCCGGTGCGGCTCTGGGTGGGACGGAGGGGCCGATGAACGGGCTTCCCCGCGGGGCGGATGGATGGGAACAAAGCTCGTGTGACGTCGTACGACTCCCGGCGGTGCAGGAGTGTTCCCGCCCCGCCATCCCTCGACCAGAGTGCTCCTGACCATGATGCGAAAGATCTTTTCGTCGGCTTACTTCTGGACCGTGGTGGGCGCGGTCGGGATCGTGGCGGTGGCGTGGGTCGGGCGCGCGCGCTATCAGCCCGTGGTGACCGGTGCCTCCGCTCCCGAGTTCACGGTGCGAAACCTCGAAGGCGAGCCCGTGAGCTTGAGCGACTACCGGGAGAAGGTCGTCCTGTTGAACATCTGGGCCACCTGGTGCGCTCCGTGCCGGGAGGAGATGCCGTCCATGCAGCGTCTCTATGAGAGTCTGGCAGGGACGGACTTCGAGATCCTCGCGGTGAGCGTGGACGCGCCGCTGGGAGAGATCTCCGCCAACGGGATGGCGGGAGGAGACCTCGCGGCCTTCGCGGAGTCCTTCGGACTGACCTTCCCCATTCTCCACGATCCGTCCGGTGAGATCCAGCGCACGTATCAGACCACCGGTGTGCCGGAGACGTTCCTCGTGGGGAAGGATGGATTGATCTACAGGAAGGTCGCGGGCGGCACGCTCTGGGACGCCGAGGCGAACCAGGAACTCGTTCGTCGCCTGCTGGGCGAGTAACCTTCCCGTGGCGCAGGTCCTCGGCCTCCTCACCCACAACGGCCAACTCAAGCTGGCCGCCGCGGCCCTCGCCATCTTCCTGTGGGCATTGGTGGAGACCGGCCCGGACACCCCGGGTCAGATCGCCACGGTTCCCGTGGTGGTGTCCGTGCAGGATACGAGTTGGACCACCTCCGGCTTCCCTGACCCGTCCGAGGTGGAGGTCGAGTTCTCGAGTCCGGCCGGCGAGGTGGTTCGGATGCCCCGAGACGTTCGGATCCGCGTTCCCATACGGTTGGTCTCGTCCCCCGATTCGGACGTGGTGCTGCGACGGGAGTGGGTCGACTTCGGGTCGGGGCGGCGGTTGGACGTCGAGCGGATCATCCCCGCCTCGGTTCGGATCTCCTTCGAGGAGGCGGTGACCCGGGTGGTCCCCTTCTCCCTGTCCACCCAGGGCGCCCTTCCCACCCATCTGGCCTTCGCCGGCGCGTTGGGGGTCAATCCCCAGGTGGCCAGGGTGCGGGGTGCCTCCCGACTGGTGGAGGGGCTCGACAATCTCCCGCTGGTGCCCATCGACCTGTCCCGGGTCCGCGCGTCGGGGATCGTGACCACCGCGGTGGACGTTCGGGGCCTTCCCGGCGTGGAGGTGTCTCCGGGCGTGGTCACGGTGGGCGTGCGGGTCGAGGAAGCCATGGAGCGCCTTCTCCCCGGGATCGAGGTGGTTCCGCTCTCCGACGGCGGAACCGGTGTTCTCCGGGTTGACCCCGCCGTGGTGGACGTCCGACTCCGGGGCGCGCGCACCGTGGTGACTGCGCTGGACCCCGGGGCACTGCAGGTGTGGATCCCCCAGGATCTGGTGACGGGGATGTCTCCCGGAGAGGAGCGGAGGGTGCGTGTTCAGGTCGAGGGCGTGCCGGAATTGGCGAGCTGGCAGGCTACCCCCGAGACCGTGGTCGTACGCCGTCCGCGCTCGGGCCGGGAATGAACTCGGGTCCGCTGCTCCGCCCCGTGGTGCTGGGGCTCGAGACGAGCTGCGACGAGACCTCGGCCGCGGTTCTGGACGGGGGCAACCGGATCCTGGGTCACGTGATCCTCTCGCAGGACGTCCACGAGGTCTTCGGAGGCGTCGTCCCGGAGCTGGCCGCCCGCGCCCATCTCCAGAAGGTGGACTCGGTCGTTTCCAGCGCGCTCGGGCAGGCGGGGCTCTCCCTGACCGACGTGGACGTCGTGGGGGTGACGGCGGGCCCCGGTCTCATCGGTGCCCTGCTGGTGGGAGTCTGCTGGGCCAAGGCGCTTGCCTTCGCCCTCTCCCGGCCCCTGGTTCCCGTCCATCACATGGAGGCCCACCTCTTCGCGCCCTCCCTGGAGGATCCCGAGGCGGAGCCTCCCTTCGTGGCGCTCCTGGTGTCCGGAGGCCACACGCTCCTTCTCCATGCCGACGCGTGGGGGAGCTATCGCCTCCTGGGCGAAACCCGGGACGACGCGGCGGGAGAGGCCTTCGACAAGGTGGCCAAGCTCCTCGATCTTCCCTATCCGGGAGGGCCACAGGTGGAACGGTTGGCGAGAGAGGGAGATCCCCAGCGCCACCACCTGCCTCGACCCATGCTGCGAGGCGGCCAACGCGCGGGAGACGCCGACTTCTACGACTTCTCCTTCAGCGGGCTCAAGACGGCGGCGGTGGACCTCGTCCGTGTGCTGGAACTCGAGGGGCGTCTGGAGGGAGAGAGGGCCCACGTGGCCACCGCGTTCCAGGAGGCGGCGGTGGACGTGCTGGCGTCCAAGGTCATGCGCGCCGTGGAGGAGACGGGGTGTCGGCGGGTGCTCCTGGGTGGGGGCGTGAGCGCCAACGGGAGGTTGAAGGAGGCGTTGGCTCACCGCCTCGGATCGGACGGTCGGCTCTTCCACGCGTCTGCCCGGCTCTCTCTGGACAACGGCGCCATGGTGGCCCGCGCGGCCCGGTTCCGGTTCGACCGGGGCGAGGTGGCGGCGCTGGACGTCGCTCCCTCGGCGGGACTGTCCTTTCCCGGACTCAGTCGATGGGTGGCATGATTCTTTCTGTGCTCGCCCTGGACCGTGCTTCCCACGGCGCCGTCTCTGTGCGAGGTTGAGCCCATGTATCCCATCCTCTTCAGGCTTCCGTCATGGCTCCCGTTCATCGGGGGCGAACCCGTCACGTCGTTCGGCGTGTTCATGCTGTTGTCCTTCCTCACGGCCGGCTACATCACCCGGCTCGAGTTGGAGCGCAAGGGGATGGACGGGGAGCGGGCCTGGGACTTCGTGTTCATGGCGGTCCTGGGCGGGATCGGTGGAGCGAAGCTCTACTACATCCTCCTCAACTTTCCGTTGCTGGTCGAGAACCCGGCGGCGCTGATCTTCTCGCGTGGAGGGCTGGTGTGGTACGGGGGGTTCCTGGGCGCCGCCGTGCTGGTGATCTGGGAGATGAAGCGTCGCGCCATGCCCATCCTGGCGAGCATGGACGCGACGGCGCCCGCCCTGGCCCTGGCGTATGCCGTGGGACGCGTCGGATGCTTTCTCGTCGGCGACGATTGGGGGCGGCCCACGTCTTCCTGGGTCGGCGTCGCCTTTCCCATGGGAGCTCCGCCGTCCCGTGTCGACATCATCGAAAGGGAATTCGGGATCACCGTCGACCCGGACCTCATCGAGCGGTTCGGGCAGGTGGTTCCGGTGCATCCCACGCAGCTCTACGAGGTGGGGCTCTCCACGCTGATATTCTTCCTTCTGTGGCGGCTGCGTGACACCCCGCGTCCCGCGGGATGGATGTTCTTCCTCTGGCTCGCGTGCGCCGGTTGTGAACGCTTCCTGGTGGAGTTCCTCAGGGCCAAGGACGACCGTTTCTTCGGATTGATCACACTTGCTCAGTTCATCTCCCTCGGGCTCGTGGCGGTGGCGGGGATGGGAATGCTGAAGGTCCGCGCCTCCTCCGCGACGGCAGGATCCGTGTCCTGAGGGGGGTGCCGTGGTCGCCATTCTTCACGGGTCGGATCTGCAGTTCGGGAGGCCGTATCTCCCCGGGGTCGGCGCGGCCTTCGCCGGTCTGGTCCGATCCACGGACCCCGACGTCGTGGTGGTGTCCGGTGACCTGACGCAACGCGCGAAGGCCCGCGAGTTCGTGGGAGTCAAGAAGCTCCTCGACGAGTGCGCCGAGTGGCCTCTGGTGGTCACTCCGGGGAATCACGACGTTCCCCTCTATCGATTCTGGGAGCGGCTCCTCGATCCGTACCGGAACTGGCGGCGTACCTTCGGACCCGACCTCGATACGGTGGTGCGGGTGCCGGGTGCGACGGTGGTGGCGCTCAATTCGTCGGCACCGCGGAGGGCCATCGTCGCCGGACGTTTGCGTCGACGGCAGATCCATTTCGCCGAGGAGGCGTTTCGCTCCACCGCCCCTGGCGAAGCCCGGATCGTGGTCACCCACCACCACTTCGTCCCCACCGCGGACGGGGAGGGTGGCCGGACCCTTCCGGAGGCGCGCGGCCTTCTGAGGGAGTTCCGGAGGATGGGAGTGGACGTGATCCTCGGTGGACACGTCCACCAGACCCATCTTTCGTCTTCCCTCGACCTGTCCCCGGACGAGCGCCCCGGGGTCCCTCTGGTCGCCTGCGGGACCACCGCCTCGCGTCGGGGGAGGGGAGTGGAGTCGCAGAGGAATTCGCTGGCACTGGTTCGGGTGGCCCCGGGAGAGGTGCGGGTGACCTCCTACTTCTTCGAGTCCGGGTCGGGAGCGTTCGAGCCGTCGGCGGAGTGGACCTTCTCTCCGGACTCGGACGCATGGACGCGGCTGCGCGCCCCCGGGGAGGTCGGCCGGCCATGACCGCGCCTCACCTCTCCACGGCGACGGCCCGGCGCGGTCGTGGGAGTACGCTCCCGATCTCCGCCGCCGTGGCGCGCCGGTCGGCCATGGTGGCCATGGCCGTGGCACTGTGCGCCGCACCCTCGGTGGTCCGGGGCCAGGCTCCCGCCGTCGAGGTCTTGTCCGTGACCTTCGAGGGCAACGAGGTCTTTCCCCGTGACTCGTTGGCCAGGGCCATCTACACGCGTCCCACGCGGTGTGGCTCGTTGGTGATGGCGCCGGTGTGCCTTCTGGGGTGGGGGAAGGAGCGGCAGTATCTGGCGCGGCGGGAGTTCCCCCGGGACCAACTCCGCCTCCAGGTGTGGTATCAGAGGCGGGGGTTCCGCGAAGCCGTGGTGGACACCGCCACCGTGGTCACGGGCGAGGGGGTTCGGGTACATTTCACCATCCGGGAAGGCGAGCCGGTGGTGGTGTCCTCCCTCTCGTTCGAGGGGACCGAGGAATTGGAGATCCCCGGACTCCTTGACGACCTTCCCATGGAGGAGGGAACTCCCCTCGACTACCTCGCCATGGCGGGAGTGACCAACATCCTCGAGGCACGGATGCGCGACGAAGGGTACGCCCAGGCCCGGGTGTTGCGCCGGTCGTTCATCCCCTCCGAGGAGCCGCATCGCGCCGAGGTGGCGTTCACCCTGGTTCCCGGCGTCCGGGCGCGGTACGGCGACATCGTCATCGAGGGGAACCAGAACCTGTCGACGTCGACCATACTCCGCACCGTCCAGTTCCGCACCGGAGACCCGTACCGCCAGAGTGAGATCCTGGAGGCCCAGTCCCGGCTGTACGGGCTGGAGTTGCTCCGGCGCGCTTCGGTGGTTCCGGACCTGGGAGCGGAAACGGACTCCATCGTACCCGTCACCGTTTCGGTGGACGAGGGTGACCTCCGACGGATGCGGATGGGCGTGGGGCTGACGTCGTCCGAATGCTTCGACGCGGAGTGGCGTTGGGTCAGCCGGAATTTCCTGGGGGGAGGGCGTCGCATGGAGGTGCGGGGACGCGTCGCCAATATCCTGACGCCCCAGTTCCACGACATTCTCTGCCCCGACGGGGGGACCGACGAGTTCGCGGACCTGCACTGGCTCGCGTCCGGAGACTTCACGCAGCCGTGGATCTTCTCCACCCGGAACACCTTCAACGCCTCGCTCTTCGCCGAGCGCCAGAGCATCCCCGACGTCTTCGTGCGTCATGCGAGGGGTTTGAATCTGACGATCACCCGGTCGGTGGGTCCCCGGGCCGTGCTGACTCTGGGGTATCGCCCGGAGTTGTCGCGCCTGGAGGCGGCGGACGTGCTGTTCTGCACGAGCTTCCTCCTCTGCCGGCCCGACGATCTCGACGCGCTGCGGGAGTCGAAGTGGCTCTCGCCGTTCCTGCTCAGCTACGTGCGGACGGAGACCAACGACCTGCTCAATCCCACCAGCGGCTACACCTTGGCCGCGGGAGTGGAGCATGCCGGTGGGTGGACCGGGTCCGATTTCCGCTACGACCGAGTCACCGCGGAAGCGAGGCGATACGACGTGGTGGTCCCGGGGAAGGCCCTGGCCATGAGGGCGCGGGTCGGGTGGGTGGGATCCGGCGAGTTCGATCAACTCATCGGCGGCGGCGGATCCTCCGGGTTCATCCATCCGCAGAAGCGGTTCTTCGCAGGGGGCGCCAGCAGCGTCCGCGGGTTCGGCCAGAACCGGCTCGGGCCGAAAGTCGTCACCGTTTCGGTCCAGGAACTCCTGGCCGGGGGAGGGACGGCGCCCGGGTGCACGCCGGAGTCTGTGGTCGATCTGAGTTGCGACGCGGGATTCCTGGGTGACACCACCCTGGTCACCCCGCATCCCACGGGGGGGACGAGGGTTCTGGAAGCCAATCTGGAGCTTCGCCTCTCGCTGGGAGAGAGATTCCAGGGTGTCACCTTCACCGACGTCGGACAGGTGTGGGGACGAGGAGAGGACGTGTCGCTCGGGACGCTGGAGGCGACTCCGGGGGTGGGGATGCGGTACCTGAGTCCCATCGGTCCGGTGCGCGTGGATCTGGCGTACCGATTCTCCGGCGCCCGGGAGGCTCCCGTGGTGACGACCAGGATCCGGCCTTTCGCGCCCGGAGTCGACAGCGAGGGCGCCCGCCTCGTCTTCGATGGCCGGCCGGTGGACTTCGTGGCCACCGACACGCTCACGGTCCTCACCGATCCCATCCTCCATGGGGCTCCCACCACGATCTGGAGCCGCTTCCGCCTCCATCTCTCCATCGGGCAGGCGTTCTGACGATGTCGCCAGAAGAGATGGACCCGGTCATCGAGCCTGCCGGCGCGGCGGAGGTGGAGACCTCGGAGGGGATGGAGGAGCGATCGCGACGGGTCCGCCGGCGCCGGCGTCGCGTGGTGTCGATCCTGGCCGTGACCGCGGTGCTGGCGAGCGGAGTCGTGATGTTGGTGACCCGGACTTCCGCGGGACAGCGACTCCTCCTGGACCGTGCTCTGGAGATGGCATCGGGGCTCTTCCAGGGTGAATTGTCGGTCGAGTCCATTCGCAGTCCGGGAATCCTCTCGGGGGCACTCCTTCTCGGGGTGAGGCTCACGGCGGGCGACGGGAGCACGTTCCTCACCGCGGACTCGGTGGAGATCTCGTACTCGATCCTGTCGTTCATTCGAGGGGCTCCGCGCTTGCACGGGATCACGTTCCACCGTCCCCACGTGATCGTTTCCCGGATGCCGGGAGACGACGCGCTCAACGTGACCCGACTCCTCCGGCCGAGGACCCAGCCGCTGGACTCGGCCGGCGTGGTGGTCGAGGTGGACCTCGGGTTCGTGCGTGTGGTGGAGGGGTTGGTGGAGGTGCTCACTCCGGCAGGGGACTCCCTCGGCCCGCGCATCCCCACCGTGGAGATGCCGGGTGGGGGGGGGACGCTTCGGCGCGTGGGGGTGGAGTCGCTGTGGATGGACGTCACGGGGGCCGTTCTCCGACTGGGCTCTCCGGATCCCTTCGCGGGCGTGCTCTCCAGCAGTTCCTTCGGCGTCTCGGTCCTCGACCGCCCGGTGATCGTGGACGATCTCGCGGGGAACCTCTCGTTCGGCGTCGACGGGATATCCGTGGTAGGTGCCTCGGCCCGGCTTCCCAACTCCGTGGTGGACGGGGTCTTGAGGATCGGACCACACGACGCCACGGGCGGAGCCTGGACGTTCCATGCGGACCTCGACACCCAGGGCGCGGACCTCCGTGACCTCCACTGGCTCGATGAGCGCGTTCCCGCGGGAGTCGCCAGAGGGGGGTTGGTGGTATCCGCGGGAAGG
This sequence comes from Gemmatimonadota bacterium, assembly GCA_029879725.1. GTDB lineage: Bacteria > Gemmatimonadota > Gemmatimonadetes > Longimicrobiales > Gaopeijiaceae > JAOUPR01. Next base: position 21,596 of record JAOUPR010000033.1, on the reverse strand, counting down.
GAAGTCGATCTCGCGTTCCGGCGGCTGGTGCTCGAGCTCTCGGCCAGTTCGATCGAGCTCGACGGGGGCGTGGTCCTCTCCGACGAGGTCATCTATCAGGATCTGGACATCACGGCGAGCCCCCTCTCACTGCGGCAGGTGGAGCCGTGGCTCCCCGTGGACCTTGATCTGGACGATGCCGGATGGTTGAGCGGCACCGTTCACCTCTCCGGACGCCCCCGACGCCTGGAGACGTCGGGGCGGGTGACCGTGGTTCCCCTGGCGTGGGACCGAAGGCCCAGCACCGCGGATTTCGGAGGTGTGTTGCACTTCGCACCCGAGTTCGGGGCATCGGAGTTCTCCGTTCGAGTCGATCCGGCCAACTTCGGCCTCCTCCGGCTCATCGAGCCCCGGATCGAGTGGTCGGGCCAGGGCCGGACCGAGTTGGAGCTGGACGGATCGGCGTCGACCGGTGTGCGGGTGACCGCCGGCGTGGAGCAGATGGACGGGTCGTGGGGGAACGCCTCCGTGAAGATCGAGGGCGTGACCAGCCGGGATCCGTCGGTGGGGTGGATGCTCGACCTGCGGGCGGTGCTGACGTCCATCCCCATGGGATCGTTCCTGGGATCCCGTCCGTACCTGCGATCCGACGTCGTGGTGTCCGGAACCGTTCACGCGACCGGATCTCCGAGCGAGCTGCGCATCGAGTCGGAGCTCCGGTCGTCCACGGGCACGGCGGCGGTCACGGCCGCCGGGGACCTGACCCGACCGGGACGGTCGTACGCTCTGCAGGCCGATCTGTGGGATTTCCCGTTGGGGGATGTGCTCACCCTGGTCCCGGCGTCGTCGCGGGTCTCGGGCCGGGTCGAGGTGGAGGGAGAAGGATGGCGCCCCGACTCCCTGCGGTTGAAGGGATCGATGGCGCTCGGAGGGTCGGAGATCGGTGGTGTGGCCGTGGATTCGGTGGCGGTGACGCTGTCCGTGAGTGACGGACTCCTTCAGGTGGACACGGTCACCGGGGTCGTGGGCGGAACGCGAGTACACGGTGCAGGGTCCCTCGGACTCATCGCGGGGCGCGCCGGGCAGGCACGACTCGATGTACGTTCCGACGACGTGCGCGGACTCCGTCCGTTCCTCATGACGGGTCCCCTTCTGGCGCGGGACGATCCCTCGATGCAGGTATTGGACTGGGAGCTTCTCCAGTTGGACGGGGTCCTCCGCGACACGCTTCCGAGCATGGCCGAGATCGCCATGAGCGGGAGTGTCGCGGCGGACGTCCGGATGAGCGGTGACGTGACCGACCTGGACCTGGACCTCAGCGCATCGATCACTGAGGGGAGGTATCGCACACAACGGTTGGACACGGCGTACGTCACCCTGGAGGCTCGCCACCTGGGGACCGCGGCGCAGGAGGTCACGGTCGATACCGACGTGTCCGGGCTGTATTGGTCGCACTGGTCCATGCACTCCGGATCTCTCGAATTCGTGGCTCGGGAGGGTTCCGGAGAAGGGGCGCTCACCATCACGCGGGCGCCGGGCGAGGTGTACATGGCGCGGGGTGCCATGGCCCTCGATTCCCTCGGTGGGCACATCCGGCTGGACGATGCGTCCATGCAGTTCGATTCCGTCGTATGGTCCCTGGTGCGTCCCACCGAGGCGGATTGGAGAGACCGGTCGCTCACGGTACCGGGATTCGAGCTGCGGCGCCCGGGCACCAGCGACATGGCCATCCGCGCCTCGGGCGTGTTGTCTACGGAGGACGCCTCGGACTTCCTGCTGGAGGTCGAGGATGTGCAACTCCAACGTCTGGCACGCCTTCTCCAGCGCGAGGAGTCCCACCTGTCCGGGAACCTGGACGCACGCGTCGAGGTGAAGGGCCCGGCTTCTCTTCCGGTCATCCAGGCGTCCCTGGACGTTGCCGAGCCACGCTTCCAGGATCTGGCGCTCACCCGTGTCCGGGCGGTCGTGGGATATCAGGACCGCGACGCGGACGTCCGCGTGGAGGCGTGGAACGGCGGCAACCAGGTTCTGACCGTCGCGGGTTCCATCCCTGTCGATCTGGCCTTGTCCCCCACGGAAGATCGCATCGTGGACGCGGAGATGGACGTGCGCGTGAGCACGTACGACCTTCCCGCGGCCCTGCCGCTCAGCTACATGCCCATCCTCGAGGACGTGTCCGGGGCGGTGTCCGGAGAATTCAGGGTCCGGGGACGGCTCGACGACCCGAGACCGTCCGGGGCCCTGGTGATCCGTGAAGGCGCGTGGACGATGGAAGCGCTGGGCGTACGACATCAGGGAGTGGAGGGGAGTCTGGAACTGCACCCCGACCGGACCGTGGACGTCTCCCTGTCCACGCGGAGCACGGGGGTATCGGAGATCACCGGGCGCGTGATCCTCGATCCCCTGTCGGATCCGGGTCTCGATCTCGCCGCCTCCTTCCGGCGTTTCCACGCGGTGGGGAGGGCCGACGTGGTGGGGTACGTATCCGGCGATGTCACCTTGACCGGGCGCTATCGCTCCCCGACGGTCCGTGGTTCCCTGGTGGTGGACGAGGGGGTGCTCTTCCTGGACGAGTTCGTGCGGAGCGTGGAGATCGTGGACCTCACCGATCCCCGGCTCCTGGACGACCTGGCTCGGGACGAAGGCGCCCTGGGGACGTCTCGGCGCTTCCTGGAGGCCCAGGTGAATCCGTTCCTCCAGAGCCTGAAGGTGAACATCGACCTGAGCGTGCCCCGGGATACCTGGCTTCGCTCGCGGGAGATGAACGTGGAGATGGGCGGCGATCTCATCGTGGCGTACGACCGTGAGGTGCGGGACATGGTGCTGGTGGGGTCGCTGGCGGCGCTGCGTGGCTCGTACACGTTCCTCGGGCGACGCTTCCAGGTGGAGGACGGGTCCGTCTCCTTCATCGGAATTCCGGGAATCAACCCGTCACTCGACATCCGCGCCACGACGCAGATCCGGAGCGCGGAGCGCGACGACCGCTTCGAGATCGTGGCGACGGTGGGAGGGACGCTGGTCCAGCCCCGCGTGACCCTCTCCACGCAGGAACAGGGGATCGGAGAGGAGGATCTGGTGAGCTACGTGATGTTCGGAAGGCCGGACGTCACACAACTCGCCGGGACGCCCGGGCAGGTGGGACTGGAGGCCATGGGCCAGGTGACCACGCTGCTGGCCAGCACGCTGGGCACCCAGCTCGCCTCGGGACTCTCGTCCGGGCTGGGCGTGGACTACGTGTCCATCAATCCGCAGCAGATCCATATCGGGACCGAGGGGAGTTCGAACCCTCTCCTCGGCACCGAGGTGGAGGTGGGGCAGTACCTCAGCGACGATGTCTTCATCGTGCTCCTCATTCGTAAGGGCGCGAGTTCCACCGACGGTGGAAGCAGTTCCATGTTGGGTGGTGCAGCCCGGGTCGAGGTGGCGCTCACCGAGCGCGTCACCGCCGAGGCCTTCCTGGAGGATCGCTTCCTCCGTACCGGCGGGATGGGCCTGGGGGACATCGGGGCCCAGGCGAGCCGGATCCTGGGCGTGTTCGTGTTCCGCGAGTGGGGGTACTGACCCCGGCTTCGCAACCTCGGCACCGATCCCGGTGTATCAGGAAGATCGCGCGACCCCCCTACCTCGAAACCGGAGTATTGGAACGAATGCAGACCTTGAAGGTCTTTGGATTGATGGCGGGCCTCACCGTCCTCCTCGTGGCCATCGGCGACTATCTGGGTGGATCGGGTGGCGCCGTGGCCTTTCTGGTCATGGCGGCCGTGATGAATTTCGGGATGTACTGGTTCAGCGACCGGGCGGTCCTGAAGATGTACCGGGCGCGGGTGATCACCTCCAACGAAGCCCCGGAGCTCCACGAGATGGTGGACCGACTCCGCCGCCGCGCGGGGCTCCCCATGCCGGTGGTGGCCATCACGCCGTCCGAGCAACCCAACGCCTTCGCGACCGGTCGGAATCCCGAGCACGCCGTCGTGTGCGTCACCACCGGGATCATGAAGCTCCTTCCGCCCCGGGAGTTGGAGGGCGTCATCGCCCACGAGTTGGCCCACGTCCAGCACAGGCACATGCTGGTCGGGACGGTGGCGGCCACCCTCGCGGGGGCCGTGGCCATGTTGGCCAGCGTGGTCCGCTGGGGATTGATCCTGGGTGGTGGACGGGACGACCGGGACGACAACCCGTTGGCGCTCCTCGCCATGCTCATCGTGGCTCCCCTGGCCGCGGCGATCATCCAGATGACCATCAGCCGGCAGAACGAGTTCCAGGCCGACGCCACCGCGGCCCGGATCACCGACGATCCCATGGGGCTGGCGGGTGCATTGGAGCGCATCGAAGGGTACGCACGCAGGATCCCCATGGGCGTGAATCCCGCCGCGGCTCACCTGGCCATCATCAACCCCCTTTCAGGGGGGCGGGGCCAGGCTCTGCTCGGATTGTTCCGGACCCACCCGCCCACGGAAGACCGGGTGGATCGTCTCCGCCGGATGATGGTGTGACGCTACACCCGCTTTCGTGCGGCGTCTGATCGGAAGGAACAGGTCGGGAGGGCTGGGGGTGACCCCAGCCCTCCTCCGTTTGAGGTCCCCTGTTCCTACGGGTGATCCAGCGGACGCATGACCAGGAGCGGCACCTCGCTCTCCTTCAGGACCTTGTCCGCCACACTCCCCACCAACGCCCGCCGGATCCCGCTGTACCCGTGGGTGCTCAGGGCGATGACGTCCGCGTGGAGCCGTCCCGCCATTTCGCTGATCGCCTGGGACGGCCGCTCGTGCGTCTCCACGTGGATATCCACGTCCAGCCGCGGGAAACGGAGTCTGCGGGCGACCGTCTCCAGATAGTTGCGGGCCCGAGACACCGTGGGCGTGAGGTCTCCGGTGAGTACGGGGAAGAAGTGTCCGCCCATGATGGATTCCGTCGCTACCACGTGGGCGAGGGTGATCCGGGCTCCGGTTGCCTTGGCCAGGTCCACGGCGGGACCCAGGATGGATTCGGAGAGCGCCGACCCGTCCAGGGCCACCAGGACGTGGCTGAAGGATGGGACGGCATCGGGAACGTGGTGTCCTTTGCGGGGATGCAGCACCAGGAGCGGCGCATGGGTGATGTGGAGGAGCGCGTCGGTCACGCTCCCCAGCCACATGCGTCCGATTCCCGAGTGGGCGTGCGTGGCGATGACGACCATGTCGGCGTGTACCTTGTCGGCATAGCTGGCCACCTCTCCGGCCACTTCTCCGTCCAGGATGACGGAGTCCACCACCGCGTCCTCGCCGTCGGTCAGGCGCTCCACCACCTCCTTGAGATAGCGGGCCTCCTTGGACCGGTGCCGCTGGTCGTATTCCTCCATGTCCAGTCCCTCGAAGTGGAACTGGGGATTCATGAGGAGTCCATCCGGCCGGTGGGGCGTGTGCACATGGGCGACGTGGACCGTTGCCCCGGTGGCTCTCGCCAGCCCCCGTACCAGTGGCAGTGTGCGCTCACTGAACTCTGATCCGTCCAGCGGCACCAGGAGTGATTGGAGCATCGGTCTCCTCCTTCCGGTCCTGGCGGACCGGTCTGGAATACACCACGGCGGGAGGGGAGTCCAATTACCCATCATGAAACTACCGACGCGCCACGGGGCGGGCTGTAGGGGATCCTCCCCCACCGACTGTGGGGTTCTCCCCGGATCGCGCCGTGGTGGGCGGATTGAACCGCGTGCCGGGCGTGGGTACAATAAGCGGCTATGTCCCGAACTCCACCGTCCTCCCGTTCTTCATCCCTGGCCCCCACCGCGCGCGATGCCGTGGTGGTGCGGGGAGCTCGCGAGCACAATCTCAAGAACATCCACGTCGCCCTGCCGCGTGAGCGGCTGGTGGTCGTGACGGGACTGTCGGGCTCCGGAAAGTCCTCCCTGGCTTTCGACACCATCTATGCCGAGGGCCAGCGGCGGTACGTGGAGTCGCTCTCCGCGTACGCGAGGCAGTTTCTGGGGCTCATGGAGAAGCCCGACGTCGACTCCATCGAAGGGCTCTCGCCCGCGATCTCCATCGAGCAGAAGACCGTCTCGCGCAATCCGCGTTCCACGGTCGGGACCGTCACGGAGATCTACGACTATCTGCGGCTCCTGTGGGCGCGGGCGGGGGTGCCCCACTGTCCCACGTGCGGAAGTCCGGTGATCCGCCAGTCGGCGTCGCAGATCGTGGACCAGCTCCTCCACCTGGACGACGGAACCCGTGTGGAGGTTCTGGCGCCCCTGGTTCGAGGGCGGAAGGGGGAGTTCCGTGAACTCTTCGAGCGGGCGCGGAAGGAAGGGTTCGTGCGCGTGCGGGTCGACGGGGAAACCTACGAGGTCGCCGAGCCGCCGGTGTTGAACCGATACGAGACCCACGACATCGCGGTGGTCGTGGATCGGTTGGTGGTCAGGGAGCGCGACCGGGACCGTCTCGCCGATTCGGTCGAGACCGCGCTCCGGACATCCGGGGGAGTACTGGAGGTACTGGAGCATCGAGGCGCGGGAGACCCCGTGCCCCACGTGTTCAGCGAGCACTACGCGTGCTCCTCGTGCGGAACCAACCTCCCCGAGCTGGAGCCCCGGCAGTTTTCCTTCAACTCTCCGTATGGAGCGTGCGAGGAATGCGCGGGAATGGGGACCCGCCGGGAGGTGAATCCCGAGTTGGCGGTCTCCCACGGGAGCGTGTCCATCCTCGAGGGAGCGATCCTCCCCTGGGGCGATCCCACGGGACATCTCCGACACAGTGTCATCCCCGGGCTGGAGGCGGCGTATGAGTTCGACGCCAACACTCCCTGGAGTCGGCTGCCGGAAGACACGCGGCACGCCGTGCTCCACGGTTCGGGCCAGATGAAGATCCGGTTCCCGTACCGGTCGGGGAGCGGGAAGTTCTCCGGCCACTACGAGGACGTGTGGGAAGGCGTCGTGGCCAACGTGGATCGGAGGTACCGCGAGACGAAGTCCGACGCCGTCCGGGCCCAACTCGAGGAATACATGTCTTCCCTCCCGTGTACGGCGTGCCACGGGAGCCGGCTGAAGCCCGAGTCGCTGGCCGTCACGGTGGGAGGGAGAAGCCTCGGTGACATCGTGGAGATGTCCATCGCGGACGCCGCCGCCTTCTTCGCCTCTGTTCCCCTGGCGGGGAAGGGACGAGGACTCCCCCCGGGCGGGGTGTCGCCGCTCCCGGTGGAGATCGCCGGACCCATCCTCAAGGAGGTGAACGAACGGCTCCGCTTCCTGCTGGACGTGGGACTGGGCTATCTGTCCCTGGGCCGCTCGGCCGGCTCGCTGTCCGGGGGTGAAGCCCAGAGGATCCGGCTGGCCACCCAGATCGGGAGCCGGCTCGTGGGGGTCCTGTACATCCTGGACGAGCCGTCCATCGGGCTGCATCAGCGCGACAACGGGCGACTTCTCGAGACGCTCGCGACACTCCGGGATCTGGGGAACACGGTGGTGGTGGTGGAGCACGACGAAGACACCATCCGGGAGGCGGATTACATACTGGATCTCGGCCCCGGCGCCGGGACACACGGTGGTGAGGTCGTGGCCGCGGGGACCCTGGAGGAGATCATGGCTGAGCCCAGATCCCTCACGGGGGCGTATCTGCGGGGTACCCGCACCATCCCCGTTCCGACGGAGCGACGCCCTCTCGATCCCGAAGACGCCCTGGTGGTTCGCGGGGCCCGAGGACACAATCTCCGCGGGCTGGACGTGAGCTTCCCGCTGGGAGCGTTCATCGCCGTGACCGGCGTGAGTGGTTCGGGAAAGTCCACCCTGGTGAACGAGACGTTGTATCACGCGCTGGCGCGCAATCTCCACCGGAGCAAGGTCGTCGCGGAAGCGCACGACGCCATCGAAGGGATGGATCGCGTGGACAAGGTCATCGACGTGGACCAGTCCGCCATCGGGCGCACGCCCCGGTCGAATCCCGCCACCTACACGGGGCTCTTCACACCCATTCGCGATCTCTTCGCGGAGCTTCCCGAATCACAGATGAGGGGATACGGGCCCGGACGATTCTCCTTCAACGTGAAGGGCGGACGGTGCGAGGCGTGCTCGGGAGACGGGCTGGTGAAGATCGAGATGCACTTCCTTCCCGACGTCTACGTACCCTGCGACGTGTGTCGGGGCCGCCGCTACAGTCGCGAGACCCTGGACGTCTATTACAAGGGAAAGAACATCGCGGACGTGCTGGACATGACGGTGGACGACGCTCTGGAGTTCTTCGATGCCGTCCCGCGGATCCGGTCCAAGCTGCAGACGCTGTCGGACGTGGGGTTGGGGTACATCCACCTGGGGCAATCGGCCACCACGCTCTCGGGCGGTGAGGCGCAGCGCGTCAAGCTGGCCACCGAGCTGTCCCGGCGGGCCACGGGGAGGACGCTCTACATCCTCGACGAGCCCACCACCGGCCTCCACTTCGAAGACGTACGGGTTCTCCTGGACGTGCTCCATCGCCTCGTGGACCTGGGAAACACCGTGGTGGTGATCGAGCACAACCTGCACGTGGTGAAGACGGCGGACTGGGTCATCGACCTGGGGCCCGAAGGAGGAGCGGGCGGGGGACGTATCGTGGTGGAGGGAACACCGGAGACGGTGGCCGCCGATCCCGAATCCCACACCGGCCGATATCTGGGGCCCCTTTTGGACTGAAGGGGCATGGCCTTAGGTTCGTGGTGACGCAGTTCTCCTGCCGACCCTTTCGAAGGCTGGAAACCCCGGCGGCGACCGGACCGTAAGGCTCCGAGCGGACATATGCGGCTTGTCGCCTCGGGGGGGACGCTCTGCACCGGTACGGTGGGGCTCATCCACGGGCTGAACCAAGGGAGATGGTCATGGTAACCCGAGAGGATCTCGAAAGCTTCCTCATCCGAATGGATCTCGACCACCACGAGGTGGACGAGGGGATGTTTCTTGTGAGAGGCCGGAACAGCGGTCTTCCGGTGGTGGTTCACTACTCGCCGCCGCTCCTCCTCATCCGGATGAAGGTGATGGACCTCCCCGAAGAGGGCGAGGGCAGCCTGGAGTTCTTCCGCACTCTCCTGGAGCTCAACGCCACGGACGTGGTGCATGGGGCCTACGGCATCGAGGACGGCGAACTCATCCTCAGTGACACCCTGGAACTGGAGACCCTGGACTTCCTCGAGCTCCAGGCTTCCGTCGAATCCATCGAGTTGGCGGCCGCGGCGCACATGCAGCGCATCCGGACGCTGGCCGGCAGCGGAGCGGAGGGCTGATACATGGGCATCTTCAGCAAGTTGTCCACGGTGATCCGGTCGAACATCAACGACCTCATCTCCCGGGCCGAGAATCCCGAGAAGATGTTGAACCAGATCATCCTGGACATGCGGGACCAGTTGGCGAAGGCCAAGCGCGAGGTCGCGGCGGCCATCGCCGACGAACGGAAGCTCCGGGCCCAACTCGATGAAGAGGTCAAGCAGGCCAAGGACTGGGAGCAGCGCGCCATGCTCGCCGTCAAGGAGGGTCGGGACGATCTGGCCAAGCAGGCACTCATGCGCCAGCAGGAGCACATGGGTCGGGCCACCGTTCTGGACCAGACCTGGCAGGCTCAGGCCAACGAGACGGAGAAGCTCAAAGGTTCGCTCCGTCAGCTCAATGACAAGATCGAGGAGGCCAAGCGGAAGCGGAACCTTCTCATCGCAAAGCAGAAGCGGGCCCAGGCTCAGCGCCAGATCCACGAGACCATGTCCGGACTCTCCGACACCTCGGCGTTCGAGGCCTTCAATCGGATGGCGGACAAGATCGAGGAGGAGGAGCGTCGCAGCATCGCCCACGCCGAGGTGCACGAGGCTCTGGCGGGGGACACGCTGGAGACCGAGTTCATGCGTCTCGAGGCGGGCAGTCCGGTAGGGGGGGACGTGGAATCCAAGCTTCTCGCGCTCAAGCAGCAGATGGGCATCATCGCCGCTCCGGAAGGGGCGGAGCCGAAGAAGCTCAACTCCGGTGCCGTTCAGGACGCGGAGGTGGAGGAGGTTTCTGAAGCCGAGGCGCGGAACATCCCCGAGGCGGAGCTCATCGAGGAGTTCGATCGAATGGAGGGCCAGGGCACCGGCGAATGATTCGCGGTTCCCTCTCCGTGGACGGTCCTGGGTGCCTCTCCCCGTCGGGGAGAGGCACCATTTTTCTTCGCCCTCTTCCGCCGGGGCGGGAGTGTGGCATCTTTTCGTCACGACGATTCACTTCCACCCGATCCGGAGTCGGCCGGCCCGATGAGCACCGTATTTCTGAATGGTGAGTACCTTCCCAAGGATGAAGCCAAGATTTCCGTGGATGATCGCGGATTCCTCTTCGCTGATGGTGTCTACGAGGTCACACCCTTCTACGCGGGAGTGCCCTTCCATCTGGAGCGGCATCTGGACCGGCTCCGGAGAGGCCTGGCGTGGATGCGTATCGACTTCGACGTGGAGTCCCTCGTGGAGGTGCACGAGCGGCTTCTCGACGAGAACGGAGTCCGGGACGCCGAGTCTTCGTTGGTGTATCTCCAGATCACCCGCGGTGTGGCTCCCCGCTCCCATCCCTTCCCGGCGGAGCCGGTGGAGCCCACGGTCTACGCCTTCGCCAAGGCCTGGACCCGGCCGTCCGACGAGACGTGGGAGAAGGGCTACACGGCCATCACGATTCCAGACCGGCGCTGGACCCGGGTGGACGTGAAGACCATCGCGCTCCTCCCCAACGTCTTCGCATATCAGGCCGCGGTGGACGCGGGGGTCACCGACGCCATCCAGGTGCGCGACGGGATCGCGCTCGAGGGGGCGCACAACAACTTCTTCGGCGTCTTCGACGGGACGGTCGTGACCCACCCGAAGACCAACGTGATCCTTCCCGGCGTCACCCGGAGCGTGGTCCTGGAGCTCGCCGCGGCCAACGGGATCCCGGTGGAGGAGCGGCCCATCCAGGTGGAGGAGTTGCCCCACGCGGACGAGCTCTTCTTCACGGGTACGTCCAGCGAGGTGCGCCCCACCGTCGAGGTGGACGGCCGCAAGGTCGGTGACGGCAAGCCCGGCCCGGTGACCCGCGCCCTGTCCAAGGCGTTCATGAAGGAAGTGGAGCGGATGAAGGGGATTCCGCGGGGATAGAGCCGTGCGGTCCCTCGTCCTCCTTCTGGCTGTTACGCTCCTTCCTGCCGGGTGCCTCATCCCCGTTTCTCCGGGGGTTTCGGGGACCGTGGAGAGGGCGGCGCCGGGGGAGGACGCGGTGACGTTGACCTACCTGGGCGTGGGTGGGTGGATCATCGAGCGGGGTGGGGACCAGATCCTCACCGGCCCGCTCTTCTCGAATCCCTCCATCGTGGCGACGGGGCTCACCCCGGTCCGTTCGGATACGGTGGCCGTGGATCGATACATGGGGCGCTACGAGGTTTCACGCGCGCTGGCGATCCTGGTGGGCCACGCCCACTACGACCACCTCATGGACGTGCCTCGGGTCGCGCGCCGCCACGCGCCCCGAGCGGTGATCCTGGGGAGTGAGACCGTGAAGAATACGCTGGGGACCTGGTCCGGCGTGGCGGATCGCGTCCTCCTGGTGGACGACATCGCCGGCACGGTGGAAGAGGAGGGGGAGTGGATCGGGCTTTCCCCCGGCGTCCGGGTGATGCCCTTGTACTCCCACCACGCGGCTCACTTCGAGGGGTACAACCTCTACCAGGGAGCTCTCTCCCGACCCCTGGACGGCGAGCCCCGGTGGGCGAGCGAGTGGCTCGACGGAGAAACCTACGCCTTCCTCATCGACTTCCTGGCCCCCGACGGCGGCGTCGACTTCCGGGTGTACTACCAGGACGCGGTGTGCGCGGCCCCCCGGGGGCTCGCGCCGGAGAGCGTCATCCGGGAACGGCCGGTGGACGTGGCCATCATCGTTCCCGCCACCTTCGATCAGGTGGAATGGCACCCGGAAGGGCTCATCCAGAACCTGGAGCCCCGCAGCGTGATCCTCGGGCACTGGGAGAACTTCTTCAGGTCACCGGACGGCGACACCCGATCGGTGGTTCTCACGGACATGCGCCAGTTCCAGGCGCGGCTGGACCGCGTGCACCGCGGGGAGAGCTGGATGCCCGACCTGTGGACGGTCTTCCGCTTTCCCGTCAGTTGACCTCCCAGAGAACGGCCATACCCGCGTACGTCGTGGACCCGCTGATGGAATAGGCGGTGAGGACGGCCCGATACGTGGCGGTCTTCGTCGCCGTGAAGGTCACCACCGGCACGTTGTCCACGAGCTGGTCGCACTCGACTTCGTCGCCGTACTCGTCATAGACGCAGAGGTCGAGGTCGGTGCTGTTGGCGTCCCCACCCCCCGCGATCAGGTAGCTCCGCCCTTCGGTGACGGTGAAGCGCAACTCCTTCTCCTCACCCTCGGAGAACCACCCGAAGGCGAGCCCCCACTGGCCGTTCTCCGGAACGAGCTCGTACCCCCCATCGATCCAATCCAACACCCCGACGATGGCGTCGGCGAGGTCCTGACCGCGGGCTTCCCGAGCGGGAGCAGCCAACAGGGTGAACGCGAGAAGAAGGGACGTCAGGTGGAACCTGGTGATCATGATGTCATCCTTGCCGGCTGGTCGATGGAGAGACGTAAACACGTCCCGTCGGTGTCGCCGCATCCGCGGGACACCGACCGCACGTCTACTGAAAAGGTACGCCTTCGGGCGTCGACCGGGGAGGTTTTTCGCGGAACCGGAATCGGATCTTCCGCCCCGCGGGGTCCTCCGACACGGTGAACGAAGCCGGCGCGCCCGTGTCGATCCCGCCGCGCCCGTCGAGGATGTCTCCCGTCGGAATCAGGAAGAGTCCGTCCACCCGAAGGGTGTCCTGGGCCTCCGATCCATCCATGTCCCCGATGTCGATGATCCGTCCGCCTTCCTTCAGGAGAGGCCGGTCGTAGTCGACCAGGACGTCCGCCCGCAGCGGGGCGATCCCCGGGACGGCCAGGGTGCCGCCGGAGATGAGGAGGTCGGGGACGCGGCGTCCGTTGTACTCCAGGCCTTCGTAGACGGCGGGGTCGAACGCCGCGAAGTCGCCGGTCGCGATGGCGTCCAGGGCGGCGACGATCCCCACGAAGTTCGTACGCCTCAGATACTGCTTCTGCGGATCGTCGTCCCATCCACCGGATTCGATGAGGATGGTGCTCGCACCCCAGGCGCCCATGAGGTCGCCGAAGGCCCGCGGGTTGAAGGTGTCGTCGTACTTGGCGATGTGCCCTCCGACCAGGGGATCCATGGCCTCCACCAGGAGGGAGGCGACCTGCATGGCCCGGCGCCTCTTCGCGTCCACGTCGCGGGCCGCGTTGAAGGCGGGCGCCAGGAGCGCGATGGCCACTCCCCGGTCGGACCGTCCGACCCGAACCGCCGCGCCCTGATCATGGAGATTGAATCCGAAGTCGGGTTCCAGCCGGTCCCTCACGGACTTGAGGACACGGCCCTCGGGCGTCTGGAGGCGGCGTGCGTCCCTGTTCACGTCGATTCCCTGGGCGTTGCGGCGCCGGAAACGTTCCGCGCCGTCGGGATTCAACATGGGGATCATGTGCACGGTGGCACCCGACGCGATCCGCCTCGCCAGGGGGTGGTCCGGGTGCTCGTGGAAGAAGCGGACGAGGTCCGCCAGCGACATGGAAGCCGTGCTCTCGTTCCCGTGCATCTGGGACCACAGGAGAACGGTGACCGGTCCGGACCCGAAGGTGAGGTGCCGGATCTCCCGACCTTCCGCGCTGTATCCTGCCACTTCCCACGACACGGAGCCGCCCAGATAGGGATCCACCGACTCCCAGTACCGGGCGTGGGTGAAGCGGCGGTCCTCCAGTCCGGGGGCGCGGACGACGTCGTGGAGCGCCATCAACTCGGCGGTGGCGATCCTGGGAGCTTCGGGCATGATGCGCTGCGCAGGGGGCGTGGGGCCACACGCCGCCACGACCACGAGGACACACACTCCCACGACCGCGTCCCATGACGCCCGGGTACGGTCACTCACGGATAGATCAGGTAGGGGCTACGTAGAGCGGCGAAGGCAGCGAGGGCCTCGTCCCAACCGGCGGTGAGCTCCGCCACGTCCTCTCCCGCCTCGATCCCCAGGCGAACGGCGTCGGTGCCGGCCAGGCGGTCGAAGTGTCCCACCCGCCATTCCCAGCGGTCTCCCGACATCCGCCGGGTCTCCACCAGCACCGCGAGGGCGGCCCGCGCCGGATCATACGAGTCGGAGGTGGGCACCCAGCGTACGCCGTGGACGTCCTCTCCGCCGAACTTGCCGTCTCCCGGGCTCTCCGGGACGAAGGTGACGGGGTCGAAGCGCACCCCGTCCATTCCCCGGCCGTTCAGCCGGCGGGCCAATTCCTCGGAGTCCAGCCAGGGCGCGCCCACCTGCTGGAAGGCCAACGGAGTGCCGCGCCCCACCGAGAGGAGCGTCCCCTCGAAGAGACACGACCCCGGGTACGTGAGGGCGCTCTCCACCGAAGGCATGTTGGGAGAGGGGGCGAGCCAGGGGAGTCCGGTCTCGGCGAACGGCATGTCCCTCCTCCACCCCTCGGCCGGAACCACGTGGAGCTCCGCCTCCACGCCGAACTCGCCCACCGTCAGACGCGCCAACTCTCCCGGAGTCAGGCCGTGCCGCATGGGGACCGGATACAGACCCACGAAGGTGGCGTAGGCCGGGTCGAGGACCGTTCCCTGGATGGCGGTCCCCCCGATGGGATCGGGCCGGTCGAGCACCACGAAGGGGATCCCGTTCTCACCGGCGGCTTCCATGGCCAGCGTCATGCTCCACACGAAGGTGTAGTACCGAACACCGATGTCCTGGATGTCGAAGAGGAGCACGTCGACCCCTTCCAACATCTCCGGCGTCGGCTTTCGGGTCTCCCCGTAGATGGAGTGGACGGGGATTCCCGTGCGGGAGTCCACGCCGCTCTCGATCGCCACCCCCGCCTGCTCCTCGCCTCGGATCCCGTGCTCGGGGCCGTACAAAGCCACGAGCTCGATGTCGGGGTGCTCGTACAGGAGGTCTATGGTCGACCTGCCCGCCCTGTCGACTCCGGTGTGGTTCGTCACCAGCCCGACGCGCCTGCCCGCCACCAGGTGCAGGGAGTCCGAGAGAAGGACCTCGATCCCGGGCCTCACCTCCGGGTGGTCCGCGTCTCCCCCGGCGGAGCGGGCGGCCCCTTCGCCACCGCACGCGGCGGCGGCGAGGAGCGCGGGGAGGATCGCTCCACGCGACCGGTGGCGAAAGAACCGCGTGGATTGTGAGGGTCCTGGCGACCCGGTATGTTCCGGGCCGATCACCGTTTGGCGCGGGCGGCGCCGAGTCGTTGGGTAGGTCATGAGCCCAAGAGTCGGGGTCCGAGGTGCCGTCGTCAACGGGCGACAAGCAGCGTACTCCGAATCCGGCTCCGATGGTCTTCGAAATACAGCGATCCTTTCGCTCCGTCCTCCGCCGTTCCGTCGTGGGATTTTCGACGGTGGTTCTCTTCGGGTGTGGTGGTTCCGGCGGCGGAGTGGCGCCGACGCCCGCTCCGGGGACCGACCTCCCGGCCGCGGGTGGGTCTCCCACTCCACCGCCTCCCGCCACTCCTCGCGACGGCCGCGAAATCGAGCCGGCGGGCGCACCCGTCCGTCCCGTCGAGCGCACCGGGTCGGACACCCTCACCGCCGACGCCGGCGACATGGACGTGTTTCTCCAGTGTCTGGGTGACGGAGGCTCGTCCGGTGGGCCGGCCCTCTCCTGGAGTGAGTGCACGCTCCGCGGGTTGACCCTTCGTGAGAAGGTCGGGCAGATGCTCATGCCCATCGTCCTGGGGAGCTTCTCTCCGGAGGGTTCCGAGGGTCACCTGCGCATCCTGGAGTACATCGAGGAATACCATGTGGGGGGGATGATCGTCTCCGTGGGATCGCCCACGGAGGTGGCCGCCAAGCTCAACGACTTCCAGGGTCATTCCCGGCTCCCCCTCCTCATCGGAGCCGACCTGGAGACGGGAGCGGGATTCCGCTTCCGGGGCGCGGTCCAGATGCCGGGCACCATCCCCCTGGGAGGGGCGACGGACTTCCCGCGCCTCATGGCCCTGGGTGCGTCGGGAGACACGGCCCTGGCCTACCAGATGGGCCGGGTGACCGCGCTGGAGGCTCGCGCCGTGGGGGTGCACATGCCCTTCGCACCCGTTCTGGACGTGAACAACAACCCCGCCAACCCCGTGATCAACGTCCGGTCCTTCGGTGAAGACCCCGCGACGGTCGCCTCCATGGGGGCCGCCTTCGTGCGGGGCGTGCAGGAGCACGGAGCCGTCGCCACGGGCAAGCACTTCCCCGGCCACGGAGACACCGACACGAACTCGCACCTGGCCCTTCCGGTGATCCACCACTCGCGTGAGAGGATGGACTCGGTGGAGTTGTTGCCCTTCCGCGTGGCCATCGATGCCGGGATGGGGGCGGTGATGAGTGCCCATATCGGGGTGCCGAGTCTGAACGGGGGCGACGAGGATCCCGCGACGCTGGCGCCCGGCGTGTTGCGGACGCTCCTGCGTGACCGGATGGGCTTCAATGGGCTGGTGGTGACCGACGCCATGGACATGTACGCCATCGACCGGGGCTATCGGCGCCGTGAGGCGGCCGTGCGGGCCGTCGAGGCCGGGTCGGACATCATCCTCATGCCTCCTTCTCTCTCCGACGCCATCGACGGGATCGTGGACGCGGTGCGCAGCGGGAGGATTCCGGAGTCGCGCATCGACGAGTCGGTGAGGCGCATCCTCCGGGAGAAGGAGCGGTTGGGGCTCCACGAGGAGCGCACCGTATCCCTTCAGGACGTTCCCAGGAGCGTGGGGATTCCCGACCACGAGGCGGTCGCCCGGGAGATCGCCGAGAAGTCCATCACTCTGCTCCGCAACGAGCGCAACCTCCTTCCCCTGCGGGGGACCCGTTGGGCGTCCGTGCTCTCGGTGAGCTTCCGGCGGACCAGCGACGTTCTGGCCGGACGGTATTTCAACGCCCGCCTCCGCGAGACGTACGTCCGGCTCTCCACGGCCGAACTCACGGAGGAGACGTCGGCGGAACGGTACGCGGCCCTCCTCGCCGAGGCGGGGAGATCCCAACTCGTGGTGGTGGGCACGTACGTCACGGGTCTGTCCTACGTGGAGAACTCCATGGCGCTTCCCGCGGAGTTGGTGGATTTCGTCCGGGCGCTCGCGCGCGCCGGGGTGCCCCACGTGGTCATCTCGTTCGGGAATCCCTACCTGGTGGCCGACTTTCCCGGCGTTCGGGCGTACATGCTGGGTTGGAGCGGGTCGGAGGTCAGCCAGGTGGCGGCCGCGCGGGCGCTCCTCGGGGAGATCCCCATCCGCGGGCGTGCGCCCATCCGTATCCCTCCGTTGTTCGAACTGGGGGCGGGAATCTCCATGGACGCCAAGACCATTCCTACCGGTGGGAACTGAGATGAGACGGACGACCTTCCCCTTCGGGCCGACCCTGGTGGGCGCGGCGCTCCTCCTACTCGTGGCGTGCGGAAGGCCCGCGCCGGCGGGAGTCCCGGCTCCGTCCCGCGGGGCCGCCGCCCCGGAGGTCCCGGTCTTCGTCTCGGCGGAAGGACTGGACCGCGAGGCACGGGCCTGGGTCGACACGACGCTGGCGTCACTCTCCCTGCGCGACCTGGTGGCCCAGCTCGTGGTGGAGTGGATGCCGGGTGGGTACGTGTCCCCTTCCGCCCCGGACTTCGCGCCTCTGGAGGAGTGGGTGGCCCACGAGGGGATCGGTGGCGTGTCGCCGTCCATCGGGACCCCCCACGCATACGCCGCCAAGATCAACGCGCTCCAGGCCCGGGCCCGCATCCCGCTCCTGGTCACCGCCGACTTCGAGAACGGCGGGCCGGGAATGCGCATCAACGGGAGCTATGCCCTACCGTCGCTCCTCCCCCAGGGAGGTGGGACGGACTTTCCGCCCACCATGGCCTTCGGCGCCATCGGCGACGAGCGGTTCGCCTACGAGTACGGACGCATCACGGCCCGCGAGGCGCGCGCGCTGGGCGTGCACTTCCTGTTCGCTCCCGTTCTCGACGTGAACAACAACCCCGACAACCCGGTCATCGCGACGCGGTCGTTCGGGGGGGACCCGGAGTTGGTGGCCCGCATGGGCGCGGCTTTCGTGCGGGGTGCCCGGGCCGGGGGCGCCTTCACCACCGGGAAGCATTTCCCCGGGCACGGAGACACGGACGTGGACTCCCACCTCGGGATCCCCCTGGTCGTGGGAGACCGGGCGCGACTGGACGCGGTGGAGCTCCTCCCCTTCGTCCGCGCCATCCAGGAGGGAGTGGATGCCGTCATGACGGCCCATGTGTCGGTGCCGACGCTCCTGGGGTTGGGGGCCCCGCCGGCCACGCTGAGCCCCGAGTTCCTCACCGGTCTGCTTCGTGAAGACCTCGGGTTCGACGGAGTCCTCTTCACGGACGCCCTCACCATGAAGGCCATCGCCGACGGGTACGGGATGGGGGAGGCATCGGTACGCTCCCTCATCGCCGGGGCGGACGTCCTCCTCTCCCCGAAGGAGGTGGCGTTGGCCATCGACGCGGTGGTGGCGGCGGTGGAGGAGGGGAGGCTCACCCGGTCGCGTATCGAGGAGTCGGTTCGCAAGCTCCTGGTCCTGAAGGCTCGCCTCGGACTCCACGAGCGCCGTTTCGTGTCGTTGGACGCCGTGGACGGCGTGGTGGGGTCGGGAGCACACCTGGCCTTCGCCGACACGGCGGCCTCCCGCTCCATCACCCTTCCCCGGGACCGGGATGGGCTGCTCCCGCTCGACCCCGGCGCCGAGGAGACGCTCCTCCACGTGCGGTATGCTCCGTCCCGCTGGCTATGGGCGGGCCGCGCCTTCAGCGCCGGCCTGGCCGAGCGGGGGATCCGGGCGGTGGAGATCCCGGTGGACGAACGCACGGATTCCGCGGAGTTCGCCACCCTGGTGGAGCGCCTGGACGGCGTGGGTTCCGTCGTGGTGAGCGCGTATGTCTCCCCCGGAGCGGGATCGGGTCCCGACGCCGTCCCGGAGGGGCTGCGGAGCTTCATGGCGGAGGCGGTCCGCACGCATCCCACGGTGCTGGTTTCCCTCGGGAGCCCGTACCTCCTGGGAGCTTTCCCGGACGTGGGGAGCTACCTCGTGGCGTGGGGGAACCGGGAGGTCTCCCAGCGCGCGGCGGTCCGCGCGCTCTTCGGCGAGGCGCCCATAACCGGGAAGCTCCCCATCTCGCTCCCGCCGTTCCACCAGGTCGGTGAGGGACTCGAGCGGGAGCAGGTGGTGACGACCGGGGGGAGGGCGGCGGTGGTGGACGACCCCCTCGTGGCCGCCGGGATCGTCGCCCGGGGAGCCCGCGACCAGGAGGCGCCCGCGGTCACCGAGGTCGCCGCCGACTCGGTGGGGATGTCGGAGACCACGCTGGCGCGCCTCGACTCCCTCATCCTGGCGGGAATCGCCGACTCGGTGGCCTCGGGCGTTTCTCTGGCGGTGGGTCGCCACGGCCGTCTCGTACGTCTGAGAGGGTACGGCGAGCTGGCCTGGGGGAGCGGCCGCCCGGCCACGCCCACCTCGGTGTGGGACATGGCGTCGGTATCGAAGGTGGTGGGGACGACCACGGCGGCCATGATGCTCGTGGACGAGGGGAAGCTGGACCTGGACGCACCGGTGGTCCGCTACCTCCCCTGGTGGTCCCGGGGGGACGCGCGCAAGGAGGGTGTGACGGTCCGGCAACTCCTTCTGCACCGTGCCGGACTCACCCCGTTCCGCCGCTGGTTCTTCGAGAGGTCGGGCGTGCAGGAGTACAAGGACGCCGCCGCCGACGAGGCATTGGAGTACGAGCCCGGAACGCGGACATCCTACTCCGACATCGGGATCATGACGGTGGCCTGGGTCATCGAGGAGGTGTCGGGCCAGTCGCTGGACGCCTTCCTGGCGGCCCGGCTCTGGCGGCCGCTGGGGATGAACGACACCGGGTACCGGCCCCACCCCGAGCTCAAGCCGCGCATCGCCGCCACGGAGATGGACACGTTGTGGAGGGGCGGGATGGTATGGGGGCGCGTTCACGACGAGAACGCCGACGCCATGGGAGGCGTGGCCGGGCACGCGGGGCTCTTCTCCACGGCGGTGGACCTGTCCGTCTTCGCGCAGATGATGCTCGACGAGGGGTTCCTGTCGGCGTGCCGCACGGGCGAAGTGTCCGGTGGGCCGTGCCCGGTCACGCGGCGCGTGGATCAGCGGTTGGTGGACTCCGCCACCATCGAGCACTTCACGCACCGATACGACGGAACCGCCAGCCGGGCCCTGGGGTGGGACACGCCGACGGAGGGGTCGTCGAGCGGGGACTTCTTCACCGCCGAGGCGTTCGGGCACACGGGGTACACGGGAACGTCCATCTGGATCGACCCGGAGCTGGACCTGTTCGTGGTTCTTCTCACCAACCGGGTCCATCCCACCCGCGAGAACGGTAAGCACGTTCCCTTCCGGAGAGCCGTTCACGACCTGGCCGTGAACGCCATCACCGACGTGCGAATCACACCGAGGATACCGTGACGGGGGTGGGCAACACCGAGCGGTTGGAGAAGATCCCGGTCCGGATCCGTGCCGATCACGAGGAGTTGGACCGGGAGGTGGCGGGGCGTATCGCGGCGCTGATCCGGGCCCGGGCGGAGGAGGGAAGATCCGCGGTGCTCGGGCTGGCCACGGGGTCGACTCCCGTGGGAGTCTACCGCGAGCTCATCCGCCTCCACCGGGAGGAGGGGCTGGATTTCTCCAACGTGGTGACGTTCAACCTGGACGAGTACTTCCCCATGGATCCGGGGAGCATCCAGAGCTACCACCGCTTCATGCACGAGAACCTCTTCCGGCACCTGAACGTGCCGAGGGAATCGATCCACATCCCCCGGGGAGACCTTCGCCGGGAGGAAGTCGAAGCCCACTGCGTCGCGTACGAGGAGGCGATCCGCGCCGCGGGCGGAATCGACTTCCAGCTCCTGGGGATCGGCCGCAGCGGACACGTGGGGTTCAACGAGCCCGGGTCGGGGCGGGAGTCGCGCACGCGCCTCATCGCGCTGGACGCCATCACGCGGGGCGACGCGGCCTCGGATTTCTTCGGGGAGGAGAACGTACCGCCCGAGGCCATCACCATGGGGGTCGCGACCATTCTCGACGCCCGCGAGATCGTGCTCGTCGCCACCGGTGAGCACAAGGCGCTGGTGGTGCGGCGCTCCGTGGAAGGCGAAGTGCACGCTGACGTGGCCGCGACCTATCTCCAGGGGCATCGCAACGCCACCATCTATCTCGATCCGTCGGCCGCGGCCGAGCTCACCCGGGTGCGCACCCCCTGGGTGCTGGGGGAGATGGAGTGGACCGAGAGGGAGGAGGTCCGCGCCGTCCTGTGGCTCAGCAAGAAGACGGGGAAGCCCATCCTTCATCTGAGCGCGGACGACTACAGGGAGCACCATCTCTCCTCCCTGGTGCGCCGTCGCGGGATGGCGGGCGAGTTGAACGGGAGGGTCTTCAACGGCCTCATCGCCAAGGTCCGGGGGAAGAGCAAGCTTCCGGTGGGGCACCGCATCGTGGTGTTCTCTCCCCACCCCGACGACGACGTGATCTCCATGGGAGGGATTCTCCGGAAACTCACGGAGAACGGGAACG